>CAZYLJ010000090.1:0-6297 GCA_964648555.1 uncultured Acutalibacter sp.
GGCATGGAGCACACCACTCTGCACCTGTTATACAGCCGCTTCTGGCACAAGTTCTTATACGACCAGGGCCTTGTGCCCACGCCGGAGCCCTACGCCAAGCGCACCAGCCACGGCATGATCCTGGGCGAGAACGGCGAGAAGATGTCAAAATCCCGCGGGAACGTGGTGAACCCGGACGACATCGTAAACGAGTACGGCGCAGACACATTGCGGCTTTACGAGATGTTTATCGGCGACTTTGAAAAGGCCGCCCCCTGGAGTCAGGCGGGCATTCGCGGCTGCCGCCGTTTCGCGGAGCGCTACTGGAACCTGCAAACCATCCTCTGCGAGGGAGAAACCATCCGGCCCGAGCTGGAGGGCAGCTTCCACAGGACCATCAAAAAGGTTTCCGAGGACACGGAGAGCTTGAAGTTCAACACGGCCATCGCCGCCTTGATGAGCCTGATGAATGTCATTTCCGATAAGGGCAGCATCAACAGAGAGGAGCTGCGGGTCTTCACACTGCTGCTGAACCCCTTCGCCCCCCACATCACCGAGGAGGTGTGGGAGCGGTGCAAGCTGGGCGCGGGCATGGTGGCTCAGCAGAAGTGGCCGGAGTACGATGAGGAAAAGTGCAGGGAGGACACCATCGAGATCGTGGTGCAGGTCTGCGGCAAGGTCCGCGCCCATCTGAACGTGCCGGCGGATATCCGGCAGGAGGACGCGCTCTCTCAGGCCAAGGCCGAGCCCAGGATCGCCGCGGAGCTTGCCGGCAAGACGCTCATAAAGGAAATTTACGTTCCCGGCAAGCTGGTGAACCTGGTGGTCAAAGGTTAGAGTATCTCGTTATTAGAAAAGGGCTGGGGATTGCTCCCCGGCCCTTTTGCTATTGATTCCTCACTCTCCGGCGGCGGTTTCCACGATCTTATAGTATATCCTGGCGGTAATAAGGTAGATGGCCGCGTACACCAGTCCGAACACGCCCACGCAACCCAGGCAGGAGAAGAAAATGCGGGAGGCGTCCGTCATGTTCAGGACGATCATGATTTTTCTGAGCATGGGGAAGGCGAAGCCCAGGTGCAGGACCGCCGTCAAAAGGGGAAGGAAGAACACCATCAGGATCTGACTGTGGATGCTCTTTTTGACCTCCCGGCGGCTCATGCCCACCTGCTGCATGATGGTGAACCGCCTGGCGTCCTCATAGCCCTCGGACACCTGCTTGTAGTAGATGATAAGGGCCGTGCCCAGGAGAAACAGGAAGCCTAAAAACAGCCCCAGGAAGAACAGGCCGCCGTACAGGGAGAAAAAGCTCTCAAAGCTGGAGCCCATGTTCTCCACGGAAAGGTAGTCGAATTCTGTCCCCTCCGCCGGGAAATCGCTTCCCACGCGGGCCTGGATGGCGTTTCCCAGCCGGATGCAAAGCTCTTTGTCGTCGTTTACGTCAAAGCCGATGGTGTACACCTTGCGCAAATCGCCGGCGGAAGTATTCTGATAGCGCGTATTCAGCACGTCCACCATTGCGTCCAGATTCGGAAAGACCATGTAGTAGGTGTCATACACCAGGGAAGCGACGCCTTCGTCCATATCGTACTCTATCCTTTTCACCTTCAGCTCCTTGCCGTCGATGGTAAGTGTTCCGCTTTCCGGGAAGGTGTTCCCGGGGTCGATCAGCAGAATTTCCCCGTCGTTCAGCGTTTCGTTTAAGCCGGAAAACCGGTTGAAATCCGAAAGCTCGATAAACTCCAGCACACTGTAGGTCTCGGCCGCCGCATCGCTGCCAAGGGAAAGGTCGGCGCCCCGGCGGGCGGCGGCTATCTGCTGTACGTAGGCACGCTCCCGCATATTCTGGGGCTCTACCCCGGCCTTTTCGCACTCCTCGCCGATGATGCTGCGCACCATCTCCAGCGTCTTTTCATTGGGGGCGTTTATCTGCACCTGCACGTTCCGGGGGTAGCGGGTGCGGAGGATGCCCTCCATGCCGGAATACAGCGATAAGGTGGTGGAGACCGTCACCAGCAGGCAGGTAAACAAAATACAGATGGAGGCCAGCCCCACGGCGTTTTGCTTCATGCGGTACAGCATGCCGGAAACCGTGGTGAAGTGATTGGCCTTATAGTAAAAACGCCTGCTCTTTTTTAAGAGCTTCAGGATGGCCGTGATGCTGGTCATGAACAGCAGGTAGGTGCCTGCGATGACCAGGATAACGGCAATGAAGAACCACAGCAGCGCATCTATGGGATTTTGGATGGAAACGGCGATGTAGTAGCCCGCTGCCAGAGATGCGGCCCCAAGCAGGGCGAGCAGCCAGTGGGCCCTGGGCTCCTTTTCTCCCACGGCGCTGCCGTGTAAAAGCTCGATGGGCTTTGACAGCCGCACCTGCAAAATATTGTACAGCATGGTGCAGAGGAAAATGCAGAAAAACAGGATCGCCGTGGTCAAAAGGCCCTTCGGCGGGATGACAAAGGCAATCGGGATCTCCACCCGCAGAAGCTTCCCCAGGGCCAGGAACATCAGCTTGGAAAAGAGCACGCCAAGCCCCAGGCCCAGAAGGATGGTCACCCCGGCGGAAATGAGGGTCTCACGGAAGATGACCCTGGCGATGTGGAGCTTCTCCATGCCCAGAATGTTGTAGAGGCCCAGCTCCTTTTTCCGGCGCTTCATGATGAAGGAGTTGGTGTAGAACAGGAACAGCACGGCAAACACGCCGATGACGATGACGCCGTAAAACATCATGAGGGAGACTGTGCTGCCACCGTACATTCTGTCCTCGCCCTGCAGCTCGATGCCGGCGCCCAGGGAGTACAGCATGTAGAACATCATGCAGATACCGGTGGAGGAAAGCAGATATGGAAGATAGACCTGGCGGTGGTTTTTAAGATTTGTCAGCGCCAGTTTCCAGTAGAAGCCGTGTTTCATGCTGTCAGGCCTCCCCCCGGTCGGTCTTGGCGGCCAGCACCGTCAGGGTGTCCGAGATTTTCTGGTAAAACTGCTCGCCGGTCTGCCCGGCCCGGTACAGCTGGTGGAACACCTGGCCGTCCTTGATGAACAGCACCCGCTTGGCGGTGCTTGCCGCCCGGATGGAGTGGGTCACCATCAAAATGGTCTGGCCGTCGTTGTTGACGCCGGCGAAGATGTCCATGATCTGCCCGGCGGAGCGGGAATCCAGGGCGCCGGTGGGCTCATCGGCCAGAAGCAGCTGGGGCCCGGTAATGACAGCGCGGGCAATGGCGGTGCGCTGTTTCTGCCCGCCGGAAATTTCATAGGGGAACTTTTGCAAAATATCCGTAATACCCAGCTTTTGGACGATCGGCAGGAGCTTTTCCCGCATCTCGCCGTACTTCTCGCCCCTTAACACCAGGGGCAGGAAGATGTTGTCCTGGACGGAAAAGGTATCCAGAAGGTTGAAATCCTGGAAGACGAAGCCCAGGTTATCCCGGCGGAAAGCGGAGATCTCCCGCTCGCCCAGGGTGACGATGTTCCGCATGTTGAGGAAAACCTCGCCGCCGGTGGGCTTATCCAGCCCCGCCAGGATGTTCAGAAGAGTGGTCTTGCCGGAGCCGGATTCGCCCATGATGGCCACGAATTCCCCCTGCTCCACGGTGAAGCTGACGCTTTGCAGGGCCGGCACCTGGTTGCCGCCAAAGCGGGTGGTGTACACTTTTTTCAGGTTATTGACATTTAACAGGGACATAGTTTTTCTCCTTTGCCGTTTTATCCTGACAGGGAAAAGTATAGTCCCCAATTCTTACAGAAACCATAACCTGACCTTACAAAACGGCCGTTCAACCTTACATTTTTGTAAGGCTGCGAAAGATGTGCTCAGTACAGCGGCAGCTCTTCCCGGCCAAGAGCGAGATGAACGGCGGTGCCCTTTCCCGGGGCGGACTCGATGGAGATGGAGTGGCCCAGGCGGGTGAGCACCTGGCGGGTGAGATACAGGCCCAGGCCGGTGGAGGTTTTCTCCTGCCGGCCGTTGTAGCCGGTAAAGCCCCGCTCGAAAATACGGGGCAGGTCCTCCGCCGGGATGCCCACTCCCGTGTCCGCGATGGTCAGCACATCGTCTTTCTCCATAGAGATGGTGATGGAGCCGGCCCTGGTGTACTTCAGCGCGTTGGAGAGGATCTGCTCTATGGCAAACAGCAGCCATTTTTCGTCCGTCACCACCCGGTTTGGGAACTCCTCCAGCGTGAGGGTGAGCTTTTGGTAGATGAACTGCGGCGCGAATTTCTTCACCGCCTGCCGCACGATGGGGTACACCGGGCAGCTTTCCAGCCGCAGGTCGGCAGTCATGGTTTCCAGCCGCAGATAGCCCAGAACCATTTCCACATAGCGCTCCACCTTGAACAGCTCCTGCAAAAGGGCCTCACGGCCCGTCTTGTCAAGGGCGCCGTCAGACTTTAAAATGAGCCGCATGGCCGAAAGGGGCGTCTTGATCTGGTGCACCCACATGGTGTAATACCCCAGCATCTCGTCCCGCTTTTTTTCTTCCGCGTCTTTTTGCCGGCCCAGCTCGCCCACGGCGTTTTTCAGTGCCTCCGACAAAAGCTCCTCCGGCAGCGTCTCCGCCCCGGATAGGGGCAGGGAAAAATTCTTTTCCAGCTGTTCCAGCTCCCTTGCCCGGCGGGCGTAGTGGAGGAACCCCGGCAGGACAAATACGAAAAATAAGATCGTTCCCGTCACCGCCAGGCTGTAAAAGAGCGGAGAGAGGGGGAGATCGTAAAGGTAAAAAACGGCAAAAAGCGCCGCCGGCGCCGCCAGGATGGCCGCCAGCAGCTTTTTTCGCTCCCAAAGATAGCGCGATACATATTTCATGCGGCCTCACCTCACAAGATAGCCCAGGCCCTTTTTCGTAGCGATGAAGCCGGGCAGGCCCGCCTCTTCCAGCCGTTTGCGCAGCCGGGTCATGTTCACGGTCAGAGTGTTGTCGTCGATGAAGCTGTCGCTTTCCCACAGCCGGTTCATCAGCTCGCTGCGGCTGACCACGTGCCCGGCGTTTTCCATCAGCACCTGCAAAATGCGGAACTCGTTCTTGGTCAGATCAAGCTTCCCATTTGGGCAGGAGAGCGTCCCGGCGGAAAGATCCAGCACCGCGCCGCCGCGCTCCATGACAGCTACCGCCCCCTGCAGGGAATATGCCCGCCGCAGCACCGCCTGCACCTTGGCCGTCAGCACGTGGAGATCGAAGGGCTTGGAGATAAAGTCATCGCCGCCCAGGTTCATGGCCGTGATGATGTTCATGCTGTCGGAGGCGGAGGACAGGAACACGATGGGCGCCTTGGAGCGCCTGCGCATTTCCTCGCACCAGTAGTAGCCGTTCCTCCCCGGCAGGCCGATGTCCAGCAGCGTCAGGTGGGGGCCGAAGGCTTCAAATTCATCGATGACATGGTGGAAGTCCCCGGCGGTCCGCACCTCGTACCCCCACAGGATGAGATGCTCCTTCACCGCCCGGCAGATGACCGGGTCATCCTCCACCAGAAATATCTTATAGGCCATGATGCAGCAGCACCTCGATTTCCTCATAGCTTGCCGCCCGGTAGGTAAAGGGCTGCTCCGTACCGGCCTCCCGGCTGCGGCCCGCCGCGTGGTACCACAGGCTGTCCAGCCCGGCGTTTTTTGCCCCCTGGATGTCCGTTAAGAGGGAATCCCCAATGACCAGGGCTTTCTCTTTTGAAAAGCCGGGGATGTGCTCTTCCACATAGTCGAAGTACCGCCTGTCCGGCTTGGCAAAGCCCACGGCCTCCGAAACGAAGTAGTCCTCGATCAGCCTTCCCACGCCGGAGTTTGCAATGCGGGTCTTGGCGCTGGCGGCATAGCCGTTGGTGATGATGTAGATTTTATACTCCTTCGCGAGCCTTTCCAACATTTCCAGCGCGCCGGGGTAGGCGGTGCCGCCGGCACCCAGGAAACGGAAATACTCGTCGTTGAGCTTTTCCACGTCCGCGGAAAGGCCCGTCTCCCGCAGAAAGTCTTCAAAGCGGCCGAGGAACAGCTCCGGCTTGGAGCACTCTCCGTTTTCAAATTTCCGCCACCAGGCGTTGTTGCAGTGCTCGTACAGCTCCAGCATGTCCTTGGAGTAGGGTACGGCCCTGTCAAATTGAAAGCCCCGGTACAGGTTTTCAAAGGCCACGGTCATGTCCGTGTCGAAATCCAGCAGGGTGTAATCCAGGTCGAACAGGAGAAATTCATAGTGCTTCATGGGATAGCCTCGCTTTCAAAAATTTCAATAGGTGATGAGGGATTGTGGGAAGCAGAAATACTTGATGAGATATAGGGCCGCGATGTGGGCCGGGTAGAAAATGTAGAACGCCCACTTGATGG
>CAZYLJ010000091.1:0-6185 GCA_964648555.1 uncultured Acutalibacter sp.
TTTCCTTCTTCTTATAGCGCACCATGGGGTCGGCCCCCAGCACCCTGGGGTTGGTGGTGATGGTCTCCGTGGCGGTCATGGCCACATTGGCCGCGTTGATGCCGTTGGCGGCCCAGATGCCATGAGTGGTATCGATGCTGGGCGTAGAGGTATAGCGCATGGGGTCGTCCGGCAGCTCGATGGTCAGGTGGCCGATCTTGCTGGTGTACTTTCTGGGCTGATCCTTGGGCTGCACCACAATGAGCTTTTTCTCGTCAAAAAAGCCGTCGTCGTTCCTGGCGATCATGGTGGAGCCGTCAAAGCTGGCATCTTTTCCTACTAAAATTGTCGTGCATGCCATTCCATTTTCTCCCCTTTGTTAAAATTATAGTTTCACATCACAGGCGATGCGGAAACCGAAGGAAAGCGTTTCAAAACGCAAATTAAAGTATACACCCTTTACGGCAAAATGTCTACTGCCTTGTTGCACCTCTTTTGGGGATTTGATATAATGAAAGCTGTGGAAGCTTCGTTGAGAAGAACAACGGAGAGAGCCCGGGCCGCGGATCGGAGGTTGTGTTTTTGCCGTCTTTACGGTAAAATAACATTTGGGCCCACGCGCCGTTTTGTAAGCTTAATGACATTGCGATAACGGTCTAAGCACCGAAAAGGAAAAGAGGTCAAGCTATGCCAAGCGATTCAAGATTTGCCGTGCTCATCGACGCGGACAATGTTTCCAACAAGTACATCCAGATCATTTTAGACGAAATTTCAAAAGACGGGGTGGCCACCTATAAGCGCATCTACGGCGACTGGACGAACCCCTCCCTGGTCTCCTGGAAAAGCACCCTGCTGGACAATTCCGTCCTGCCCATCCAGCAGTACAGCTACACCACGGGAAAGAACTCCACCGATTCCGCCATGATCATCGACGCCATGGACATCCTGTATTCCGGCCAGGTAGAGGGCTTCTGCCTGGTCAGCTCCGACAGCGACTTCACCCGGCTGGCCGCCCGGCTGCGGGAATCCGGCATGACGGTCATCGGCATGGGAGAAAGCAAAACGCCCAACTCCTTCATTGCTGCCTGCAACAAGTTCAAGTATCTGGACATTCTCTCCGAGGCGGATGAGGAGGAGCCGGAGGAGCCGGAAAAGAAGCCGTCAGCGCCAAAGGAGAGGAAGGCCTCCGTTAAAAAGGCGACGGCAAAGGCCCGCCAGAACAGCGGCGGCTCCTCGCCCCAGACGAGCCTGCGGGCCATCCGCAAGGCGCTGAAGGCCATTGTGCGGGAAAACTCCGACGAGGACGACTGGATCTTCATCGGCAAGGTGGGCAATATCCTCACCAAGCGCTACCCCGATTTCGATGTGCGCAATTACGGCTTTACGAAGCTGACGCCTTTCCTGGACTCTCTGGACATGTTTGAGATCAAGGGCGAGCGCCAGGAAAACGGCACCTCGCAGTATTATATCAGGGAAAAATAAAAGAGAAGGCGCAGCCGTTCCAGGACGGTCAGGGCTCTATCCGCTCGTAGGCCAGGCGCGGGGTGCCGTCCTCCACATAGATAACGCCCCGATAGGAAAGCCCGGCCTTTTCCATGACCCGCTGCATGGGCTTGTTGTCCTGGTGGGTGTCCCCCCGGATGACCTTGACGCCCCTTTCCCGGGCCTGGCGCTTCAGCTCTTCAAAAAGCAGCCCCGCCGCTCCCCGGCCTTTCATTTCGGAGGCCACGGCAATGCGGTGGAGAAAGCCGTAAATTTCCGGGTCGGCCTCCCACCGGCCCTGCTCGATATGGTCATAGGTGGGTTCTTTCCCAAAGGCAAGGCACGCAGCGGCGACCACCACCCCGTTTTCAGTCAGAACATAGCCTGTGCCGTTTTCCATGTCTATCCGGGCATCCTCCCCGCTTGGATAATCGCCGGTCTGCCACTGGTCGATGCCCTGGGCTTTCAGGGCGGCCTTGGCGCTTTTGTACAGTTCCCCAATGGCCGGCAGATCCTTGGGCAGTGTTTTCCTGATCTCCATGATTTTCCTCCTTTCGCTCCGCGTTGCAGATATCTTATCATTTTTCTCTTGTTTTTTCAATGCGGAGAAGGTATAATAGAACAAATCGGGATCCGATTAGCTCAAAGAAAAAAGCTTTTGCGAGTTTCTTCATCACGTTAGTGTATCTTTTGCAGTATGGCAGGAAATCCAATGGGATCTGGGAGCGGGCAGGTCTGCGCGGCGGAACGCCGTGAACCATGTCAGGCGGGGAACCGAGCAGCATTAAGCGGAAGTTTCCGGGCGACGCAGGACGCCTGCCCGTTTCCAAATCTTATTGGGCCCTGCCCTTGTTTTTTCTCTCTTGACTGCCAGGGAAAGGAGTGGTTTCCATGTCAGCGTATAAGGTGCTGTACCGCAAATATCGGCCCCGATTCTTTGCCGATGTGGTGGATCAGCCCCAGGTCACGGTCACGCTGAAAAACGAGCTGACCCGGGGGCGCATTTCACACGCCTATCTGTTCACCGGCTCTCACGGCACGGGCAAGACCACCTGCGCCAAGATCCTGAGCCGGGCGGTGAACTGCCTGCACCCAAAGGACGGCGACCCCTGTGGGGAATGTGAGATCTGCCGGGGGCTGGAGGACGGCTCCATCCTGGATGTGGTGGAGATCGACGCCGCCAGCAACAATGGCATCGACAGCATTCGCACCCTGATCGAGGAGGCGAACTTCACCCCGGCGGTGGCCAGGTACCGGGTATACATCATCGACGAGGTGCACATGCTCTCTACGGCGGCCTTTAACGCGCTGCTGAAAACATTGGAGGAGCCTCCTCCTCATGTCATCTTCATCCTGGCCACCACCGAGGTGCACAAGCTGCTGCCCACCATCCTTTCCCGGTGCCAGCGGTTCGACTTTAAACGCATCTCCCCGGAGGCCATTGCCGACAGGCTCGCCTATGTTGCCGAGCAGGAGGGCGCGCAGATCGACCGGGACGCGGCCCTGCTGATTGCCCGTGTCTCCGACGGCGCTCTGCGGAACGCCCTGTCCCTCTTGGACCAGTGTCTGGGCCGGGACAGCCACGTGACGCTGGAGGTGGTGGACCGCACGGCGGGCGTAGCCGCCAGGAGCTACCTCTCCTCCCTTGCCCAGGCTGTGAAGGACCGGGACGCCTCCGCCGCGCTGGAGCTCATCGACAGCCTGCACCAGGAAAGCAAGGACATGGGCCGGCTGACAGAAGAGCTGGCCGAATATTTCCGGGATCTGATGCTCATCAAGACCATGCGGGACGCTTCCCGCCTGGTGACGGTCTCCGCGGAGGAATGGGAGGTCATGACGCGCCAGGCCCTTTCCATGCCGCTGCCCACCATCCTGCATGGGCTGGACACCTTTGAGGAAACGCGGAACGCCATGCGGTACTCCGACCAGCGCATCCAGCTGGAAATGGCGTTCGTGCGGCTCTGCTCGCCGGAGCTTGACAGCTCCGCCGCCGCCCTTTTGCGCCGGGTGGAAGCCTTGGAGCATGGCCTGCCCCGCGCCGTTTCGGCAGCAGAGGCCACCCAGCCAAAGCCCGTACCCAGGCAGCCGGAGCCGGCACAGGAAAGCCCGGAACAGCCGGAGCCGAACCCCCCGAAGGAGGCGGAGCCCGAAAAGGAGCCCCAGGAGCAAAGCCTTCAAGAAGAGCCGCCGGTGTTTGAGCCGCCCTTCCCACCTCCGAAGGAGGTTGCCCCAAAGGAGGTTGCCCCGAAGGAGGTTGCCCCAAAGGAGGTTGCCCCGAAGGAGGCCCCCAACGAAGAGCCGCCTGCCGGGAAAAAGGCGCCTGCTGCCCAGGTGGATATCAACGAGCTGTCCGCGTCGGCCGAGCGGTTCCGGGATTGGCCGGAGATCCTGCAGCTGATCAAAAGCAGCACAAAAAGCGTGGCCATGGCCTTTGACCGCTCAGCGGCGTACATCAGCGGGGACTATATGCTCATCGAGGCCCCGGAGATCGCCTTTGAGCTGTTAAAGCGGCCGGAGCAGCGCCAGCGTATGCGGGACGCCATCCGGCAGGTCACGGGCCGCACCTATAAGCTGGGCCCCTACCGCAAGCCGGGAGATCCCGGGACGGAGGAGGACCCGCTGGAAGAGCTTGCCCGCCGGGCAAAGGAATCGGGGGTTGCTCTTCAGGAGGAAACGGAAGACCGCGCCAAAACAGACGAGTCGGAACAGCAGACTTTTTAGAAAATGGAACGATTGGAAAATCGGAAAGGAAGAGGAACATGAAAGCTAGACTGCCCCAAGGGTACGGAGGCGGCGGAGCCGCCAATTTACAGCAGCTGGCCCGTCAGGCCCAGAAGATGCAGGAGCAGATGGAGGCCCTGACCGCCGAGCTGGAGGAAAAGGAATACACCGCCGCATCCGGCGGCGGCGCCGTAAGCGCCACCGTGACCGGAAAGCTGGAGGTCAAGACCGTGGAGATCAAGCCGGAGGTCATCGACCCGGAGGACGCCGAAATGCTGGGCGACCTGGTCACTGCCGCCGTCAACGAGGCCCTGCGCGCCGCCAGCCAGGAGAAAGAAGAGCGGATGGCCGCCATTTCCGGCGGCGTCGGCCTGCCGGGGATGCCCTGATGGGAAACTATCATGTGCCGCCCCTGGAGGGGCTGGTGGAAAAATTTGAGAGCCTGCCGGGCATCGGCCACAAAAACGCCCAACGCCTGGCCTACCATGTTCTGGACATGACAAAGGAGGAGGCGGAAAGCTTCGCCGCCGCCATTGTGGAGGCTCACGAAAAAATACATTACTGCTCCGTCTGCTGCAACCTGACCGACGGCGACCTCTGCCCCGTGTGCAGAAGCCCCCGGCGAGACGGGTCTGTCATCTGCGTGGTGGAGGAGCCCAAAGACGTGTTTGCCCTGGAGCGGGCCGGAGAGTATAACGGCCTGTACCACGTTTTGCACGGGGCCATCTCTCCCCTGTCCGGCGTCGGGCCGGATCAACTGAAGATCAAGGAGCTTTTGGCCCGGATGGGCGGCACGGTGCAGGAGGTCATCATGGCCACCAACCCCACGGTAGAGGGGGAGGCCACTGCCATGTATGTTTCCCGCTTATTGAAGCCCCTGGGCGTGAAGGTGACGAGGCTTGCCTATGGCATCCCCGTGGGCGGCGACCTGGAATACGCCGACGAGGTGACGCTGCAAAGAGCCATGCAGGGCAGGCAGGAATTATAAGGAGGCGAACGCCGTGGCGCAAAAATCAAATACGAAGACCATCGCCCAGAATAAAAAAGCCTACCACGACTATTTTGTGGAGGAGAGCTTTGAGGCCGGTATCGAGCTCAAGGGCACAGAGGTGAAGTCTTTGCGCCAGGGCCGGGCCAACCTGAAGGACGCTTGGTGCTCCGTAGTGGGCGGGGAGCTGCTTTTAAACGGCTGCCACATCAGCCCCTACGATTTCGGCAACATCTTTAACCGGGACCCCATGCGGGTGCGCAGGCTTTTGATGCACAAGCGGGAGATCCTGCGGCTGTACGGCATCGTCAAGCAACAGGGATATTCGCTCATTCCTCTGTCACTGTACTTTAAGGACAGCCGGGTGAAGGTGCAGGTGGGGCTCTGTAAAGGCAAAAAGAATTACGATAAGCGAGAGGACATGGCAAGGCGTGACGCCCAGCGGAATATTGAGCGGGAGCTCAAGGAGCGAAACCGCTAAGGGCATAAAAGCTGCCGACATTTTCCGCTTGTGTTTTTCCGCGGGCTGTAGTATGATAGAATCCTCACCGTTCTACGCGCGCCCATGTCGTAAAATATGGGGATGTAAAGGTTTCGACGGGGAGGGAAAACCCTGGTAAGCGAGCCGTGGTGCGGTACCACGATAAAAGCCGCAATCTTTTAAAATTAAACGACAACAATTCAGTTGCTGTTGCTGCTTAAATAAGCAGCCGTTCTTACCCGGAGCACCGCGGCCGGGATAAGAGCGTCGATGAGCGGTGAACGTGAGCGGGGCAACGCCCTTACCCCCGCCATGACCTAAGGGCTGCCAAGACCTGAAGCCCGCCTTTGGGCGTCAGGCCAAGGGAGATTGAAAACGAAGGCTACGCTCGTAGAAAGCCCCGGTGATTCTTTTTCGGACGTGGGTTCGATTCCCACCATCTCCACCAACAATAGGGACCGCCTGTAGGGAGGCCCTCCGTAAGGAAGGTCGCCCGAGGCGGCTCTGCAACTCAGTTTATTTATTTTGTGTAAG
>CAZYLJ010000092.1:0-6172 GCA_964648555.1 uncultured Acutalibacter sp.
CCTCCATCTCACGCGAAAATGATATGGAAATAGTTTAGTGGATATTGTCGAAAAACGCAAGTGCTTTTTTGCGCGGCCGTTTTCCGGGAATATTCCTTCCGGGCAGCCAGACGCGTATCCTCGCCCCTTATTGACAAAGGTGCAAAATGAGCTATACTTATTTCAGATACTATTTTTTTCGGGGAAGGATCCCCAAAGGAGGAAAAGCGTGTCTAAAAACAACGGTAAAAGCCTGGATATGACCCAGGGAGAACCGGCAAAGCTGCTGGTCCTGTTCGCCATCCCCATGCTCATCGGCGGGATATTCCAGCTGATGTACAACATGGTGGACACCATCGTGGTGGGCCGCTATGTGAGCATCGACGCTCTGGCCGCCATCGGGGCCACCAGCTCCACCACCATGTTCATCATGTTCCTGGGGCAGAGCGTCACAAACGCCGTGTCGGTCATCATCTCTCAGGCAGAGGGCGCCAAGCGCCAGGATATTTTAAAGAAAGCCGTGGCCCACGCCGTCTATCTGACCCTGGGCATCGGCGTGGTGCTGGGGGTCGTGGCGCTGGTGGGCGCCCGTCCGCTGATGCTGCTGCTGCAAACACCGGACAACATCATTGACAGCTCCGTTTTGTACATCCAGATCACCGGCGGGCTGACCATCGCCTCCATGTGCTACAACGGCGTATCCTCCGTCCTGCGGGCCATCGGAGACTCCAAAACGCCGCTGTACTTCCTCATTTTCAGCTCCCTTTTGAACGTGGTGCTGGACCTGCTGTTCGTGCTGGCCTTAAACGGCGGCGTGGCGGGCGTGGCATGGGCCACGGTCATCTCTCAGCTGACCTCGGCAGTGCTGTGCCTTCTGTATATGCTGCGAAAGCACCCCCGCCTGCGTCCCGATAAGGACTCCTGGGCGTTTGACGGCGCCATGATCCGGGAATACCTGCGCATCGGCCTGCCCATGTGCGCCCAGAACATGGTGCTGTGCGTGGGAATGTTCGTCATTACGGCGGTCATCAACTCCCACGGCTCCGACATCGTGGCGGCCTACACCATCGGCAGCAAGGTGGAGCAGCTGGCCACTGTGTCCTTCTCCAACTTCGCCTTCTCCTTCTCAGTGTATTCCGGCCAGAACTTCGGCGCGAAAAAATACGACCGCATCAAGGACGGCATGAAGAAGGGCCTGCTCATCATCGGCGGGCTGGCGCTGCTGTCCACGGCGGTCATGCTGCTGTTCGCAAAGCCCATCGCCACCATCTTCATGGACTCCTCCGCCGACAACACCGACCTCGTGCTGGAGGCCGCCGTGGCCATGGTTCGCATCGAGGCCATCCTCTATGTGGCGCTGGGGGCCATCTGGGCTGTCAACTCCACCCTGCGCGGCATCGGCGCGGTGCGGATCACTCTGGTGTCCTCTCTGGTAGAGCTGCTGTCAAAGATCGGCCTTTCCCTGCTTTTGCCCCTGTTCCTGGATTACATCGGCATCTGGATGGCCGCGCCCATCGGCTGGGTGCTGGGGCTCATCCCCTCCGCCGTCTATCTGGTGTGGTGGTTCAGGCACCCGGAGAAGGCGGGAAAGGGCCAGCTTTCCCAGGCTGAACAGAAAGCACGGTAAGGGTCTCCCCCTCTACCCGAAATTTCACCTCAAGCCCCGCAAATTCCATGCCGTACACCCTTTCGGGGTCGTTTTGATAGGAAGGTCTCGGGTCCTCGCTCAGCACAGAGACGAGGGCCCTTTTCCTGTTCTCGGGGATGTTCTGCTCCGCTTCCGGCAGGATGTGGACCGTGAGCTTATCCTCCGGTCTTGCCCCGGCAAAGCCTCCGGCGGCGTCCGGGCGGCTGTCGGCGTAAGGGAGGTAGGGCTTTATGTCGAAAATCGGCGTACCGTTTAGCAGATCGGCCCCCGCCACGTGCAGGACGGGGCCCTGTGAAGCGTCCGGCTCCACCCGGATGAGCCTGACGCAGGAAAGGCCAATGGGGTTTGGCCGGAAGGGCGACCGGGTGGCGAACACGCCCAGGCGCCTGTTGCCCCCCAGCCGGGGCGGCCGCACCGTAGGCGACCAGTCCTTCCGGCGGCTTTCGGAAAACTCCCACAAAAGCCAGATATGGGAAAAGCCCTCCAGACCGCGAAACGCCTCCCGCACCCGGTACTCCGGGAGAAAGAGGATCCGGGCCTCCAGCTCCTCCACCAGACCGCTCTGCCGGGGAATGCCGAACTTTGTGGCAAATTCCGTTTCGATCCAGCCGATGGGCTTCAGCTGCAAGGGGGAAAAAGAAGTCATACCGTCCGCCGCCTTTCATCCTTCTGTGTTCGATGGCCCCATTGTAGCAAAAAACCGGACGAAATGCAAAAGCTTCCTTTCGGCAGATTGCATCGCTTTCTCGTTGCGTTGGCCGCGGATTTATGCTACAATAATTACAAATCGCAAAACCGACCCTGAGAAAGAAGGCAAAAAAGCATATGAACGAAAAGATTGCCGCCATCAAAAAGAATATCGAAAAGGTGCTGATCGGCCAGGAGCGCGTGACGGAGCTGCTGCTGACCTCCCTGCTGGCGGGGGGCCATGTGCTGCTGGAGGACGTGCCCGGCATGGGCAAGACCGTGCTGGCCCGCTCTCTGGCCCGGTCCATCGACAGCGCCTTTGGCAGGGTGCAGTTTACCCCGGATCTGCTGCCCTCCGACGTGACGGGCCTCAATTTCTTCGACCAGAAGCAGGGGGAGTTCGTGTTCAGCCCCGGGCCGGTGTTCTGCAACATCCTGCTGGCCGACGAGATCAACCGGGCCACGCCCCGCACACAGTCCAGCCTTTTGGAGTGCATGGCGGAGAGCCAGGTGACGGTGGACGGCGTGACAAGGCAGCTGGAAGCCCCTTTCTTTGTGGTCGCCACCCAGAACCCGGTGGAGACCCTGGGCACCTATCCCCTGCCGGAGGCTCAGCTGGACCGCTTTCTGATGCGGGTCTCCATGAACGCTCCCACCGCCGGGCAGGAGGTGGCCATTTTGGAGCGCTTTAAGGATGACGAGCCCCTGGAGACCCTGGCGCCCGTTTGCACCAGGGATGACATTTTGCAGCTGCGCAGGGAGGTGCGCGGGGTGTTTGTCAGCCCGGCGCTGGAAAAATACATGGCGGAGCTTGCCCAGGCCTCCCGCTCCTTCCGGGGCATCGAGCTGGGCGTCAGCCCCCGGGGCACGCTGGCCCTGTTCCGGGCGGCCCAGGCCTATGTCCTGGTCTCCGGCGAAAAGGGATTCGTCACCCCGGAGGACGTAAAGGCGGTGGCCGTGCCCGTGCTGGCCCATCGGCTGTCCGTCGGCGGAGGCGGCACCCAGGCCCAGCGGGACGCCGTGGAAGCCCTTCTGCGCTCCGTGCCCGTACCCACGGAGGATTGGGAAAAGTAATATGATGATTCTGGTAATGATACTGCTGCTGTGCCTCTGCTTCCTCCTCGTCCGGCTGCTTTATGAACGCCTGTGGGATAAGGGGCTTTCCTGCCGCCTTTCCTTCCGGGAGGAATACGCCGTGGAGGACGACCTGGCCACCCTGGCGGAGGTGCTGATAAACAACAAGGTGCTGCCTCTGCCGGTGGTGGAGATCGACTTTCACATGGACAGGCGGCTGCAGTTCGCCGATGGGCAAAACTCCTCCGTCAGCGACCAAAGCTACCGCCGGGACGTGTTCACCCTGGCTGTGAAGCAGAAGATTACCCGCACCCTGGAATTTAAGTGCGCTGGCCGGGGGTACTTCCGCATCGACACCGCCGGCGTTACCGCCCAGGATCTGTTTCTCACCAGGAGCTTTCACACCTCCCGGCCCCAAAGCACGGAGTTCTACGTGCTGCCCCGGCCCGTTCCCCCGGAGAAGCTGGACATCCCCTACGCCCGGGTGATGGGGGCGGTGCTCAGCAGGAAGAAGGTTTACGACGACCCCTTTGAATTTGCCGGCCTGCGGGAATATTCCCGGGGCGACCCCATGAAATACATCAACTGGAAGGCCACCGCCAGGGCCGGGGAATTGCTGACAAACCTGCATGAATCCACCCTGTCGCAAAGAGTGACGGTGCTCATCGATATGGAGGGCCGGGGCGTGCAGCGCGCCGACCGCCTGAACGAAGACGCCGTGCGCATTGCCTGCTCCTTAAGCGAACGCCTGCTGAAGACCGGCGTGGAGCTGAACCTGTACAGCAACGGCAAGGACGTGCTCACCGGCAGGGACTGGAAGCTGGAAAGCATTGCCGGGGCGGGCAGCAAGCTGTTTTTGGAAAAGAAATTCGCCTGCCTTCAGGCGGAGAACGGTCTGCCGCCCATCAGCGCCTGTCTGCCCGGCGGAAAAACGGAAAAGGGCCGGGAGCGGGAAGAGGATCTTGTGGTGCTGGTCTCGCGAAGCCAGCGGCCGGACGCCATAGAGGCCTTTGCCGCCGCCCTGGGAAAAGGTCATGGAGTGTACATCCTGCCATATCTCGCCGAGAAGGACGAGCTGCCCGCTCCAAAGAATATTGATCTCTGCTGGGTGGAGGTGTAAGGGCTTGAAAATAAATTTTCAAACCGAAAAATTGAGCTTTCCGGCCTTTCAGTACGCCGGAATTCCGCTTTAGCGGAAGCACAAAAGCTCGCACTGCGAGAAAAGGGGAAGTGATCGCTGATATGAAAAAGCTGAAGGAAGCGCTGGGCGGCAGCAGCAGGGTGCTCGTCATGCGCGTCATTGCGCGGCTGCACTGCGCCCTTCTGGCGGCGATCCTTTGCGCCGCCGTCTTCGATATCCTCCACCTGGACGCCATGCCCGTCTACCTGCGGGGGCTGCTGTTCTGCGTGCCCGTCGCCCTGAGTTATTACGCCGTCGAGCGCCTGCCGGCCCTGTGGCAGTACATCCCCGCCGCCCTGATCATTTCCGCCCTGTCCTGGCTGCTGCTGGGCCATTGGGGCGGCCTGATCCTGGGGGCCCTGCTGTGCTTTTTCCGGGGCTACCGGCGCATCATAGAGGAAAAGAACCGCTCTGTGTTTGACGCCCCCCACTACCCGTGCCTGCTGATTTTCGCCGTGACGTTCCTTCTCAGCGCGTTTTTGGCCCTGCCCACCCTGCAAAGGCTCTCCGTCCTTTCGGCGGCGGTCTATCTGCTGCTGTGCCTGGCCTTTTACGGCCTGGAGCGCGTGGACGACTACCTTGTGCTGAACCGGGGCATGTACAACCTGCCCAGCCGGCGCATCCAGCACATCGCCTGCGGGGCACTGATTGCCGCCCTGGTGCTGGCGGGGGCCCTGCTGCTGCCCGCCGCAGCCGGCTGGGAGGGCAGCCTGCGGCTCACCATGCCGGAGCTGAACGGAAGCTACACCTATCAGGCGGAGCCATCTGAGGAGGAATCTCCAAGCGGCGACATGCCGGACCTTACCGCTCTTCTTGGCGATGACGGCGAGTCCACGTGGAAGATCCCCGACTGGGTGCTCAATCTGTTTTACATCGTGGCGCTGGCGGCGGTGGCCGCCCTGCTGCTTTGGGGCGTTTACCGTATTTTTCGCAACTATCGCTCCTCCTACACGGATAACCGGGATGTGGTGCAGTTTTTGAAAAAAGACGACGAGGCCGAGGATGTGACCGTTTCCTCCGGAGGCTGGAAGCGCCCCGCTTTCCTGGATCGCTCCCCCAACGCGATGATACGCCGCCACTACCGCAAGGCCGTGAAGAAGGCCGCCAAGGAGCCGCCGGAGCGCTGGCGTTCCCCCGCGGAGATAGAAGACGCCGCCGGCATCGACGACCCGAAGCTGCACCGGCTGTATGAAAAGGCCCGATACGCTTCTGCCCCCTGCACCCCGGAGGACGTGCGGGAACTGAAAAACAAATAAGCACGGCCCGCAGTGCGATTTACGTGAAATCCTCCGCGGGCTTTCTATCGCTCTTGGAGGGATCCGCGTAGTGCTCCCACCCAAACCGGGATATGAAAAACGCAGCTAAACAGCTTTACCAGGAAAATCGGGAACACGGCTTCCCGCAGCGGATAAAAGAAAAAGTTGAATAGTATTTCAAGTAATGTGGCTTAACGCCACCGTCTTTCGGAAAGTTGTTTTACTAAATCAAAGGCGAAATACCTGCCATAAAATACATGAATAAATCAACAACATCCCTTCTCGATAAATTAATCTAATGACGACATAACGCCCTCAGCTGTGTTACCTACAGCCAAGGGCGTTATA
>CAZYLJ010000093.1:0-6100 GCA_964648555.1 uncultured Acutalibacter sp.
CATGATACAATGTTCTCCGGAATTCTCAAAATCTTTGATTTTGAAAGAATTCCGTGAGGTTATTATATCATATATGGGGGCCATTTCAAATAAAAATATTGACGGCTGGCCCGGAAAAGCGTAAAATTTAGGAAAAGGCTTTGCAGAAAAGGAAGGATATTTTATGATCACAGCGGTCATCACCGGCGCGTCCAGCGGGCTGGGGAAGGAATACATCAACGCCATTATCGCCCAATACCCCACGGTAGACGCCTTTTGGCTGGTGGCAAGGCGGAAGGATCTCTTAAAGGAAATTGCCGAGGAGCACCCGGACAAGACCATTGCCGCCATTTCCCTGGATCTTTCCAAGGAGGAAAGCCTTCACATTTTCGAGCAGCTTTTGAAGGAAAACAACCCGGAGATCAAGGTGCTGGTCAACAGCGCCGGCTTCGGCAAGGGCGTGGACTTTTTCTCCTCCAACTGCGGCCTGCAAACCAGCATGATCGACCTGAACTGCCGGGCCCTGACTGCCGTCACCCGCATGTGCCTGCCCTATATGCTGGACGACAGCCTGATCCTGAACATTTCCTCCATCGCGGCCTTTGCCCCCTGCCCCCGCATGTCGGTGTACAGCGCCACAAAGTCCTTCGTGCTGGAGTTTTCCAAGGCTATCCACGACGAGCTGCGCCCCCGGGGCATCAAGGTCACCGCCGTGTGCCCCGGCCCCATGGAAACGAACTTCTGGGCCGTGGCGGGCATCCCGGAGGGGAAATCCCGGCTCGTCGACAAGCTGCCCAAGGTCTCCGCCCAGGCTGTGGCGGTGGGCTCCCTGCGTGCGGCCAAGCGCGGCAAGATGGTCTACACCAAGGGTGCGTTTTACAAATTCTATCATTTCCTGGGGAAAGTGCTGCCCCATGGCTTTATCATGGAATTTACAGAGGTCTGACCTTGGCATACGGCAAACCCATTCATCTGGCCAGTGGCCCCGTCTCCGTCCGCCCCCTGGAAGAGCGCGACGCGCCGCTGCTCTTAAAATGGATGACCGACCAGCGTGTACTGGAGTGGTACGAGGGCCGGGATCAGGTCTTCACCCCGGAGCGGGTGCAGGAGGATTTTTACGAGGACGAGCCCCTGGGCCGCCGGTGCATTGTGGAGTACGAGGACGTGCCCATAGGCTACATTCAAGTCTATCGGCTGGATGAAGAGCTGTGTAAAGAGTACGGCTACCCTCATCCGAACCGAGTAGCCTTTGGCATCGACCAGCTTATCGGCGAGCCGGACTACTGGGGGAAAAGGATAGGCCGGACGTTTATTTCCATGGTGGTCGAATATTTGACAGAGCAGGAAAACGCCCGGTCCGTTATCCTGGATCCCCACGATAACAATCCTCGGGCGCTGCGGTGCTATGAAGCCTGCGGCTTTTGCAAGATAAAGCTCCTCCCCGCCCATGAGCTCCACGAGGGCGTGATGGAGGATTGTTGGTTGATGGAATTTTTACGTCCTCCAGTGACCGATAATAAGCAAAAATCGTAAGACTTTTTCTTCTTCCAATCACCGTAAGTTTGAGATATTCGCAGATTATGTGGATATCTCTTTTTTCTTCTATTTTACTTCTTCCAGTTGCCGCTGGTTTAAGGTATTCTCAGGTTCAGCGGCTTTCTTTCTCTTTTTTATTTTGCCCTCTATCAGTTCATATAGCTGCCATAAGGCGTTGCCCATCAGGATGAGCATGATGGGAGTAAAGTTCAGCAGGTACCGGGAGCGGGTCTCCCATATCATCAGGAACAGCGCCAGGCCGAACAGGGCCACATACAGCAGAGTGGTAAGGCCGAAGCCTTTCTTCTTTATAAAGTCCAGCACCAGCCCGGCCAGCAGGGAAAGCAGGATCAGCGCCTGATAGGCGTCCGCGGCGATGTAGAAATATTCTACCTTTTCGCTGCCCAGCAGGAAATAGGGGGAAATGGCGGTCTCCTTTAAGGGCTGGCGGCTGAGCTGGACGGAAATGAAGTAGGTGCCGTCCCCAAAAGTAAAGCCGGCTTTCTTCGTCAGGTGCTCCAGCATACCGCCCACGCCGTATTCCTTCAGCCGCTGGACAATGCCCTCCCGAGCGGCCTGTTGGCGTGCCGTTTTGGTGGGCAGGCCGTACATGAGGTCAAAGTCCTCCTGGTGGAAGCCGCCTATATCATAAAGGCCCATATAGATCCAATACTCCGTGGGGAACTGCAGCTCCTCCAGTTTGTCCTGCTTGATGGCCCCGGTGTAGGCCGCCGCCTGGTCAACGAGCAGGAAGCACCCGGTAAATCCCACCGCCGCCGCCAACAAAAAGCTCAGCAGCCGTTTCCAGGGCAGGTTGAAAACCGCGTACAGGCAAAACGCCACCAGCAGGATTGCCACGCTGCCCTTTACCTTCGCGCCAAAGGCCAACAAAATGCCGATGGCCATTGTCAAAATCACCCGTGCCTGGGGTTTTTCCGCTTTCAGATAGACGGAAAAGAGGTACAGCGGCAGGGACACGAAAATCAAAGACATGCTGTCAGTATAGAAAATGGGCGCGTACAGGATGTATGGGGTGAAAAACACGCACAGCGCCGTCACGAACAGGGCCCTGGCATTGCCCCAGGTGCGGCGGCAGAACAGCACCGTAAAGAGGATTGACAGATCTATCACGGCGATGTTCATCAAAATGCCCGCCGCGCCATACAGCTCCGGCGAGGTGACGCCCAAAAGCTGCAGTATCTTAAAGGCCGCGATCTCCCACACCAGCAGGCCAACATTGTTGCTGAACCGGTTAAAGTAATTTTCGTGGGTGATGATGGTCCCCTTTCTCACCCACTCGGCGGCGGAAACGAACACCCCGCCGAAATCCCAGCTGGGGTTCACCGCCAGAAAGTACCCCGCCGCCGCCTGCAGCAGCAGGAACACCGCCCCCGCGCACCAGAAGACAATCCAAAAGGTCTTGTTGCTCACTTCCCTTTTACGTAGCAGGAACATCACCCCGCACAGCGCCGCCAGAATCACGACAGCTGTTGGGATCCAGAAATAAGGCTTTGCGTGCAAGTCGAAAATGCCGGAAATGAAAAACCAGGAAAAAATCAAAAGCGCCCCGGCATAGAAAATTTTAACGAGCACCCTCCGCGCGCCTTCTGTCTTCCCCACAAGGCCCGCCCCCTCTTCCATTTTCTTCACATCATTATATAGCCAGTCCGGTTTTCCGTCAAGGCGACAAACATTCGACAAATTCTCGAAACCTATTGCACTCGTCGATTCATACTGCTATAATAGTCACAAAGCTGCGGCCGGGCACGGCGTTTTTATGTGTGTCCGCCGCAGGTGTATGGCAGAGTAGGGCGGCGTGTGTTCACAGGGCCGGCGGGACGGGGAGTTGTCCGCCGGACGAAAAGCAACTATTTGCGAGCAGCTTGCTTGCAAGATGCTTACAGTGCGCGGCCCGCATCCCGCTGCCGCATTGGCGGATGCGTTTTTCCCCTCCTGTCTTTGCGGCAACTGCCGCAAAATGACAAGGAGGTCTTTTTATGCTCTACAAGCACCCATTTTCCAAAGCCTATTGGCAGGACGCCCTAAAGGATTTCAAAAACCTGCGCACCCTGGTCTTTTCCGCCCTGATGATCGCCGCCTGCGTGGCGCTGGCCTATATCCCGTCCATCCAGCTGTCGGACGGTGTGCGGGTCTCCTGGGGGTTTTTAGCCCGGGCCCTGTGCAGCATGGTGGGCGGGCCCATCAACGCGCTGGTGTTCGGCGCGGCGGAGGACACCATCTCCTATCTTCTCCACCCCACGGGCCCCTATTTCCCGGGTTATATGCTCACCACCATGCTGGGCAACCTGATCTACTCCCTGTTCCTGTACCGAACCCGGGTGTCGGTGGTCAGGGTCTTTTTGGCAAAGCTTTTGACCAACATCTTAAACGTCACCCTTGGGGCTTTGTGGAGCGCCATCCTCTATGAAAAAGCCTACCTTGTGGTGGCCGGCACCAGCCTTGTGAAAAACGCCATCATGCTGCCCGTGCAGGCCATCATGCTCTGCCTGCTGTTCGCGGCGCTGCTGCCGGTTCTGGGCCAGCTTGGCCTGCTGCCCGCCCAAAGCACCCGCCGGCTCAGCTGGTGGTAAGACCTTTTATGACTTCCGACGCCAGCAGCAGCCCTGCCGCCGCCGGAACACAGGCCACGCTGCCCGGCGCGGGCCTGCCGGAAACGCTGCCCCTTTCCTCCCCCGCTTCCAGGGGCGTCAGGGGCGGTTCCGGGGAAAACACCACCTTTACATGCTGGATGCCCCGGCGTTTCAGCTCTTTTCTCATCACCCGGCAGAGGGGGCACACGCTGGTTTCCGAAATGTCCGCCGCCCGGAACGCCATGGGATCCAGCTTGTTGCCCGTGCCCATGCAGGAAAGGATGGGCGTTCCCGCCGCCTGAGCGTTTTCGATCAGCAGCAGCTTGGACGTCACCATGTCGATGGCGTCCACAATGTAGTCGTATTGGGATAGGTCGAACTCTCCGGCAGTCTCCTTTGTGTAAAAGATGGGCCGGGCCTCCGCCCTGCACTCCGGATTGATGTCCAATGCTCTCTTCACGGCGGTCTCGGCTTTGTTCTTTCCCAGGGTGCTTTCCAGCGCCAGTATCTGCCGGTTGAAATTTGTCAGGCTGAACCTGTCACCGTCGACAACGGTAATGGCCCCAACACCGCTTCTTACCAGCGCCTCGATGACATACCCGCCAACGCCCCCCGCGCCGAACACGGCAACGTGGGCGTTTTTCAGTTTACGGAGATTTTCCTCTCCCAAAAGCAGCTCTTCCCTGGAAAACCGATGGGCGTTCATTCCGTCTCCTCTTCTCTCTTCGTCCTGATGGCGTCTGTGACGCAGGCCGCCGCCACGCTTTTGGCTCCGGCCGCGTATAACACTTTCACGCATTCCCGCAGAGTGGCCCCGGTAGTCACGATGTCGTCGATAAGCAGCACGCGCCGGCCGCTTATCTCATCGCGCAGATTGTCCCGCGCACCATAGGCGTTCTTCACGTTTTGCTCCCGGTCGCTCCGGGAAAGCTCATGCTGGATCTCGGTCTCCCGCGCCTTATACAAAACGGGCAGGCAGGGCAGACCCAGCGCCTTTGCCGCCGACTTCGCCAGCAGCTCGCTCTGGTCGTAGCCCCGTTTCCGCTTTTTTGTCGCGCTCATGGGTGCCCAGACTACACAGTCAATCGGCGGGAGCGCTTCCTCGGCCGTCTGGGCCAGCAGCCTGCCCATAGGCCGGGCCAGATCCCGCTCCCCCTGGAACTTCAGCCGATGCATGGCTTTCCTGGCCTCCCCCGCGTACAGAAGAGGAGACACCGCCGAAAATCCCTCATACTGTCTGCGATAGGGCTTCTCCGGCAGTTCTTTTGCGCACTGCGCGCAGAAGATCTCCTCCGGGTAAACCAGCTCGCCGCACAAAATACACCGGGCGGGAAACAGCATGCAAAGCAGCCGCTCCCCAAAACCGATGGCCTTCATACGCTGCGGCAGAAATTGAGAAACGCCTCTCTTCCCGCCTCGTCGTCCTTATACACGCCGGCGTTGCCCAATATCTTGCCAAATATTTCACCGATGCTGTCCTTGACGGCCTTTTCGGCGTTTTCCTTGGTGACGCCCTTTGCCTTCAATTCCTCGTACCAAGCAAGATGCTTTTCCATCTCCGGCAGGCAGAGGATCTCCCCTGCCCTGCTTTCGTCAGAGAGAGCCTCTGTCATCAGCTGGGTCTCCGTCAAAAGCCTTGGCGGCAGAATGGCCAGGCCCATGACCTCGATGAGGCCGATGTTTTCCTTTTTGATATGGTGGTATTCCCCGTGCGGATGGAACAGGCCCAGGGGGTGCTCCTGTGTGGTGCGGTTGTTCCGCAGAACCAAATCGAGCTCATAATCCGGCTCGTTCCCGGACGAGCTTACCCGCCGCCGGGCAATGGGGGTGATGGTGTTGTGGGGCGTATCCCCGGTAAAGGCCAGAATGCCCGCGCTTTCATCGGAGTAGCCCCGCCACTTCGTCAAAATGCGGTCGGCCAGGCCGATGAGCTGTTCCCTGCTTTGGGAGCGCAGGCGGATGACGCTCATGGGCCACTTGACGATGCCGGCCTT
>CAZYLJ010000094.1:0-5866 GCA_964648555.1 uncultured Acutalibacter sp.
ACTCCGGCCTGTCCATCAACGAGATCAGCAAGGTGCTGCTGGTGGGCGGTTCTTCCCGTATCCCCGCCGTGCAGGAGGCTGTAAAGAATTTCATTGGCAAAGAGCCCTTTAAGGGCATCAACCCCGACGAGTGTGTTGCCATTGGCGCGGCTATTCAAGCCGGCGTGCTGGGCGGCGAAGTACAGGGCCTGCTGCTGCTGGACGTCACGCCCCTGTCCCTGGGCGTTGAGACCATGGGCGGCGTGATGACCAGGATCATCGATCGTAACACCACTATCCCCACCAAGAAGAGTCAGATCTTCTCCACTGCCGCCGACGGCCAGACCCAGGTGGAGGTCAACGTCCTGCAGGGCGAGCGTGAGTTTGCCCGTGACAACAAGCAGCTGGGCCTCTTTAAGCTGGACGGCATCGCTCCCGCGCCCCGTGGCATCCCTCAGATCGAGGTCACCTTTGACATCGACGCCAACGGCATCGTGAACGTTTCCGCTAAAGATTTGGGCACCGGCAAGGAGCAGCATATCACGATCTCCTCCAGCTCCAACATGAGCAAGGAGGATATCGACGCGGCCGTGAAGGTCGCCGAGCAGTTTGCTGAGGAGGATAAGAAACGCAGGGAAGAGGTCGATACCAAGAACAACGCCGAGAACCTGTGCTACTCCGCGGAAAAGCTTTTGAGCGACAGCGGCGACAAGGTGCAGGAGGCCGACAAGACCGAAGTCACCAACAAGGTGGCAGCACTGCGCAGCGCCATTCAGACCGGCACGTTGGATCAGATCAAGGCCGGTATGGACGACCTGCAAAAGGCCTTGTACGCTGTCAGCGAAAAGCTCTATCAGCAGTCCAATCCCAACGGCGGCAACCCCGGCGGCCCCGTACCGCCCCAGGGTCCTGATAACGGCGGCAATGGCGGTGCCGGTCCGGACGTTTACGACGCGGACTACAAGGACGTCAATTAAGTCGTTATTCATTGGCAATTAGTTGTTAGGCCTCGTTACGCAGTCTGATTACTAACGACTAAAAGCTGGCAACTATTGCGAAAGAGGAGAATGTACGTGCCGGATAAAAGAGATTATTATGAGGTGCTGGGTATCCAGAAGGGCGCGTCGGAGGATGAGATCAAGAAGGCGTATCGCAGCCTTGCCAAGAAATACCACCCCGATTTAAACCCCGGCGATAAGGAGGCCGAGGCAAAATTCAAAGAGGTCAACGAGGCCTACGAGGTGCTCGCCGACAGCGATAAGCGCGCCCGGTACGACCAGTTCGGCCACGCGGGGGTGGATCCCAGCTTTGGCGGCGGCGCAGGAGGAGGGGGGCCCTTTCAGGGCGGCTTCGACTTTACCGATATTTTCGACAGCTTTTTTGGGGGAGGCTTTGGCGGCAGCGCTCGCCGGGCAAACCCTAACTCCCCTCGGCAGGGCGGCGACGTGCAGGCCAATATTGCCATCTCCTTTGAAGAGGCGGCCAAGGGCTGTAAAAAGACGGTCACCTACCAGAAGATCGACAACTGCGACGATTGCCACGGTACTGGTGCGGCACCGGGAACCTCGCCCAAAACATGCCCCAACTGCAACGGCACCGGCCAGGTGCGCATCAGCCAGCGGACGCCCTTTGGCGTGGTGCAGTCTTCTCAGACCTGTGACCGCTGCCATGGCATCGGCAAGATCATAGACTCCCCCTGCAAGACCTGCGATGGCAAGGGCAAGGTGCGCAGGAGAAAGAATATAGAAGTCACAATTCCCGCGGGCATCGACGATGAGCAGATCTTGAACGTAGGGGGAAAGGGCAATGCCGGTTCCAATGGCGGCCCCGCCGGGGACCTGCACGTGTATGTGTCCGTCCGGCCCCATCCCATCTTTGAGCGCCGGGGCACCGACGTCTGGTGCGAAATGCCCATCACCTTTACCCAGGCGGCCCTTGGCGCGGACGTGGAGGTGCCAACCCTGGACGGCGTGGTCAGCTATCATGTCCACGAGGGCACACAGCCCGGCGATGTGTTCCGCTTGAAGGGCAAAGGCATCCAATCTCTCCATTCCCGTGCCCGGGGCGACCAGTATGTCCAAGTCACTGTGGAGGTGCCCAAGAATCTTTCCGAAAAGCAGAAAGACCTTCTGCGTCAGCTGGATGAGGATACCGGCGAGAAGAACTATCAGAAGCGCAAGAGCTTTTTCTCCAAGTTCAAGGACATGTTTGACTAGCTGTTAGATATCATTGATGAGCCGTTAAAAAGAGGGCCGCGCCTTTTGGCGCGGCCCTTCATCCTATCAGAGCTTCTGACTGTTAGTCCACAATGATGCTTTCGCCGGTCATTTCCTTGGGCTGGGGAAGGCCAAGGATCTTCAACATGGTGGGGGCGATGTCCGCCAGGCGTCCGCCCTCACGAAGCTTGCAGGGATGGTTGATGACGCAGAAGGGCACAGGGTTGGTGGTGTGGGCGGTAAAGGGAGTGCCGTCCTCGTCAATCATCTTGTCGGCGTTGCCGTGGTCGGCGGTGAGAAGCACGCAGCCGCCCATCTCCTTTACGGCGTCCACCACGCGGCCCAGGCAGGTATCAACAGCCTCAACAGCCTTCACAGCGGCCTCGAACACGCCGGTATGGCCAACCATGTCGCAGTTGGCGTAGTTCAAGATTAATGCGTCATACTTGCCGGATTTGACAGCTTCCACCATCTTGTCCGTCACCTCATAGGCGCTCATCTCGGGCTGAAGGTCGTAGGTGGCCACAGCGGGAGATTTCACCAGGATGCGATCTTCGCCGGGGTACTGCTTTTCCACGCCGCCGTTGAAGAAGAAGGTGACATGGGCGTACTTTTCTGTTTCGGCGATGCGCAGCTGGGTCATGCCGTTCTTAGAGATGTACTCGCCAAAGGTGTTTTCCAGGGACTCCGGCTTGTAGGCCACGTCCACATTGGGCATGGTGGCGTCATACTGGGTCATGCACACGTAGTGGACCGGGAAGAGGCCGTTTCTGCGCTCAAAGCCGGTGAAATTCGGGTCCACCAGCGTCCGGGTGATCTCCCTGGCGCGGTCGGGACGGAAGTTGTAGAATATGACGGAATCCCCTTCGGAGATGGGCTCCGCGCCGTCGCAGACAACGGGAACCACAAACTCGTCGGTAACGCCCTTGTCATAAGACGCCTGCACCGCGCAGACAGGGCAGTCCGCAGTCTCGCCCTCGCCGTAAACCATGGCGGCGTAAGCTTTTTCCACACGATCCCAGCGGTTGTCACGATCCATGGCGTAGTAGCGGCCCATCACGGTAGCGACCCTGCCAACGCCAAGCTCGGCGAGCTTACCCTGCAGCTCTTCCACATAGTCCTTGCCGCTGCTGGGAGGCACATCGCGGCCATCCAGGAAGCAATGGACAAACACCTTGGTAAGGCCCATATTCTTTGCCATTTTCAGCAGAGCGTACAGGTGGCTGTTGTGGCTGTGAACGCCGCCGTCTGAAAGCAGACCCATAAAGTGCAGCGCCTTGCCATTCTTTTTGGCGGCTTCCATAGCGCTGACCAGGGCGGGGTTCTTTTCCATATCCCCCTCCTGGGCGGACTTGGTGATGCGTGTCAGCTCCTGGTAGACGATGCGGCCCGCGCCAATGTTGGTGTGGCCCACCTCGCTGTTGCCCATCTGGCCGTCGGGCAGGCCCACATCCAGGCCGGAGGCGCCGATCTTCGTCACAGGGTTTTCCTTTAAGATCTTATCGAGATTGGGGTGCTTGGCGGCCACGATGGCGTTGCCCTCCGGCGGCGCGATGCCGAAGCCGTCCAGAATCATTAATACAAGTGGTTTTTTCATGTTGCTTTCCTTTCCAAATAATCGCTGTCAGCTGCGCAAAAATTCTTTATCCTGAGCGGGTACTCCGTTTTCGTCCGGCAGATAGCGCTCCGCCCGCATGTGCAGATCGTATTTTTCCCGCAGCTCGGCTACTTTAGTCATTAGGGGGGAGGCGTGGTGCGCGTCGATGGCCTCCTGGTTTTCCCAGCTGTCAATGAGAAGTACCGTTTCCGGGTCATCCATCGGCAGAAAGTACTCGTATCTCAGATTGCCTTTTTCGGCGCGGATAGCCGCCACCACGCCGGCGCTCATCATTTCCTCCGCAAAGCGCCGGGCGCTGCCTGCTTTGCCCGTATAGTAAAGATTTACTGTAATGGCCATAAATCACTCTTCCTTTTTGCCGTTGCGAAATTTCACTGCCGCAGGGTGCAGACAAAGCTGCACAATTTGTTTTCCATGGCAGCTCCTCGATCAGCCCTTGGTAGCTGCTTCCACAATGGCCGCAAAGTCGTTGGGCTTCAGGGAAGCGCCGCCGATCAGGCCGCCGTCCACATCAGGCTGAGCCAGCAGCTCTTCCGCGTTGCTCGCGTTCATGGAGCCGCCATACTGGATGGTGATGCCGTCGGCGGAAGCCTTTCCGTACAGCTCGCAGATGACCTCCCGGATGGTGTGGCAGACCTCGTTTGCCTGCTGAGCTGTGGCAGTCTTGCCGGTGCCGATGGCCCACACAGGCTCATAGGCGATGATGATACGCTTCAACTCTTCGGCGGTTACGCCGCCCAGGGCGATTTTTGTCTGCATGGCCACCAGCTCGCTGGTGATGCCCTGCTCCCGCTGCTCCAGCGTTTCGCCAACGCAGAGGATGACGGTGAGCCCCGCATCCAGAGCAGCCCGCACACGGTCATGAACGGTCACGTCGGTCTCGCCGAAATACTGGCGGCGCTCGCTGTGGCCGATGATGACGATGTTCACGCCCATAGAGGAAAGCATGTCGGCGGCAATCTCGCCGGTGAACGCGCCGCTCTTGGCCCAGTGGCAGTTCTCCGCGCCGATCTTGATGTTAGTACCCTTGGCGGCCTCCTGAGCGGCCCACAGGTCAACATAGGGGGTGCAGGCCACAACCTCGCAGCCGGCGTCCTTTACCAGGGGAGCAATGGCCAGGATGAGCTCCTTGGCCTCAGCGGGGGTCTTGTTCATTTTCCAGTTGCCGGCGATCACGGCTTTTCTCAAATTCTTATTCATAAGTTCATTTGTCCTTTCTCAGATTACTGACAGCTCATATCTAAAAAGGCGGGCAATGCCCGCCTTTTTGCTTACTTTTCGTTCAGGCAGGCAATGCCGGGCAGCTCCAGGCCCTCCAGAAATTCCAGAGAAGCGCCGCCGCCGGTGGAGATGTGGGTCATCTTGTCGGCAAAGCCCAGCTTTTCCACAGCCGCAGCGGAGTCGCCGCCGCCGATGATGGAGATAGCGCCGCTCTCGGCCACTGCCTTTGCCACGCCGATGGTGCCGGCCGCGAAGTTCTCCCACTCGGAAACGCCCATGGGGCCGTTCCAGACCACGGTGCCCGCGCCCTTGATGGCATCGGAGAACAGCTCAATGGTCTTGGGGCCGATGTCCAGGCCCATCCAGCCGTCAGGCAGATCGTCGCAGGGAACGATCTTGGCCTCGGTGTTGGGATCATATTCCTTACCCACCTTGTTGTCCACAGGCAGCAGGAACTTCACGCCGTTGGCCTTGGCCTTTTCCATGGTGGATTTGGCAAGGTCGAGCTTATCTTCCTCGCACAGGGAGGTGCCGATGGAATGGCCCATTGCCTTCAGGAAGGTGTAGGCCATACCGCCGCCGATGATGAGGGTATCGACCTTACCGAGCAGGTTCTCGATGACGCCGATCTTATCGGAGACCTTGGCGCCGCCCAGGATGGCCACGAAGGGGCGCTTGGGATCCTGCAGAGCGCCGCCCATGACGGTAATCTCCTTCTGGATCAGATAGCCGCACACGGCGGGCAGATAATGGGAAACGCCCTCGGTGGAGGCGTGGGCCCGGTGGGCCGTGCCAAACGCGTCGTTGACGTAAATCTCAGCCAGAGAGGCAA
>CAZYLJ010000095.1:0-5828 GCA_964648555.1 uncultured Acutalibacter sp.
AAAGGCCAAGCAGCCGCTGCTGCTCCACGATGCGGCTGCCGTATTTTTCATTCCAATCCCAGGCACGCTCTAAGAACTTCTCTCTTCCCAGGTCCTCCTTTGTGATGCCCTCCTCCCGCATGGTGGAGACGATTCGCGCCTCTGTGGCCAGAGAGGCGTGATCCGTACCCGGCAGCCACAGGGCGGAATAGCCCTGCATCCTTCTCCAACGGATGAGGATATCCGGCATGGTCTCGTCCATGGCGTGGCCCACATGGAGCTGGCCCGTGATATTGGGCGGGGGCATAACGATACAGTACGGTTTTTTCTCGGGATCCGGCTCCGCGTGGAACCAGCCGCCCTTCATCCAAAAATCGTAAATGCGCTTTTCCACTTCCTGGGGCTCATAGGCCTTTGCAAGCTCCTTACTCATTTTGCTGTCCTCCTGCTTACGTCTTTTGAAAACTCCATTCATTATCGCCTTTTCCGCGAAATTTGTCAATAGTTCCGCAGGCCCTTGGGGTAACGGTTTTTCAGCCGCCCGCCGCCGGCCTTGCCAAAGCCGGTGACCGTTTTGTTGACACAGACCGCCGTGTAACCGGTGCAGACGCAGTCGATCTCCTCCCCTTTTAAATAGGCGAGCAGCGCCGGGTCGTCGGGGGAAAACTCCAATGCCTGCCGGCAGGCCGCTTTCTCCCGGCTCATATAGAGGCCGTGGGAGGGCTCGATCCTGCCGGGCTTCTGCTCGCCCAGCTCGACCCCGGCCCGCAGAACGCCTAAATGGGCAAGCTCCGGCAGACCCTCCGGCAGAAGATACAGCCTGTTCCCCGCCCTGCAGAGAAGCTCCGGGGCATCGCCCTCAAACAGGCCGCCGTAAAACTCCCGGACGTCCTCCTTCTCTTTCCCCCGAAGATAATTTGAGAAAAATTTTCCTCTGTATTCCGTCCCCCCGGTCTTTCGCAGGCAGGAGACAAAATGGCCCTCTCCCCCGTCCATGGGAAAGACGCGCCGCATATAGGCCTGGCCCTCCGCGCCGGGGCGGCCGAAGCTCGCCTGGATCTCCACCGGCTCGAACTCAGGGTGATTTTGCAAAAAGCCACAGATGACGCCCTCGTTTTCCTCCGGGGAAAAGGTGCAGGTGGAATAGACCAGCACCCCGCCGGGCTTCAGGGCCAGAGCCGCGTCCTCCAATATCGCGCGCTGGCGGCGGGCGCAGGCCGCCGGGCTTTCCGGCGTCCACTCCTTCACCGCGGCGGGGTCCCGGCGGAACATGCCCTCCCCGGAACAGGGGGCATCCACCAGCACCCGGTCAAAAAAGCCGGAAAGCGCTGTGCAGAGCACCTCCGTTTTGCAGCTGGAGACCACCGCGTTTCCTGCCCCCATCCGCTCCAGGTTTGACAGCAGGGCCCCTGTCCTGCCCTTTATCACCTCGTTGGCCCAGAGCAGGCCCCTGCCCCGCAAAAGCCCAACGATCTGGGTGGACTTCCCGCCCGGCGCGGCGCAAAGGTCGAGGACGCGCTCTCCGGGCTGAGGGGCCAGCACAGTGACGGCGCAGGACGCCGAAGGCTCCTGGGAATAAAACATACCGGCATGGTGGGCGGGCAGCGTACCGGGGCTGTCCAGGCCATCTCCATAAAAGCACAGCGGGGAAAACGCCGTGGGCATAAGCGGGATGGGCACGCTTTTTCGCAGCGTTTCAAAATCACACTTTATGGGATTCCACCGCACGCCACGAAAAGCCGGGCGCTCCATGCAGGCAAGGTACTCCTGAAATTCCCCGCCTAACAGATCGCGCATGCGTGATAGAAACGCCTTGGGCAGCGCCACGGTATCCCCTCCAAAAAAATTTTGCATAAACGCCGCCTTCCTGCCCACACTAGGAAACGGAAAGGAGCGATAAGCTAATGTATAACAGCGACAACAGCCAGAACCAGCAGAACCAGAATTCTCAGAACAATTCTCAGAATCGTTCTCAGAACCAGAACAGCCAGAGCTCTCAGAACCATTCTCAGAACAACTCTCAGAATTCCAAGAGCCAGAACAGCAAGAACCAGAAGTCCGAAAGCAGCCGCAATCAGAACGAGCAGTTCTAAGCCTTCCAACGGCCGGCCCCGACGGGTCTTTCCCGGCGGGGTTACATATTTTACGCTTTCTTATCCCTTTTCAGATCCTTTAAAATGGCCTTCAGGGGCTTGTCGTCAGACGTCACGGGACGGAAGCCCTCGCCGGTGATCTGCCCGGCGTCGCCCACGATGACAAAGGCGTCCCGGTCCTCCTCCCGGATGATGGTTTGCAGCTGGTGGACCTCGAACCGGCGCACGGCGCAGAGCATGGTCTCCCCCGGCTCCCCGGTGTAGCCCCCGTGAGAATCCAGATAGGTGACGGAGCGGTTGAGCTCCCGGATGATCCTGTCGCCCATGCTGCGCACCCTGGGTGACATGACAAAGAAAATCTTTCCCGTGCCGGAATCGGTGCCGTACAGGATGGCGTCGATGAGGTTGGTGGAGACGAAGATGACGATGCCGGCGTACACGGCGTTTTCAATGCTGCCGAAAACAAAGGCGGAGACCACCACGATAATGCCGTCGATGACGAGCATCAGCTTGCCCATGGAAAGGTGGGGCATCCGGTGGCTCAGCAGCCGCGCGATCATATCCGTGCCGCCGGTGGTGGCCCCGCGGATAAAGGTAAGGGAAAGGCCCGCGCCCTCGCACACGCCGGCCAGCAGCGCCACAAGGATCATATTGCCCTGATAGGTGGGGAGAAAATAGGAAAACAAATCGATAAAGAGCGAGGACAGCAGCACGGCCAGGCCGGTCTTCACCACCAGCTTATAGCCGATCTCCACCACGCCCCAGATGACGATGGGGATGTTGATGAGAAAGCTCATCAGGCCGATGGGCGTGTGGAACACATAATTCAGCAGGGTGGAAACGCCCGTCACTCCGCCGGGGGCGATGTGGTTTGGCGCGGCGAAGGCGTCTACCGACACGGCGTAAATCATGGAGCCCGCTGTAATGCACAGCAGATCCAGCAGCAGCTCTCTCAGTTTTTTCCCTTTCATGCTATCATCACTTTCTTTCCGCTATGGCGTGAAACAGCTGGGAAAGCCGCTTCCCGCTTCGCTTGATGTAAAGCCAGCCGAACAGCGCCTCAAGCCCCGTGGCCTCGTGGTAATCGGCCACGCCGGCGTTTTTCGGCACGTGGCCCACATGGGCGTTCCTGCCCCGGGTGACCACGGCCTTCTCCTCGTCCGTCAGCATGGGCCAGAGCACCTCCCGCAGAGCGGCGGCCTGGGCCTCGCACCGCACCCATTCCACCGCCTCGCTGTGGAGCTTCTTCACCGGGCGGCTGCCACCGCTTACGAGAAACTGCCGCACCAAAAGCTCGTAGACACAGTCGCCCAGGAAAGCCAGCGTCAGGGGGCTCATTTCATTTAAGGGCGGGAACTCAAATTCTCCCAAATTCTCCAAGCGCGCTTCGCCTCTTTACTCGATAAATTCAAATTCCAGATCGTACAGATCCACGGTGTCGCCCTCCTTCACGCCGGCCTGACGCAGCGCGTCGATAACGCCGGTGTGGATGAGCACCCGCTGGAAATACTGCAGGCTGTCGGTCTCGTCAAAGTCGATGGAGCCCATCAGCTTGAAAAGCCAGGGGGCCTTTACAAAGTAGACGCCTTCCTCGCAGGTGATCTCCACCTTGCCCCGGGAAAGGGACTCCGCCGGCTGCAATACCGGCCGCTCCGCCTCAAACCGGCGGATAGGCGGCAGGGTGCTCAGCTTTTCCCTGATGGCGTTCAAAAGCTCATCCACCCCGTGACGGATGGGGGCCATCAGCGGGAAGAACTCGTAGCCCTGCGCATTCACGAACTGTTTGAAGTCCTCCACCTGCCTGTCTGTGGCAAGGTCGCATTTATTTCCGGCCACCAGCATGGGGCGTTCCGCCAGCGCCGGGTCAAATTTTCTGAGCTCCTCGTTGATGACGCGGAAATCTTCTTTGGGGTCTCTCCCCTCGCTGCCCGACACATCCACAATATGCACCAGCATCCGGCAACGCTCCACATGGCGCAGGAACTGGTGGCCCAGGCCAACGCCCTGCCAGGCCCCCTCAATGAGGCCGGGGATGTCCGCCATGACAAAGGAGGAGCCCTCCTCCATACGCACCACACCCAATACAGGGGTGAGCGTGGTAAAGTGGTAGTTTGCGATATTTGGCTTTGCCTCGCTAACCACGGACACCAGGGTGGATTTCCCCACATTGGGGAAGCCCACCAGGCCTACGTCCGCCAAGAGCTTCAGCTCCAGCTGGACCTCCAGCTCCTCGCCGGGGGTGCCGGGCTTTGCAAAGCGGGGCGTCTGCCGGGTGGGCGTGGCAAAATGGGTGTTGCCCCAGCCGCCACGGCCGCCCCTGGCCAGGATCTGTGGCTCGTCGGTGGAGAGGTCGGCCAGCAGCCGCCCGGTCTCCGCATCCTTGATGACGGTGCCCCGGGGCACCCGGATCACCAGGTCGGGGGCGCTTTTGCCAAAGCAGCGGCCGCCCCGGCCGTTCTCGCCCCGCTGGGCCTGGTACCTGCGCTTATAGCGAAAATCGGCCAGGGTGGAAAGGTTGTCGTCCACCTGAAAGACGATATTGCCGCCCCGGCCACCATCGCCGCCGTCCGGCCCGCCGGAGGCCACGTACTTCTCCCGGTGGAACGCCACAGCCCCGTCGCCGCCGTCGCCGGCCTTGATTTTGATCTTTGCGATATCGATAAACATAGCGTGTTCCTTTCACAAAACAAAAAACTTCCTCAGACGGCGCCCGAAGAAGTTTCTTTGTATTGTTCGGGGCAACCGGGGAGAACGTCCGCCGCCTTTTTTGCGGCCGCGTTTCCTTTAAGTATCCCCATCTTTTCAAAAATTACTGCTCTATGGCGTAAACGCTGACCTTCTTGCGGTCGGCGCCCATGCGCTCGAACTTCACGCGGCCGTCGATCAGGGCGAACAGCGTGTCGTCAGAGCCACGGCCCACATTGGTGCCGGGATGGATCTTGGTGCCGCGCTGCTTGACGAGGATGTTCCCCGCCAGCACGAACTGACCGTCGGCGCGCTTCACGCCAAGGCGCTTGGACTCGGAATCGCGGCCGTTCTTGGTGGAGCCCATACCTTTTTTATGAGCGAAAAGCTGGATGTTTACTTTCAGCATGAGAAACTCTCCCTTTCAAAATGATTTTAAATTTCAATATAGCAGACTTTCACGTCGCCGGGGTACTGCTCCTCCAGGTTCACAAGGTGGAGCTTCAAGCCGCTGAACAGGTCCCGGCAGGCCGGTTCGTCCTTCTCCTCCACCCGGAAGAACACGTCACCGTCCCGGCCCCGCAGAGAAAGGGGCGTGATGTGAAGGACGTCCGTGACGGTGTTCACCGTGAGGAGCACCGCGGAGGAAACGGCGGCACAGACGATATCCGCGCCCTCCTCCCCGTGGCCGGAGTGGCCCTGGACCGTGAAGCCCAGCGTCCTCCCGTCGGAAGGAGTGAGAAAACCAACGGTGATCATATCAGCCCTTGACGGCTTCGATCTGCACCTTGGTGTAGGGCTGACGATGGCCCATCTTACGCTTTTCGTTCTTCTTGGCCTTATAGGTGAAGACGGTGATCTTCTTGGCCTTGCCGGACTTTACCACCTTGCCGGTAACGGAAGCGCCCTCCACATAGGGAGTGCCGATCTTGGTCTCCCCCTCGCCGAACAGGGCGATGACGGGGAACTCCACGGTGGAGTCGTCGGCCGCGTCCAGCTTCTCCACGAAGATGACGTCGCCGTACTGGACCTTGTACTGCTTTCCGCCGGTCTCAATGACTGCAAACATTC
>CAZYLJ010000096.1:0-5805 GCA_964648555.1 uncultured Acutalibacter sp.
TGTTCGATATGCTGGGGGCGGAGACCTATCAGCGCCTGGTGGAAAGGGGCAGCATCGAGGTGGCGCCTTTAGCCTACATGCGGGGCCGAACCTTGGACGACAGCTTTATCATTTTGGACGAGGCCCAGAACACCACCAACGAGCAGATGAAAATGTTTTTGACACGCCTGGGCTTCAACTCGAAGATGGTCATTACCGGAGACATCACCCAGATCGACCTGCCGGACGGCAAGCGTTCCGGCCTGAAGGACGCGGTGCGCGTCCTGAAGGGAGTGGAGGACATCGCCATTTTCCGTTTTACCGAAAAGGACGTCGTGCGGCACAAGCTGGTGCAGGACATCATCAGGGCATACGAGCGCTCTGACCGCCAAAAGTGACGCGCCCGCCGGGAACCATATAGAAAGGAATCGGGTGAACAGTATGGAGAAGATCAGGGTCATCATTTCCAATCGTCAAAAGCAGGTGAAGATCCCAACAGGGCTGCGCATGCTCATCAGGCGCTGCTGCCATGCCGTGCTGCAAATGGAGGAGTTCCCGGACGCCGCCGAGATCAGCGTCTCCTTTGTGGACAACGAGCAGATCAGGGAGATGAACCGGCAATACCGGAACAAGGATTCCGCCACGGATGTGCTGTCCTTTCCCATGGGGGAGAACGGCCAGTACGATGTCAATCACGAGACCGGCGCGAAAATACTCGGCGACATTGTCATCTCCATGCCCAGGGCGGTAGAGCAGGCGGAGGCCTTCGGCCACACCCTGGAGCGGGAGGTGGGCTATCTGACGGCCCATTCCATGCTGCACCTTTTGGGCTACGACCACGAGAAGGGCAGCCTGGAGCGGATGCGCATGCGGGAAAAGGAAGAACATGTCATGCGGGAGCTTGGCCTGCCCGCCAGCTCCAGCTACACTGCGGATGAAGAGTGATAAGAGCGGCCGCAGGACCATATTCCACAGCTTCCGCGACGCCTTTCGCGGCGTGTGGGCGTGCGTAAAATCAGAGCGGAACATGCGGGTGCATCTTTCCGTCTGTTGTTATGTGGTATTTTTTGGCTTCCGTATGGGCCTTTCCCGGGGAGAGCTCTGCTGCCTGTTTTTGACCATCGGCCTTGTCACGGCCATGGAGACCATGAACACCGCTGTGGAACGCCTCTGCGACTTTACGGAAAACCGTTTGAACCCCCACATTCGCGCGGTGAAGGATCTTGCCGCCGGCGGGGTGGTGCTGGCCGCCATTGCCGCGGTGGCGGTGGGGGCGGCGCTGTTCCTGCGCCCGGCTATGTGGGAGGCGATCACGTCACTGTGCGCCCAGCCCCTGTCGGTGGTCTTGCTTTTGCTGTCGGTGATCCTTGCGCTGGTGTTCATTTTCTATGGGCCGGAGAAGCTGGCGGCGCTTTTCAAGAAAACCAGGTGAGACCAGAGCCTGGAAGAAAGTATTTCAGTAGAGGAAGCTGTAAAAATGAGTGATTATAGTCAGGAGGGCCGTTCGGCCTGCATTGCCATCGTGGGCCGGCCAAATGTGGGGAAGTCCTCCCTTTTGAACCGCCTCATCGGCCAAAAGATTGCCATTGTCTCCCAAAAGCCCCAGACCACCCGCACCCGCATCATGGGTGTGCTGACCAGGGAGAAGGATCAGCTGGTCTTTTTGGACACGCCCGGGCTCATCAAGCCACGGAACTCTTTGGGGGACTATATGCTCAAGTCCGTCATTTCCACCGTGGACGGCGTGGACGCCTGCCTGCTGACCGTAGAGGCTGGCGCAAGGATCTCCAGGGCCGACGAGGACTTGATCAAGCGTTTCACCGCGAACCATATCCCGGCAGTGCTGGCCATCAATAAAATCGACCTGCTGCCGGACAAGACAAAGCTGATGGAGCAGATCGCCGCGTATTCCGCGTTGTACCCCTTCCGGGCGGTGGTGCCTGTTTCCGCCCGTACCGGCAGCGGCATGAACGGGCTTTTCGACGAGCTTTTATCCCTCACCCAGCCCGGCGGGTGGCTCTTTTCGGAGGACACCCTTACCGACCAGCCCGAGCAGACCATCGCCGCCGAGACCGTGCGGGAGAAGGTGCTGCGGTGCCTGGACCAGGAAGTGCCCCACGGGGTAGCCGCCGTGACGGAGCGCATGGTCGAGGAGGGCGGCCTGCTGGAGATCGACGTGACCATTTACTGCGAGCGGCCCAACCACAAGGGCATTATCATCGGCAAGGGCGGGGCCATGCTGAAAAAAATCGGAACAGACGCCCGGCTCGACCTGGAAAAATTCTTTGGGTGCAAAGTAAATCTGCGGTTGTGGGTCAAGGTGAAGGAAGATTGGCGCCAGCGTCCTCAAACGCTGCAAAGCCTGGGCTTTTCTCAAAGCAGGCTGGAGATGTAAAAATGAAATCCTGGTCGGATTTCATTACCGAAAAAACTCTATCGAGTTTTTTCATTCCCGTGAGTAAGTGAAAGCAGTTCGCATGAAGCACATCGGCGCTGAAAAGTTTGCCAAGTTCTGTCGAACAGACAATTATTTTCCTGTCATAGGCGGGGGGAAGTCTGCAAATACTTTTCCTGAAGGGCAAACATGCCCTGAAAGGGGGAAGCATTGTGGACGAGAAACAGGCTTGGCGGAATTTTGCCCAAACTGGGAAAATCGAGGACTATATCAAATATACGCAGGTCAGAAGCCAGACCGGGGCCGAGGGCTATGCCGCCCCCGCCATTCAGGAGGTGCGGTCTGTCTTTCCCGTTGAGGTGGCAAACGATGCAAGTAAAGACACAGGGCCTGATCATCCGAGAGCAGACGGTGGGGGAGAGCGATAAGCTCGTCACCATCCTCACTCAGGATGAGGGCATGGTGCGGGCTTTTGCCCGCCGGGCCAAAAATCTGAAGGATCCGAAAAGCTCCGGCACGGGCCTTTTGTGCTATTCCCGCCTGAACCTGTACAAGGGGCGGGACAAATACATAGTAAACGACGCTTTCCCCATAGAGGTGTTTTTCGGCCTGCGGGAGGATATCCTGCGGCTTTCTTTGGCCCAGTATTTCTGCGGCCTGGCCTACGAGGCGGTGCCCGAGGGCGTCGAGGCAAAGGAATATCTGCGCCTGGTTTTGAACGCCCTGCATTTTCTCTCTCAGGGCAGCCGCACGCCTCAGTTTTTAAAGCCCGTCGTCGAGCTGCGGATGCTCTCCCTGGCGGGGTATATGCCCGACCTGGTCTGCTGCAGGAACTGCGGCGCCTACGAAGCCGAGCGCATGTACTTCAAGATCGGCCGTGGCGAGATCTACTGCCAGGATTGCCTTGTGGAAAACGGAGATCCCTGCGCGGTCCTTTCCCCGGCGGCGCTGACGGCCATGCGGCACATCATCTATTCGGATTTTGAAAAAATATTCTCTTTCAGCCTTTCCGAGGGCGCCCAGAAAGAGCTTACCGCCGCGTCGGAGGCCTACACGGTGCACGTATTGCAAAAACGGCCCAAGACGCTGGATTTTTACAACAGTCTATTGTGATAAGGGAACAGGGAAATGGATAAAAACTATAAAGCGCTGGAGCTTGACAAAATTCTAGAAATGGTGGCCGCCGAGACCACCTGTGATGACGGCGCGGAGCTGGCCGGAAGGATTCAGCCCGTGCGCACCGCCGCCGAAGCCCGTTACTTACTGGAGGAGACCGATGCCGCCTTCGTGCTGATGGCAAAGTTCGGCGCGCCCTCCTTTTACGGTTTGAAGAATGTGACCAACGCCCTGCGCCGGGCCCAGGCCGGGGGCGGGCTGGGCCTGCGGGAGCTTTTGGACATTGCCGGCACCCTGCGGGCCATCCGGGCCCTTACCCAGTGGCATGAAAAGGGCGGCGGCATGCAAAACGCCCTGACCGGCCGCTTTACCGTGCTGGCCCCCAACAAATATCTGGAAGAGAAGATCTTCACCTGCATTGTAAGCGAGGAGGAAGTGGCGGACACAGCCTCGCCCGCCCTGGCAGCTATCAGGCGGAAGATCCAAAACGCCTCCGCCAGGGTGCGGGACCATCTGGACAAGCTGATCCACTCATCCACCCATCAAAAGCATTTGCAGGAGAGTATCGTCACCCAGCGGGGCGGCCGGTACGTGGTGCCGGTGAAGGCCGAGTACCGGGGCGAGGTGCCCGGCCTTGTCCACGACACCTCCGGCAGCGGGGCCACGGTCTTTATCGAGCCCATGAGCGTGGTGGAGCTGAACAATGAGATCCGCGTCCTCCGCTCCGATGAGCAGGAGGAGATACACCGCATTTTGCTGGAGCTTTCCGCGGAGGCCGGTACCTTTGCCGACTCCATCATCGAAAGCTACGAGTATGCCGTGCAACTGAACGTGATCTTCGCCAAGGCCCAGGTGGCCTACCGCATGAAGGCCGTGGTGCCGGAGATCGACGAGCGGGGCCGAACAGTTCTGGTGCAGGCCCGCCATCCGCTCATCCCCAGGGAGAGCGTGGTGCCCACGGACATTTCTCTGGGGGAGGATTTTGACGCTCTGGTCATCACCGGGCCCAACACCGGCGGCAAGACCGTGGCCCTGAAAACGGTGGGCCTTTTGACCTTGATGGCCATGTGCGGTTTGATGATCCCCGCGGCGGAGGGCAGCCGGGTGGCCGTGTACCGGCACATTCTGGCCGACATCGGCGACGAGCAGAGCATCGAGCAGTCGCTGTCCACCTTTTCCGCCCACATGACGAATATCATCTCCATTTTGAAGATTGCCGGGGAGGACAGCCTGGTGCTCTTAGACGAGCTTGGCGCCGGCACCGACCCGGTGGAGGGCGCCGCCCTGGCAACCGCCATTATCGAGGAGCTGCGGGGCAAGGGGGCCAAGCTCTGCTGCACCACCCACTATGCCGAGCTGAAGGCCTACGCCATCAAGACCCCGGGAGTGGAGAACGGCTGCTGCGAGTTCGATGTTGCCACCCTGCGGCCCACTTACCGGCTGCTCATCGGCGTGCCGGGCAAGTCCAACGCCTTTGCCATCTCCAAGCGGCTGGGCATGGAGGAGCGCATTGTAGACCGGGCCGGAGAGCTGGTCAGCCGGGAGAGCAGCGATTTTGAGCAGGTGGTGGGCCGCCTGGAGGAAAGCCGCCGCCGGCTGGAAAACGAGCTGGAAGTATCGAGAGAGGCGGCCAGGAAGGCAAAGGAAAACGCGGAGCGGTCCGAGCAGGCCAGACAGAACGCCGAGGCCGAGGCAAAAAAAGAGATAGACAGGGCAAAGCAGGAGGCGTCCCTGATCGTGCAGAAGACGCGGCAGCGGGCGGACGCCCTCTTAAATGAGCTGGACGATCTGCGCCGCCGGAAGAACAAGAATCTTTCCGCCGAGCAGAAGGCCAGGCTGCGCTCCGGCATGCGGGAGCTGGAATCCGCCTCCGACCCGGTGCGCAAGCGCAAGAATGACGGCTACGTGCTGCCCCGGCCCCTTGCTGTGGGGGACCGGGTGCTCATCTTCGACATCGACCGGGAGGCCGTGGTGCTGGAGGAGCCCAAGGACGGCCACGTTCTGGTGCAGGCAGGCATCATCAAGACGCGGGTGGAGGTTTCCAATCTGCGGCTGTTGGATGGTGGGCAGCAAAAGAAAAAGCCAGAGCGTACCGTTACCCGCTCCGTTTCCACAGAGGAGACCGGGTCGAGCCTTGACCTGCGGGGCAAGAACGTGGAGGAGGGCATCATGGAGGTGGACGCTTTCCTGGACAGGGCCGGTCGCATGAACCTGCCCGAGGTGACCATCATCCACGGCAAGGGCACCGGCGTGCTGCGGACGGGCATCCAGCAGCATTTGCGCAAGTGCCCCCAGGTCAAGTCCTTCCGCCTTGG
>CAZYLJ010000097.1:0-5772 GCA_964648555.1 uncultured Acutalibacter sp.
ACTTTTTGCTCTTCTGGTAAGGGGGCAGCACGTGGACGCCGGCGTTCATGCTGTCCAGATCCCAGGGCTGGCCGCTGCCTATATACTCGTTCAGCTCAAGGGGCTGGTACTGGGTGAGGACACCCACCGTTTCGATTCCGGAATTGACACAGTTTGACAGGGGAAAGTCGATGATGCGGTACTTGCCCCCAAATGGCACCGCAGGTTTGGCAAGGTTGTGGGTAAGCACCCCCAACCGGCTGCCCTGGCCGCCCGCCAACAGCATGGCGACCACTTCTTGCTTGGGTAACATGGCTTTGTCCTCCTTCATTTTTTATGTGCTGGTGCTTATATATCACTTTGCTTTTGCGGTCTTGCCGGCGGCGGGCTTTGCCGCTCTGGCTCCCCCCGCTTTCAGCGCGGGTGCCTTTTTTGCCCGTTTGGGCGTTTTCTTTACGCATTCCAGGAAGAACACCGTATTGCCGGGAACAGTCAGGGCCGCGCTCTGTTCGCAGCCGTGCATGGGGATATCCTCAGTCTTAATGCTCTTGCCGTTAGTCACGCCGTGACCGCCGAAAGAAGCGTCATCGGAGGAGAACACTTCGGCCCACGTGCCCCGGAATGGCAGACCGATACGGTAGTTTTCCCGCTGGACCGGTACAAAGTTGCACACCGCCACCAGTTCCCGGCCGTCTTTTGCTTTCCGGCGGAAAGCTATGATGCTCTGCTGGTAGTCGTCGTTCGCTATCCACTCGAAGCCCTCCCATGAGAAATCAATCTCCCAAAGTTCGGGGCGGCTGAGATAGAATTTATTTACGGCCCTGAAAAAGTTCTGGGCGTCTTTATGCTCCTTGTACTGGAGCAGGCCCCATTCCAGTTCCTTTTCAAAGTTCCATTCGTTCTTCTGGGCAAATTCAGTGCCCATAAACTGCAGCTTTTTCCCGGGGTGGGCCATCATGTAAGTGACAAAACTCCTCATGCCGGCGTCCTTTTCCTCGTCCGTGCCGGGCATTTTGTTTATAAGCGAAGCCTTGCCGTACACCACCTCGTCGTGAGAGATGGGCAGGATGAAATTCTCGGAAAAGGCGTAAAAGAACGAGAATGTCAGCGCGTTGTGGTCGCCGCTGCGGAAAAGCGGATCAAGAGACATGTACCGCAGCATATCGTTCATCCAGCCCATGTTCCACTTGTAGTTGAAGCCCAAGCCGCCCAAATAGGCGGGTTTTGAAACCAGCGGCCAGGATGTGGACTCTTCGGCGATCATCATGACTTCAGGCGCTTCGGCAAAAGCAGCCTCGTTCAAAGCCTGCAAAAAGGCCACAGCCTCCAGGTTCTCCTTGCCGCCGTCCTTGTTGGGGACCCACTCCCCGTCCCGCCGGTTGTAATCCAGGTACAGCATTGAGGCTACCGCGTCCACCCGCAGGCCGTCGATATGGTACTCCTTCAGCCAGAATACGGCGCTGGACGTCAAAAAGCTGATGACCTCCGGCTTGCCGTAATCAAAGACCAGGGTGCCCCATTCTTTATGCTCTCCCTTCCGCGGGTCCTCATACTCGTAGCAGCAGGTGCCGTCAAACCTGGCAAGGCCCGCTGCGTCTCTGGGAAAATGTGCGGGGACCCAGTCCATAATTACGCCGATACCCTCCTGGTGGCAGCGGTCCACGAACCGCATAAAGTCTTTTGGCTTGCCATATCGGGACGTGGGAGCGAAATAACCAGTTACCTGGTACCCCCACGAGCCGTCGAAAGGATACTCGGTGAGGGGCATGAACTCGATATGTGTAAAGCCCATATCCTTTACATAAGGGATGAGTTCGTCCCCCAGCTTGTCGTAAGAGAACACGCTGCCGTCCGCGTATTTCCGCCAGGACCCGGCGTGGACCTCGTAAATATTTACAGGCTGGGAGTAATGGGGATGCTCCTTTTTACGGCGGAACCAGGCGTCGTCGTTCCACCGGAAGCCTTCAATCTCGTACCAGCGGGAGGCGGTGCCGGGCCGCGTCTCGGTGTGGCGGGCAAAAGGATCGGATTTATAGGTGTCCTCTCCCTGAGCGGTTTTGATATAGAATTTGTAAAGCTCGTAAGGCTGGAACTCGAAATCGGTATACCCTTCCCACACGCCGTCGTCCAGCTTTTCCAGAGGGTACTTGGCCTTGTCCCAGTTGCAGAAATTGCCCACCAGAGAAACCTCTCTGGCGCGGGGGGCCCAAACTCTGGCCACCATGCACGCCTTCCCGTCCTTTACGGCTTTGTGCAGGCCCATATATTCATATGCCCTGCGGTTCTTGCCGCTGCGGAACAAAAACAGCGGCACATTTCCGGAGGGATCCCCCGTCCCGTTTCCGGAAATCTTGCTTTCATCGCTCATCGCAGGAACGCTCCTTTCTCATTTTTTTCTGACGCTCTAGGGTAATAATACCATATTCCCCGAAAATTTCAAGGACTTTTTGGACATTACTTAGAAAGATTTTCGAATATTTTTTCAATCTTTGTAATTTATGCACAACTCGAAGCGCATTTTTCTGTATAAGGACGCAGGTACCCGCGTTTTTTACGCCCCGTCACGGTGCAAAGCGCGCCGCCTGTTCATGAATCGACGCCCCGCACTGTCAGGACCCCGTCCGTCACGGTGAACCGCACGTTCACCCCGGCGAAGCTCATGCCGTACACCCTGTCCGGGTCCTCCTGGTACCGGGGGCGCGGGTCTTGAGCAAGCGCTCCCAGCAGGGCCGCACGGTGTTCGGCGGGCACCCTGTCCAGCAGTTCCCCGGGAAATTCCACCCGCAGTTCCCGCCAGGCGTTTTCGGTGACAAAGCCCCCGGAGGCCTCCGGGTGGCAGTCGGTGGGGATGTAAGGCTTTACGTCGTACACGGGGGTGCCGTCCAGCAGGTCGGCGCCCAGCAGGCGCAGAACCGGGCCCCGGGGGGTGTCCCAGTCGATTCCCTCAAGCTTTACGCATGAAAGCCCCAGCGGATTTGGCCGGAACGGGGACCTGGTGGCAAAAACGCCCTCCCGCCGGTTCCCTCCCAGACGAGGGGGCCGCACTGTAGGGGACCAGCTCCTGCTCTCGGTAAACTCCCAGATTAGCCATATATGGGAAAAGCCCTCTAACCCGCGGAAGGCTTCTTTCATCCTGTAATCGGGCTCGAATACCAGCCGGGCCCGAATCTCCTCCACCAGGCCGCTCTGTCTGGGGATGCCGAACTTCTCCGTAAAGGGGCTGTGAATGTATGCGACAGGCGTGAGGTTCATCCCAAAACCTCCTCAAGGCCGGCGGCCCGGAAGCATTCAAGGGCCGGGTGGCCCGTCAGGGTCCTGGCAATCTCCCAGCCCGTGCGGTCCCGTTCCGCGCTCAAGGCTGTGGGGCGGAAACCGAAATCCAGATAAATTTTGCAGGCCAGCCAGGTGGTGGTCTGGGTATGTATTTTCGCGGAAGAATAGCCCAGTTCCTTCATGCGTTCCAGAGTGCGGGAAATCAGGGGCTTTGAGAGTCCCTTCCCCTGAAATTCCCGGCGGACCGCCACCCAGTGGAGATACCCCTCCGCGGGGTCGTCATTTCCCAGCGGGTCGAAATAGGCAGTTGCCGTAGCCACCCTGCGCCCCGCGCTGTTTTCAACGAAAATCATGCGCCCGGCCAGTTCACCCTCGTGACCGCCGTAGTATTGTTCCCAAACTTTCAGGCCCTGTTCCCTGCTTTCCAGTTCACGGGCGGAAATTTCGATGTCGATCCAGTTCTCCCTGTCCCCGTCCCGGTAAAACACGAACCTGTATCCCTCCGGCAGTTCATAGCGGGGGATATTTGAAAGGCTCCCCTCCAGCATCAGGCTGACGTACCGGATGCGCGGGTCGTGGTTGTCAAACTCCATGCCGTTTCCACTCCTTTATCTTCCGCAGCCGCTCCGAGACCCGGACCTCGCTGCCCTGATCGGTTGGCCTGTAATACTCCCGGTCCTTGAGGGAATCGGGCAGGCACTGCATGTCCGTCAGCTTTTCCGCAGTGTTGTGGGCGTACTGGTAACCCTCCCCGTAGTGAAGTTCCTTCATCAGCCTGGTGGGCGCGTTGCGTATCACAAGTGGTACAGGTTCCGCCAGCGTCTGCAAAGCGTCCTTTTTGGCGGACTCATAAGCGACGTACAGGGAGTTCGATTTGGGCGCCAGCGACAGGTAAACCACAGCGTGGGTCAGGTTGACGCTGCACTCCGGCATACCGATAAAGTGGCTGGCCTGATAGGCGGCGACAGCGATCTCAAGGGCCCGGCTGTCGGCCATTCCCACATCCTCGCTGGCGAACCGGACCAGCCGCCTGGCCACATACAGGGGGTCCTCTCCCGCCTCAAGCATGCGCGCCAGCCAGTATACCGCCGCGTCGGGGTCGCTGTTGCGCATGGATTTGTGCAGCGCGGAGATCAGGTTGTAATGCTCCTCCCCGTTCTTGTCGTACAACAGGGATTTCCTGCTGACGCACTGTTCCAGTATTTCCGGGGTGACTACAGTCGTCTCCCCCTCCCGCCGGCCGTTGAGGACCACCATTTCCAGAGTGCTTAAAGCCGTGCGCGCATCGCCGTCGGCAAAGTTCGCTATCATTTCCAGCATGTCCCGGGAAATACGTATATCCTGCCCCCCGAAGCCCCGCGGGTCACTGAGAGCGTGTTCCAGCAGGGACACAAGCTCCCGGGCGGTCAAAGCGTTCAGCACGAACACCTTGCACCGGGACAGGAGGGCGGCGTTCACCTCGAAAGACGGGTTCTCCGTAGTGGCGCCGATAAGCACAATGCTGCCCCGTTCCACAAAAGGCAGGAAAGCGTCCTGCTGGGCCTTGTTAAAGCGGTGTATCTCGTCGACGAACAGGATAGTCCTTTCACCCATCAGGCGGTTCTGCTCCGCCTCGTTCATGACTTCCTTTATCTCCTTTATTCCGCTGGTGACGGCGCTGAAATCGATAAAATTGGACTTCGTCTTCCCCGCTATTATTCTGGCGAGAGTGGTCTTCCCCACGCCGGGCGGGCCCCAGAAAATCATCGAGGAGACCCTGTCCTGGTCGATGAGCTGCCGCAGGACTTTGCCCTCTCCCAGCAAATGCTCCTGGCCCACAAATTCCTCAAGGGTTCTCGGCCGCAGCCTGGTTGCCAGCGGAGTGTCCCCCGGGTCCGGTTCAAAAAACGTCTGCTGTCTCACGCGTTTTCCTCCTCCCATTTTTCGGCGGGCCGGAACAGCCCCTCACCCTCCGGAACATACACCGCGCCGTTTACCCGGTACTCCATCTCTCCCGAAAGCACCGGCGTGAGTTCAATCCCGTCGTGCCGGTACCGGGGGAACGGACACGCGGTTCCATATGGCTCACCCTTCATTTTTTCCATTATACCGGGCCGGCGGGGAAAAATCAACCGCTTGACCCCCTTTTGGTCCTTATGCTATAATGACTGCGGAGCAGTCATCAGAGAGAACCGCTCGGACGCGAAGCGCCCGCCTTTTGGCTCCACCAAAAGTACCGCGTTTCTCCCGCTTAGAAAATGACTGCAAAGCAGTCATCACAGAGAACCGCTCGGACGCGAAGCGTCCGCCTTTTGGCTCCACCAAAAGTACCGCGTTTCTCCCGCTTGGAAAAATGATTGCGGAGCAATCATTACGGAGAGAACCGCTCGGACGCGAAGCGTCCGCCTTTTGGCTCCACCAAAAGTACCGCGTTTCTCCCGCCTAGATAAAGATTGCAGGGCAATCATTTAGAGAGAACCGCTCGGACGCGGGATGTTTACATAATACTTTACAACTCTTTTGATAAGGGGGACGTACTGT
>CAZYLJ010000098.1:0-5566 GCA_964648555.1 uncultured Acutalibacter sp.
TATAAGAAGAAGGAAACGCCCCGTGGAAAAGATGAAATCGGCGGCCTGGGCGAGGAGGACCTGGTGTATGTGGTGCTGCCTTACATTCACAGCGCGAGAGAGGGCGTGGAGCGCTTGGGCTCTCTCTTAGAGCAGTACGGCACCTACGAGTCCAACGGCATTGCCTTCTCGGATGGGAAGGAGATCTGGTGGATGGAGACCATCGGCGGCCACCACTGGATCGCCTGCCGGGTGCCGGACGATGAGTACGTTATCATGCCCAACCAGTTCGGCCTGGACCACTTTGACTTTGACGACGCCTTCGGCAAAAAGAAAAACTATCTCTGCTCCACCGACTTGAAGGAGTTCATTGAGAAAAACCATCTCGGCCTGAACCTGGACGGCAAGTTCAATCCCAGGCTGGCCTTCGGCTCCCACAGCGACTCCGACCACGTGTACAATACCCCCAGGGCCTGGTTCATGGCGAGGTACTTCAACCCCAGGACCTACCGCTGGGACGGCCCCCAGGCCGACTTCACCCCGGAAAGCGACGACATCCCCTGGTCCCTAAAGCCTGAGCGGAAGATCACTGTGGAGGAGGTCAAGTACATCCTTTCCTCCTACTACCAGGGCACGCCTTACGACCCCTTTGGCAGGGGCGGCAAGGAGACCAAGGGGAAGTACCGGCCCATCGGTATCAGCCGTACCGGCGTCATGGCGATCTTACAGATCCGCGGCTATCTGCCCAAGGACATCGCCGCCCTGGAGTGGATCTGCTTTGGCGCCAACCCCTTCAACGCGGCGCTGCCCGTCTACGCCAATGTGGAGAAGATGCCCCCGTATCTGAGCAGGGTGACCATGGATGTGTCCACCGACACCTTCTACTGGGTAAACCGGCTCATCGGGGCCATGGCCGACGCCCACTACGGCTCCTGCATCCAGCTCATCGAGCGCTATCAGGGCGCCATCGCCGGCGAGGGCACAAGGCTCATCCACGAGTACGACGAGAAGATGCTTGGCAGGAAGACATATGACCTGATGGACGAGGCCAACCGGAAGCTCTGCGACATGGCCAAAAAGGAAGCGGGCAAGACGCTTTCCAAGGTGCTGCGGGAAGCAAGCGTCGCCATGAAGTGCGGCTACCACCGGGCGGACAACTAAATAAGCTACATAGCAGAAAAGAAGCCCCTGGCCTGTCCTTTGGCCGGGGACTTTCCGCATGGAAGCACTCTTTGCTGGACAACCACGCCCCCTTTCTGATACAATATCAAAAAGGAAGGGAGTGACGCCATGCTGTACGCTGTGATCTCCGACGTTCATGGAAATTACCCGGCGCTGCGGGCTGTGCTGGACGACGCGAAACGCGCCGGCGCTGAGCGGTGCCTGCTGGCCGGGGACTATATCACCGACCTGCCCTACACAAGGGAAATTTACGAGACGCTGCGCGATTTGCCAAATGCCGTGCCGGTTTCCGGCAACCGGGAGTGGTACATGGGGAACCTTGACCCCTCCCAGCGGAACAGAGAGCAGATGGCAAGCCTCTTTTTCGCGGAAGACGCCCTGAAAGAGGACGGCCTTGCCTGGGCGCAGTCTTTGCCCCGTTCTGTGAAAATCAAAACGCCGGATGGCAGGAAAACGATTTTGATCGAGCACATCTGCGAAGAGATCAACGGCAGGCTCCACACGAATTTTGGAACATGGAAGCTCGCTCCCGGCGCCTTGAATGAACGTTTTCCCCATCGGAACGCGACCCGCCGGGAGGTCACAGAGTTTTCAGAGGGCTTTTTCAAGGGGAATTCGGCGCTTGCCGGGTTGCAGGCCCGTTCCGGAGCGGATGTGGTAGTGCACGGGCACAACCATTTGCAGTACGCGGTGGAGGTAAACGGCGTGCTGTATGTGAATCCCGGCTCCTGCGGCTGTGCGGGCGACCACAAGGCCGGCGCGCCCTACACGTTACTGCGCTATGAAAACGGCGGATTTTCCGTGGAGGAACGGCGGGTGGAGTATGACATTGCCAAAACCGTGGAGGAATACCGGCGGTCTGAAGTCTACCGGCAAGCCGCGCCCTGGTGCGAGATGGTCATCCACACCATGGAGACCGGCCGGGACTGCAACCGCTTTCTGTTCCGCTTTCTGGAAGAGGAGCAGGAAAAAGCCCGGCCCCAGACGGACGAAGAGCACAATGCGGCCTTCCGCCGGGCTTTCCGGCGGGTGAGAGACATGTGGGATTGACCCACAAGAGCACGGCACGCCCTTGTCGGTGCAGCTTTCACAGGATCAGCCCACCATGGAAGGCGCGGCCTCCGGCATTTTGCAATTTTTGCGTGTTTACATCGGGAAGCTCTCATTATATAATGAGGAAGCGGGAAAAAGCTCTTTTATCATCATATAAATTTCAGGAAGGGGGCGCCGCTGTGAACCGCTTTTTCGCGACCTTTCCCGCCGGGGGAGAGAGCATCGTTTCAGAGCTGCTCGGCCGGCGGGGCGGCGTGGAGACCTTGCTGCTGCTGCCCGGCGCGGCGGAGTTTGAAACGGAGATCCCCTACAGCGATTTGAACCTGTTCTGCTTTCAAAACGTGTTCCAGTCCCTATACCGGGCGGAGCGCCCAAAGGGGGACGCCCCCTTAAACGGCTTTCTGCGGGAGGTCTTGGCCCTGCCTGCGGACGTTTGGGCAGCGGCGGGGGGCAACGCCAAAAAGATAAAGACCTTCCGGCTGGTGACCTCTCTGGAAAACAGGCTGACCGCCGTGGACGCCAATTTGAAGGAACGGCTGGAAAAGAAGATCTCTCAGGCCACGGGTCTGCGGGTGGACAGGAGCCGGCCGGACACGGAGTTTTGGCTGCTTTGCCGGCGGGAGGGCCAATGCTGGTTTTTAAAGCGGCTTTCCCGGCACCGGGCCTACGATAAGCTCTTGCCACCCGGCGAGCTGCGGCCGGAGCTTGCATACCTGCTGTGCTGCCTTTCCGAGCCCGGCCCCGCCGACACGGTGCTGGACCCCTTCTGCGGGTACGGGGGCATCCCGAAAGAGCGCTGTAAGCGCTTTCCCTATAAAAAGCTGTACGCTTTCGACCTGGAGGAAAAGCCGCTGTCCCAGGCGAGGAAAGCGCTTGCCGCCAGGCGCAATGTGGAAATCAGGCGCCAGGATGTGCTGACGCTCAATGAGATTTTGCCGCCTGAGAGCGTGGACGCGGTCATCACCGACCCGCCCTGGGGGCTGTATCAGGGCGTGGGCATGGAGCTTGGTGAGTTTTATCGGGCGGCCTTTCTCCAATTAGAGCGCGTCTTAAAGTCCGGCGGCCGTCTGGTGGTGCTCACCGCCGCCGAGGAGGCCCTGCGTGCCGCCCTTGCCGCCTGCCCCTCTCTCACCCTTCAGCGGGAGTTCCACATCCTGGTCTCCGGCAAGAAGAGCGGAATGTATAAAATCGTAAAGCCATACCGCAAAATTTAGCAAAAAAGTTGCAAAAGCGCAGAAAAAACTGTACAATAGAGTAAATATCCACATGAGAAAGCTGGTAGAAGCTATGGAACTGGAGTTCCCGAAACGCCCATACCGGGGCCACGGCGGCGCGGCGGTGCCGCACTGCAAGAACACCTGGCAGGCACAGTCCGCTGTGATGCCGCCCCCGGCCCGCGTCATCCTGCCCATGCAGCAGCACATCGGCGCGCCCTGCACCCCGACCGTGCAAAAGGGCGACCACGTTTATGTTGGCACTGTGGTAGGCGACAGCGAGGCCTATGTTTCCGCCCCCGTCCACTCCTCCATCTCCGGCACGGTGGCGGACATCACTCAGGTGATGCTCACCGGCGGGCAGATGATCGCCGCCGTGGTCATCGATTCCGATGGCCTGATGGAAAAGGATCCTTCCATCGTTCCGCCCCCGCCCGTCACCAACAAGGAAGAGCTGGCCGCCGCCGCCCGGAAGTCTGGCCTGGTGGGCCTTGGCGGTGCGGGCTTCCCTGTCCATGTAAAGCTCAATGTGCCGGGGGGCAAGGACATTGATACCCTTATCATCAACGCCGCCGAGTGCGAGCCCTATGTGACAAGCGACCATCGGGAGGCGCTGGAAAACGGCAAAAACGTCCTGGACGGCGTCTATAAGGTGAAAGAGATCCTGGATGTGCACCGGGTGCTCATCGCCATTGAGGACAACAAGCCGGATGTCATCGCAAAGCTGAAAGAGATTGCCGACAATGTGGAAATGGACCCCAACGACGAGGTGCGGGTCTTCCCCTTGAAGAGCCGCTACCCCCAGGGCGCGGAAAAGGTGCTGGTGCAGGCCTGCACCGGGCGCCGGGTGCCGCCGGGCAAGCTGCCCGCAGATGTGGGCTGCCTTGTGATGAATATCGCGTCCGTCTCCTTTTTGGCAAGCTATATGCGCACCGGCATGCCCCTGACCTTAAAACGCGTCACGGTTGACGGCTCCGCCGTGCAAAACCCGCAAAACGTCATCGTGCCCGTGGGCACGCCCATCAAAGACGTGATGGAGTTCTGCGGCGGCTATCGGGAAGAGCCGAAAAAGCTGTTGATGGGCGGCCCCATGATGGGCATTGCCCTGACTGGCGACGACCTGCCGGTCCTGAAGCAAAACAACGCCATTCTGGCCTTTGGCGCGGAAGAGGCCGCGCTGATGGAGCCCACGGCCTGTATCCGCTGCGGAAATTGCGTGGCCGCCTGCCCCATGAGCCTGATGCCGACTAAGCTGGAAAAGGCCGTGGAAAAGAAGGACGTGGAGGCCCTGCAGGCGCTGGACATCATGACCTGTATGGAATGTGGCTGCTGCGCCTTCTCCTGCCCCGCCGGCAGAAGGCTGGTCCAGGCCATCCGGCTGGGGAAATCATATGTCAAAAAAGCGGGAGGTAAAAAGTAATGGATAAGCTGGTCGTATCATCCTCCCCGCATTTTCACGGGAAGAAAACCACTCAGAATATCATGCTCGATGTGATCATCGGCCTGACCCCCGTCATGGTCGCCTCGGTGGTGCTCTTCGGCTTCCGGGCCATGGTGATCATCGTCACCTGCGTGGCGTCCTGCGTTTTAAGCGAATACCTCTGCCGCCGGGTCATGAAGCGCCCCCAGACCGTAGGCGATTTGAGCTGTGTTGTCACCGGCATCCTGCTGGCCCTGAACCTGCCCGTCACCATCAACCCGCTGATCGCGGCCTTTGGCGGCGTCATCGCCATTGTGGTGGTCAAGCAGATGTTTGGCGGCATCGGCCAGAACTTTGTGAACCCGGCGCTGACGGCCCGCATTGTTTTGATGAATTCCTTCCCCGCCAGGATGACCCACTGGACGGAGGCCTTTGACTATTCCGCCACCGCCGACGCGGTGACCACCGCCACACCCCTTTCCGGCCAGATGTATGTGAACTCTCCCAACAGTTCGCCGGACTATCTCCAGCTGCTGCTGGGCACCCACGGCGGGTGCCTGGGCGAGACCTGCGCCCTGGCGATTCTCATCGGCGGGCTGTATTTGATTATCAGAAAGGTCATCAGCCCCGTCATTCCCGTGACGTATTTAGCCACCGTGGCGGTGCTGTCATTCCTCTTTGGCCGGGACCCCCTGTTCGACCTGCTTTCCGGCGGGCT
>CAZYLJ010000099.1:0-5217 GCA_964648555.1 uncultured Acutalibacter sp.
CCGTCGACCTCTAGCGTGACAGGCTAGCGTTCTAACCAACTGAACTACCGGGCCAGATTCCTAAATCGCGTTTCATTCCGGGAAGCCCCGTGGTGGGGACAACAGGACTCGAACCTGTGACCCCCTGCTTGTAAGGCAGGTGCTCTAACCAGCTGAGCTATGCCCCCATGCACCAACTGCGGGAATGCCTTCCAGCGACTTTTATATCTTACCGTATCCGTTTTTATTTGTCAAGCATTTTTTCTATTTTTTTACCGCCTGCCGGGCAAGCGTTTCCAGTTCCTCGCGGGTGTAATAATACTTCCGGCCGCAGTAATGGCATACGACCTCTACCTTTCCCTCGGCGTTCAGCGGCAGGGAAAGTATCTCCTTCTCCCCCAACGTCAGCATGGCGTTGGCGAAGCGCTCTTTGCTGCAATTACAGGCGTAATGCACTTGAAACTCGTCCAAAATCTCCATCTCAAGGCAGGCAAGCGCCTGACGGCACATCTCCTCCGGGCTCAGCCCTTTGGCAAGCATTGTCGTGACGGAATCCAGGCGGCTGACGTTTTGCTCCAACAGATCCAAATCGCTGTCCTCTGCGCCGGGCAGCGCCTGGATGAGCAGCCCGCCGGCAAGCAGCGCTTTACCATTTTCCTTATCCACCAGAACGCCAAGAGCACAGACGGTAGGCGTCTGCTCGCTTTGGGCGTAGTAATTTGTCAGATCCTCGGCGATCTCGCCGCTCAACAGCTCAACCTGGCCGATGTAGGGGTCTCCCCCGCCGAACTCCCGGATGACGGCCAGCCGGCCGTCCGTACCCACGCCGCCGCTGACATCGATCTTCCCGTTGGGCTTCAGGGGAAGCTCCACCTCGGGGTGATCCAGAAAGCCACGGACATTGCCCCGGGCGTCGGAAATGGCCACCAGTCCGCCAAGAGGGCCGCCGCCCTTTACCTTCAAGGTAAGGGAGGCCTTGTCGCTTTTCAGCATGGCACCCATGAGAGACGCGCCCGTAAGCAGGCGGCCCAACGCGGCGCAGGAGGTCTTTGTCAGGCCGTGGAGCTGCTGGGCCACGGAAACGATTCCCGTGGAATCGATGGCGGAGGCCATCAGGGCCCCGTTAGAAGTGATTGTGCGAATGATCTTATCCATATATACCAACCTGTCTAACGTATTTTCTGCGCCGCCCACACCAGCCGCTGGCTGTCCTCCTTGGGCGGGTCAAAGGTCATCTCGTGGAAAACGTGGATATTGCCGAACCCGGCGGTTTCCAGCATCGTTATGGTCTCCGCCTGAGAGTAGGCCCACTCTGAAAAAAGCTCGGAGCTGCGGCGGTAAAGGCCCTTTTCCCGCTCAAAGAAATCCAGGCGGATATCGGCCCGGCAGCCCTGGGAGGTGAAATGGTTCTGCCAGACACAATAGACCTCGCTGGTGTCGTACACGAACACGTGATTTCCAAGCACCTTTTCATGTTTATAGGGCGTGTTCATGTCAAAAAGGAACCAGCCTCCCGGATCCATAAAGAAGGAAACGCGGGAAAGGGCTTTCTGAGCCTCCCTTTCTCCCGGCAGATGGTTCAGGCTGTCAAGGGTGCAGAACACGGTATCGACTGTGCCGTACAGGTCGAGGGTTTGCATGTGCTGGCAGAGAAAGAGAATATCGGCTCCGGCCTCAGCACATTTCTGTCGAGCGGCGGAAAGCATTTCAACAGAGCCGTCCACGCCGTAGATATCGATCCCGCGCTGAAACAGTTCCAGTGTCAGCGTGCCGGTGCCGCAGGCCAGGTCAAGGGCAAGCTTTGGGCTGTGGCCCAGCCTGTCGAGCAGACTGAGAAGATAGTCGGCGCGCTTTTTGTATTCCACATTGCCGGTCAGAGCGTCATAATATTGAGCAAAAACAGAGTAAATTTCCATATCGGCTTTCTCACTCCCCCTTTAAAATCCTTCAGAGCGCGAAGCTTTCAACCGCCGCCCGTCAAATGTCACAGCGGAGCAGGTCCTCGTAGGTCTCCCCTTTGATGATGACGCGGGAGGCGCCATTTGACACCATGACACAGGCCGGGCGGGGATTGCGATTGTAATTGGAGGCCATGGAATAGTTGTAGGCTCCGGTGGAAAGCACCGCCAGGATATCGTCTTCCTCCGGCTGCTGGATATGGGTGTGCTCCTGGATCAGATCGCCGCTCTCGCAGCATTTCCCGGCGATTGTGGCCACGTAATCGGCGGGCCTGTCCGCCTTGTTTGCCACGATACAGGTATAGTCGGATCGATACAGGGCGTACCGGGGATTTTCATACATACCGCCGTCAATGGAAACGTAATTACGCACACAAGGTATCTCTCGGATATTGCCAACAGTGTACAGCGTGATGCCCGCCTCGCCTACAATGGAGCGGCCGGGCTCGATGTAGATTTCCGGCATGGAAAGGGAAAGCTCTTCACACTTCTTGTGGACAGCGGCCGAAACGGCCTCCATATAGGCTTCATAGGGGCTGGCGTCGTCACTTGCAGTATAGCGGATGCCAAAGCCGCCGCCCAAATTCAGAAAAGTGAACTCCACGGAAAGCTTTTCCTTGACCTGCGCGAAAAAGTCCAGCATGACCTCCGCCGCGTGGACGAAGGGCTCACGGTCAAATATCTGGGAACCGATATGGCAGTGCAGCCCCTTGAGCGAAACCGTGCCCATCTGGGAAGCGATGCGAACTGCCTCCAGAGCTTCGCCGCTCATCAGATCGATGCCGAATTTGGAGTCGATCTGGCCGGTGCGGATAAAGTTGTGAGTGTGGCAATCGATCCCTGGTTTGATGCGCAGGGAAATGGGCACGCATACGCCCTTTTCCCCGGCAATCTTATCGAGCTTTCGCAGCTCGGAAAGATTGTCCACTACGATATCGCCCACACCGGCTTCCACCGCCATAGCAAGCTCTTGGGGCGTCTTGTTATTCCCCTGAAAATGGATATGATCGGCGAGCACCCCGGCCTGCAGGGCCGTGTAGAGCTCCCCGCCGGATACCACTTCCACATCCAGGCCCTCGCTTGTAACGACGCGGCAGATCTCCTTGCAGCTGAATGCCTTGCTGGCATAGATGGGCTTACCGCGCCCACCGTAATATTTTTCAAAGGAAGAACGGTACCGGCGGCACACATCCCTTACCTCGTTTTCGCTGATGACATAAAGGGGCGTGCCGTACTGCCCTGCAAGCTCCACCGTGTCGCAGCCGCTGATAAACAAATGACCGTTTTCCCCCACACTCAGGCAATTTGAGATCACGCTTTATTCTCCTTTCTCACTGCGCGCTCTCCGCAGCCATTTCGATCCTTGTCCGCAGTTCTTCCAGCCCCCTGCCGTCCACGGCGGAAAACGGGAAGAACTCAATTCCCCGCTTTGAAAAGAGTTCCTGGCAACGCTGTAGCCTAAAGGCTGTCTCCGTCTTGTTCAGCTTGTCGCTTTTGGTGCATACCACAGCAAAGGAAAGGCTGGTATCCTGCAAAAAGCTTATCATCTGCATATCGTCCTCTGTGGGATCCCGGCGCATGTCTACCAGCTGCAAAACCAGAGCAATCCGCCTGTTCTGGGCAAAGTAGCCCTCCACCAAAGCGGACCAGCGATCACGCTCACCTTTGGAGACCTTGGCATAGCCGTAGCCGGGCAGGTCTACAAAGCGGCAATCGTCAAACTTGAAAAAATTGATGGTGGCCGTCTTTCCCGGAGTGGCGCTCACCCGTGCCAGGGATTTGCGATTGACCAGCTTGTTGAGCAGGGAGGATTTCCCCACGTTGGATCGGCCGGAAAAGACGATCTCCGGCAGGGTAGAAACGGGCAGCTGCTCTTTTTTCGCTGCGGAAAGCTCAAATTCTACTTTTTGAAAATTCACGTTTTTTCTCCTGGGTCATTGATAAAGCTCCTGGGGTTTGGCCCGGGGCATAGGCGGCTCAGCGGGCAGCAGGTGCTCTTTCTCCTGGACCGCCGTCGGACGCGGCATGTGGGTCAGCGCGTTTTCCAGCACGGTATCGATGCGCTTGACAGGCACGAACTGCACATGCTGCTTGACCACGCTGTCCACCTCGGCCAGGTCGGGCACATTGTCTGCGGGGATGAGCACTGTCTTGATGCCGTTTTTATATGCGGCCATGGCCTTTTCCTTCAGGCCGCCGATGGGCAGCACGCGCCCCTGCAAGGTGATCTCCCCCGTCATGGCCACGTCATGGCGCACCGGGATGCCGCAAAGGGCCGAAGTAATGGCCGTGGCCATGGCTGTTCCTGCCGAGGGGCCGTCCTTGGGCACAGCGCCTTCCGGGGCGTGGACATGGATATCGCATTTTTCATAGAATTTTGGCGAGATGCCCAGCATGGCGGCACGGGTGCGGATACAGGTGATTGCCGTGTTGGCAGATTCCTTCATCACTTCTCCCAGAGAGCCGGTGAGCTGTATCTTTCCCGTGCCCTCCATCACCGCCACTTCGATGGGCAGCAGCTCGCCGCCCACGCTGGTCCAGGCAAGACCGTTGACAAGGCCAACGATGTCGTCCCGCATCAGCTCGTCTTTCAAAAACTTTCTGGGCCCCAGAAGCTCTTCCAGATTTTCCGGTTTTACTGTGAAAGACCTGAAATCATTCTGAGATACCACCATCTTTGCTGTTTTCCGGCAGATGGCAGCAATGCAGCGCTCTAAATTGCGCACGCCGGCCTCTCTGGTGTACCCCTCGATGATCTCCTTCACTCCGGCCTTGGTAAATTTCAGCTGAGAAGGGGTCAGGCCGTGCTTCTTCAGCTGCTTCTTGATAAGATGCCGTGTGGCGATATTGAGCTTCTCCTCCAATGTGTAGCTGCCAAGCTCGATGATGTCCATGCGGTCATACAGCGGGCCGGGTATCTGGGAAGCATCATTTGCCGTGGTGATGAACAGCACCCGGCTCAGATCAAAGGGCATGTCGATATAATGGTCGCAGAATTCAGCGTTCTGCTCCGGATCCAGCACCTCCAGCAGTGCGGACGACGGGTCGCCCTTAAAGCTCTGTCCCAGCTTGTCGATCTCATCCAGCAGGATCAGCGGGTTGTTGACCCCGGCCTGCTTCACAGCGTTGATGATGCGGCCGGGCATGGAGCCCACATAGGTGCGGCGGTGGCCCATAATCTCGGCTTCGTCGCTGACGCCGCCCAGAGAAACGCGGACGTACTTCCTGCCGGTAGCCCTGGCGATGGAACGGGCCACAGAGGTCTTGCCCACACCGGGCG
>CAZYLJ010000100.1:0-5128 GCA_964648555.1 uncultured Acutalibacter sp.
ATCGGGCAGGCCGCCGAGTTCGACTACGCCGGCACCCAGGCCTGCCGGGCCCTGCGGGAGGACGGCATCGAGATCGTGCTGGTCAACTCAAACCCCGCCACCATCATGACCGACCAGGCTATGGCCGACCGCATTTACATCGAGCCCTTGACCCTCACCACCGTCAAGCGCATCATCGAGAAGGAGAAGCCCGACAGCATCCTGTCCGGCTTTGGCGGCCAGACCGGCTTGACCCTTTCCATGCAGCTTGCCAAAGAGGGCTTTTTGGAGAAGAACCACGTCCGGCTTCTGGGCGCCTCCCCGGAGACCATCGACAAGGCCGAGGACCGGCAGCTTTTCAAGGACGCCATGGAAAAGATCGGCCAGCCCTGTGTGCCCTCTAAGGTGGTCACCACCGTGGAGGACGCCGAGGCCTTTGCCCTGGAAATCGGCTACCCGGTCATCATCCGGCCCGCCTTTACCCTGGGCGGCACCGGCGGCGGCATCGTCAACAATCAGGAAGAGCTGCGGGAGGTGGCCGCCAACGGCCTGGCCCTGTCTCCCATCACCCAAATTTTGGTGGAGAAGAGCATCGCCGGATGGAAGGAGATCGAGTTCGAGGTCATGCGGGACAGCCGGGGCAACGCCATCACGGTGTGCTCCATGGAAAACCTGGACCCCGTGGGGATTCACACCGGCGACTCCATCGTCATCGCCCCCTGCGTGACGCTTTCCGACAAGGAGTTTCAAATGCTGCGCTCCGCCGCGCTGAAGATCGTGGAGGAGCTTGGCGTGGAGGGCGGCTGCAACTGCCAGTTCGCCCTGCACCCCACCTCCTTTGAGTACGCCGTCATCGAGGTGAACCCCCGTGTTTCCCGGTCGTCGGCTCTGGCCTCAAAGGCCACGGGCTACCCCATCGCCAAGGTGGCCACAAAGGTGGCTATCGGCTACACGCTGGACGAGATCAAAAACGCCGTTACCGGCAAGACCTACGCCGCCTTCGAGCCTGCCCTCGACTATGTGGCGTTAAAGTTCCCCAAGTGGCCCTTCGATAAATTCGTCTATGCCAAGCGGGAGCTGGGCACCCAGATGAAGGCCACCGGCGAGGTGATGAGCATCGCCGACAGCTTTGAAATGGCCCTGATGAAGGCCGTGCGCGGCGCGGAGATCGGCCTTGACACCCTGAACCTGCCCAAGTTTGCCGGCGAGGAAACGGAAAAGCTCTGGCATATTGCTGTCCACGCCACAGACGAGCGGCTTTTTGCCGTGTATGAGCTTTTCAAGCGAGGCGCCACAGTGGAGGAGCTCCACGAGCGCACCATGATCGACCGCTGGTTTCTGTCGAAGCTGACGAACCTTCTGCACTACGAGCGGGAGCTTGCGCAGGCTGAGACTCTGACCGAAGAGCTGTACCGGAAGGGCAAGCGGCTTGGCTATCCGGACAGCGCCATCGAGAAGCTGTCCGGCTGCCGGGTTACCTTCCGGCGGAAGCCCACCTTCAAGATGGTGGACACCTGCGCCGGGGAATTTGCCGCCCACACGCCCTATTTCTACGCCACCTATGACAGCCCGGAAAGCGGTGGCGAGGACGAGGCCCTGGAATTTATCCGCCGGGGGAGCGGCGGCAAGGGCACCGTTGTCGTGCTGGGCTCGGGCCCAATCCGCATCGGCCAGGGCATCGAGTTCGACTACGCCAGCGTACACTGCGTTATGGCGCTGCAAAAGCTTGGGTACCAGGTGGTCATCATCAACAACAACCCGGAGACCGTCTCCACGGACTTTGACACCGCCGACCTCCTGTATTTTGAGCCCCTTTCCCCGGAGGACGTGATGGACATCATCAAAATAGAAAAGCCCATCGGGGTGGTGGCGGCCTTTGGCGGCCAGACAGCCATCAAGCTGACAAAGGCCCTGGCCGCCCACAACATTAAAATTTTGGGCTCCTCCGCCGACACCATCGACATGGCCGAGGACAGGGAGCGCTTCGACGAGCTGTTGGAGCGCTCCGGCATCAAGAGGCCCAGGGGCCACACCGTCATGACGGAGGAAGAGGCCCTTGCAGCCGCCGGAGATCTGGGCTACCCCGTGCTGATGCGCCCCTCCTACGTGCTGGGCGGGCAGAATATGATCATCGCCTACTGCGACGAGGACATCAGGGAGTACATGGCCATCATCTTATCCACCAGGCAGGACAACCCGGTGCTCATCGACAAGTACCTCTCCGGCATGGAGATCGAGGTGGACGCCATCTGCGACGGGGAGGATATTCTCATCCCCGGCATCATGGAGCACGTGGAGCGCACGGGCATCCATTCCGGTGACAGCATCGCCGTGTACCCGGCCTCCGACATCGACGACGATATGAGCGCCAGGATCGTCTCCACCACGGAGACCCTTTGCCGGGAGCTGCGCAGCGTGGGGCTGACGAACCTGCAATACATTCTGATGGACGGGGAGATTTATGTCATCGAGGTGAACCCCCGGGCCAGCCGCACCGTGCCCTATATCAGCAAGGTCACCGGCGTGCCCATGTGCGATCTGGCCACCCGGGCAAGCCTGGGCGAGAAGCTAAGGGATATGGGCTTTGGCACGGGGCTGCATAAGCCCTCGCCCTATGTGGCGGTCAAGGTGCCGGTGTTCTCCTTTGAAAAGCTCACCGATGTGGACACCCACCTGGGCCCGGAGATGAAATCCACCGGCGAGGTGCTGGGCATCGGCAACAACCTGGAGGAGGCCCTTTACAAGGGCCTGATCGCCTCCGGCCATAACATGAAAAAGGGCGGCGGCGTGTTCATCACCGTCCGGGATCAGGATAAGCCGGAGATCGGGGAGATCGCCAAGAAATTCGCCAAAATGGGCTTCGAGCTTTACGCCACCACCGGCACGGCCATGGTGCTGTTCAAGCTGGGCCTTTCCGTCAAGATCGTGGATAAGATACACGAAAGCTCGGTCAACACCATTACCCTGCTGGAAAGCGGCAAGGTAAACTACGTCATTTCCACCTCCGCCCGTGGCCGCAACCCCGCCCGTGACAGCGTGAAGATACGCCGTAAAGCAAGCCTGCTGGGCATCCCGTGTCTGACGGCGATCGATACGGCCAACGCCCTGGCGGACTCCCTCATGAGCCGCTTTGCGCCGGAAAACACGGAGATCATCGACATCAACCGATTGAAAAAGCACCGGCAGAAAATTTCCTTTACCAAGATGTCCGCCTGCTCCAACGATTACATTTACATCAACTGCTTTGACGGGCAAAACGCCGTGGCCTCCCCGGAGTTTCTGGCGGTCTGCCTTTCCGACCGGCACAACGGCGTCGGCGGCGACGGGGTCATCCTCATCTGCCCCTCAGAGCGGGCCGACGCCGAAATGCGCATGTTCAATCTGGACGGCAGCGAGGGCAATATGTGCGGCAACGGCATCCGCTGCGTGGCGAAATACCTGTTCGACAACGACATCGCCAAAGGGGAAAAGCTGGGCGAGGGCCGGTATGCCCTGCGCATCGGCACCAGAAGCGGCGTCAAGGAATGTGTGGCCACCACCAAGAACGGCCTTGTGTCCAAGGTCACGGTGGATATGGGCAGAGCGGAATTAGACCCCCGGCGCATCCCCGTGCGGTTGGAGGGGGAGCGTGTGGTGAACAAGCCCGTTTCCATCGACGGCCAGGTGTTCCAGATCACCTGCGTTTCCATGGGGAATCCCCACTGCGTGGTGTTTGTGCCCTCAGTGGATAAGGTGGATCTGGAGGATCTGGGGCCAAAGTTTGAGCACGACCCCCTGTTCCCGGAGCAGGTGAACGTGGGCTTTGTGGAAGTGATCGACGGCCACACCCTGAAGGCCCGCACCTGGGAGCGGGGCAGCGGCGAGACCATGGCCTGCGGCACCGATACCTGCGCCGCCGTGGTGGCCGCCGCGTTGAACGGCTACTGCGAAAAGGGAAAAGACGTCCGGGTCATTTTGCGGGGCGGCGAATTGAAGATCAATTACACTGACGAGCGGGTGCTGATGACCGGTGGGGCCGAGAAGGTCTTCGACGGCATTGTGGAGGTATAAAGGGAAAGGAAATCATTTTCTGAAATAGAAACAAACGAAAAGAGGGAAGCACATGGCCGGAGAGACGCTCCATTTCATCAAGATGCACGGCTGCGGAAACGACTATATCTATTTCAACTGCTTTGAAGATCCTGTGGATGACCCGGCGGGCCTGGCCCGGCGTCTTTCCGACAGGCACAGGGGCGTGGGCGGCGACGGTGTGATCCTGGTCTGCCCGCCGGAGGACCCCCAAAACGACGCCAGAATGCGCATGTTCAACCTGGACGGCAGCGAGGGGAAAATGTGCGGTAACGGTATCCGCTGTGTGGCAAAGCTGGTTTATGACAGCGGCGTCGCCCAAAAGCCGGAGCTGAAGATCGAGACCCTCAGCGGCGTAAAGACCTGCCGCGTTCACGCACACGGCGGCCTGTGCGAGCTTGTCACGGTGGACATGGGGAAGGCGGAGCTCGACCCGGAAAAGATACCGGTCAGGCTGCCGGGGACAGAGATCGTTGACCGGGAAACGGAGCTTGCCGGGGGAAAATACAGGATCACCTGCGTTTCCATGGGAAATCCCCACTGCGTCATCTTCGGCGGTGATCCTGACGGGCTCGACCTGAAAGAGCTCGGCCCCAAATTTGAGCGCGACCCCCTGTTCCCGGAGCAGGTGAACACGGAGTTTATCCAGGTGATTGACCGCCATACCCTGAAAATGCGCGTGTGGGAGCGGGGCAGCGGCGAGACCATGGCCTGCGGCACCGGGGCCTGTGCCGGCGCCGTGGCGGCGGTGCTGTGCGGCCACTGCAACAAAGATGAAGAGATCACCGTCCGCCTGCGGGGCGGGGACTTGAAAATCAGAGTGACGGACGGGACCGTGTGGATGACCGGCGAGGCGGTAGAGGTCTTCCGGGGCACGGCGGCGAAATAAAAAAGAGTAAAAAAAGCATGATAGGAGGATTGACTATGGCAAAATATATCTTTGTAACAGGAGGCGTGGTGTCCGGCCTGGGCAAAGGCATCACCGCCGCTTCTCTGGGGCGGCTGTTAAAGGCCCGGGGTTTAAAGGTGGCGGCCCAGAAGCTGGACCCCTACATCAATGTGGATCCCGGCACCATGAGCC
>CAZYLJ010000101.1:0-5114 GCA_964648555.1 uncultured Acutalibacter sp.
TGACCTTTTCCCAGTCCCACTGGTCCACGTAGATGGAGTGGAGATTATCCAGCTCCTCGTCCCGGCGGATGGCGTTCATGTCTGCCACAAGGCCGTTGCCCACGTAAAAGCCGTAGCGGTACAGGGCCAGCCGCTTCCACTTTGCCAGGGAGTGCACCACCTGGGCGTCCTTCCCCACAGCGGGCACATCAAAGCCCACCGGCCTCTCCACCCCGTTCAGGTCGTCGTTGAGGCCCGTGGCCGGGTCCACGAACAGGGGCGCTGTCACCCGCTTTAAATGCAGCGCCGAACACAGCTTCACCTGGAACACGTTTTTGATGACGCCGATGGCCTTCTGCGTCTCATAAAGCCCCAGCGCGGCTTGATATCCTTTGGGAATCACTGTCATCGAAAAGCCTCCTTTTTTTACGGAACCGACTGAATAAAGGAAAGACGCTGAGAAATCTCCCTCAGCGCCTTTGCCAATATGGATATTTTAGCACAACGGCGGGCGGTTTGTCAAGCGCTTTGCAGGCGATTCGCGCCGATTTTTCAGCAGGAGTACCCGCCCAGCATGGGGGAAGCGGCGTTGCGGGTGTACAGCCCCAGCACGCCTGTTTTGTACCGGGGCTCCCTGGGCTTCCAGTTCGCCTTTCGTGCCTTGAGCACCGCCGCGATCTCCTCTTCCGTCTTCTCCTCCCCCCGGATACCGCACAGCCGCAGCACCCGGTTCGGGATGTCGATCTCGATCAGGTCGCCCTCCTCCACCAGGGCGATGGGGCCGCCCTCCGCGGCCTCCGGCGAAACGTGGCCGATGGCCGGGCCCTTGCTGGCGCCGGAGAACCTGCCGTCGGTGATGAGGGCAATGGAGGCGGCCAGGGCCGGGTCGGAGGAAATAGCCTCGGTGGTGTAGAACATCTCCGGCATGCCGCTGCCCCTGGGCCCCTCGTAGCGGATGATAACGCCATCGCCGGGCTTGATCTCCCCGTGAAGAATGGCGCTGATGGCGTCCTCCTCGCAGTCGAAGGGTCTGGCCCGCAGAACAGCCCTGTGCATTTCCCTGGGCACGGCGCTGTGCTTCACCACCCCGCCCTGCGGGGCAAGGTTCCCTTTCAGTACGGCCACGGTGCCGTTTTTGCCGATGGGCTCCGCCCAGGTGCGGATCACGTCCTCCCGCTTGATCCCGGCCTTTTCAAGGTACTCGTCGCAGTGCTGATAAAAGCCGTTCTTTTTCAGATCCTCCAAATTGTCGCCTAAAGATTTCCCGGTCACGGTCTTCACGTCCAGGTGCAGCAGGGGCCTGATCTCCTCCATGATGCGGGGCACGCCGCCGGCATAGTAGAAATACTGGGCCGGCCACCTCCCCGCCGGACGGATGTCCAGCAGATAGCGGGCGCCCCGGTGCAGGCGGTCAAAATCGTCGGCGGTCAGCTCGATATGAAATTCCCTGGCGATGGCCGGCAGGTGCATCAGGGTGTTGGTGGAGCCGGAAATGGCCGCATGGACCATCACCGCGTTTTCAAAGCTCTCCCAGGTCACCATCTGCCGGGCGGTCACGCCCTCGAAAGCCATTTCCGCCGCACGCTTTCCGGCCCGCCTTGCCGCGTCCTTCAATTCCGGGCAGGTGGCGGGCATCAGGGCCGTGCCGGGCAGCATCAGACCCAGAGCCTCCGCCATGATCTGCATGGTAGAGGCCGTGCCCATAAAGGAGCACGCCCCGCAGGAGGGGCAGGCGTTGCGCTTATAGTAGGTGAACTGCTCCTCGGTGATCTCCCCACGCTGGTACATGGCGCTGTACGCGCCGATCTGCTCCAACGTCAGCAGGCCGGGGCCGGCCTCCATCACGCCGCCGGTGACCACGATGGCGGGGATGTCGATGCGGCCGATCGCCATGAGCTGCGCGGGCACGGACTTGTCGCAGCTGGATAAGAACACCCCGGCGTCAAAGGTGGTGGCGTTGGCGTGAATTTCAATTAAATTGGCGATGGTGTCCCGAGACGCCAGAGAGTAGTTGATGCCGTCGTGGCCCTGGGCCATGCCGTCGCAGATGTCCGTGGCGAAGTACAAAGCCGACTTGGCCCCGTGGCTGTCCGCGCCGCCTGCGGCCGCCTGGGCCAGCTCCAGCAGATGGGCACTGCCCGGATGGCTTTGGCCGTAGGTGCTTTCGATGAGCACCTGGGGCTTTTCCAGGTCCTCGGCCGCCCAGCCCATGCCCATGCGCAGGGGGTCCATCTCCGGCGCTAAATTCCTGATTTCCTGGCTTTTCAACATGCGAAACGCCTCCAAAAACGCAAAATGATAAAATCATTATAAATGCGATAGGAAAAAGACGCAAGCCCTATTTCGCGCATATTTCATGGCCGGCGGCACAAACTAGGTGCGACAGCAAAATCAACGAAGGAAGGTAGTCATATGTCAGTGATAGACCGCATCGCCCTGGCGCTTACCGTTATCGGCGGCATCAACTGGGGCCTGGTCGGCATTTTCAAGTTCGATCTGGTCGCCTGGATCTGCGGCGGGCAGACCTCCGTCATCGCCCGCATTATTTACACCCTGGTGGGCATCGCCGCCCTGTGGTGCATTTGCCTGCTGTTCAGAGACGACGGCGAAAAGGCATGAGAAAGCCGGAGACGGCCCCCTCTGGGCCGTCTTTTTTTGCGAAAAGATACACTCAGGGGGAAGCTATGAAAAGGAAAGCCTGTGCCGTCTTTTGCCTGCTGCTGTTCCTGTTCGGGGCGGCCTGCCGCTCCATTTGGAATGTGTCCGGCGGGGAGGAATATGTGGCCGCCGTCCGGGGGCAGAGCGTCTACAAGCTGGACGTGGCCTCCTCCCGCGGCACGCTGTACGACTGCAAGCTGCGGCCACTCACCGGCGGCAGCTACCGGCTGACAGCCGCCGTGGCCCCCACCATCGAGACCATCGGCGCGCTGGAAAAGGCCACCGACGGCAAATACCGTCGGCGGCTGGCTCTGGCCCTGGAGGACGGCAAGCCCTTCCTCATGGAGCTGACCGCCTCTGAGGCGGGAAGGCTGCGCAGCACTCCTGGCATCGACCTGTTCCGCGTCCCCCAGCGCTATGAGGAAAACCAGCTGGCCCCTCACGTTGTGGGATATCTCGACAGCATGGGCAGCGGAGCCAGCGGCGCGGAGCTTGCCATGAACGACGCTCTGGAAAAGAGCTCCGGCCACGCCGCCGTCTATTATCAGGTAGACGCCCTGGGCCGGGTTATGGCCGGGGGCGACAGGGAGATCGTGGACACGGTGGAGGAATCGGCGGCCGGGGCGGTCCTCACGCTGGATGAGGACATCCAGTCGCCGGCAGAGGAAAGCGCGGCCCTCCTGGGAAAAGGCGCGGTGGTCGTCACAGAGGTTCCAAACTGTGAAGTAAGAGCACTTGTCAGTCTGCCCTCCTACTCCCCGCTGCATATCGGCGACGCCGTAGACAGTGAGGACGCGCCCCTGATAAATCGGGCTTTTTCTGCCTATGCGCCGGGTTCGGTGTTCAAGCTGGTCTCCGCCGCCGCAGCGCTGGAAGCGGATTCTGTTGTAAAGGAGTTTACCTGTACAGGCTCTCTCAACGCGGGCGGGATGCTGTTTCACTGCTACAACGGCGACGCCCACGGGGAGGTCAATTTGCAGACGGCCCTGGAGAAGTCCTGCAACTGCTATTTCATCAACACTGCCCGCTCTTTGGGCGCTCAGCCCATTTTGAACATGGCCTACAACCTGGGCCTGGGCACCGAGGTGGAATTTGGCCGGGGGCTCTTTTCCGCTGCGGGCTCCATGCCGGACGCGGAGGCGCTGGAAAATGCGCGGGCCCTGGCCAATTTCTCCTTTGGCCAGGGCGACCTTGCCGTGACGCCGGTGCAGATGTGCGGGCTCATAAACGCCATTGCCTCAGGCGGGGTGTATTCTACCCCAAAGCTCATCGAAGGCACGGTGGACAAGGAGTTGGAGCTGACCCCCGCCCACTCCATCGCGGACAAGAACCTGCGTGTCATGGGCGACGCCACCGCCCGGACCCTGCGGCAGTATATGGAAAGCACCTTGAAAAACGGCACTGGGAAGCCCGGCGCGCCGGACAACTGCACCGCCGGGGTCAAGACCGGCACTGCTCAGACCGGCAGATATTACCACGGCCAGGAGCTGCTCCATTTCTGGTACTGCGGCTATGTCTGCGACGGGGCCGGAAGCCCCCGCTACTGCGTTTCCGTTTTGGCGGAATCCACCCCGGACGACAACGGGGCCGCGGCCCAGGTGTTCCGGGAAGTGTGCGAAGGGCTGGGAAAGCTTATGGCGGCGGAAGCCGGCAAACCTTGACATTTTCCCCGCCAGAGGCTACAATCATGAAATAAAGCAGATCAGGCACCGAACTGCTCTACAAAGAAGCTCCTGCGGGTTTCATCACCCCGTCAGCGAAATTTATGGGTATAAGAAAAGGCTGTGATACCTGTGAAAACCGACCAAAAGGCTGTCAGCGAAATCCTACGCCAAACCGGCGTCGTGCCGGTCATTAAAATTGAAAATGCCGAGGATGCCGCCCCCCTTTGCAGGGCGCTGCTTTCCGGCGGCATTGGGGCGGCGGAGGTCACCTTCCGCACGCCGGCGGCCCCCAGGGCTATGGAGGCCATCGCCAGGGAGGTGCCGGACATTTTCCTCTGTGCCGGCACGGTGCTGACCGTGGAGCAGGCAAATCTGGCCGTGGCCTGCGGCGCCAGGGCCATCGTCTCCCCCGGCACCAACCCCAGGGTGGTGGAATGGTGCCTGAAAGAGGGCGTTCCCGTCTATCCTGGCTGCGCCACCCCCACCGAGGTGGAAGCCGCCCTTTCCCTGGGCCTTACCGACCTGAAACTCTTCCCCGCCGAGGCCGTTGGGGGCGTCAAGCTGCTGAAGGCACTGTACGGCCCCTACGCCGGGGTGCGGTTCATGCCCACCGGCGGCGTCTCCACCCAGAACCTGCAGGAATACCTGCTCCTGCCAAACGTCCTTTGCTGCGGCGGCAGCTGGCTCTGCCCCGCCGACGCCGTAAACCGCGGCGACTGGGAGACCGTTCGGGCGCTGGCAAAGAGCTGTCGCGCTCTTGTAGACCGCATCCGCGGCAGCGAGGCAGTGGATAACGCATAAAAAGCCGGGAGG
>CAZYLJ010000102.1:0-5098 GCA_964648555.1 uncultured Acutalibacter sp.
ACGATCCCCAGGCCCGGGAGAAGATGGCCAACGCCGCCACCATGGCCGGCATGGCCTTTGCCAACGCCTTCCTGGGCGTGTGCCACTCCATGGCGCACAAGCTGGGCGCGTTCCACCATCTGCCCCACGGCGTCGCCAACGCCCTGATGATCGAAGAGGTCATCCGCTTCAACTCCAGCGAGGCCCCCGTAAAGATGGGTACCTTCTCCCAGTATGACCATCCCCATGCCCTGGCCCGCTACGCTGAGATTGCCGAGTACCTGGGCATCACTGGAAAGGACGACAAGGCCAAGGTGGAGGGCCTCATCAAGGCCATCAACGAGCTGAAGGAAAAGATTGGCATCAAGAAGAGCATCCAGGAGTACGGCATCGACGAGAAGGACTTCCTGGACCGCTTGGATGCTATGACCGAGCAGGCCTTTGACGACCAGTGCACCGGCGCCAATCCCCGCTATCCGCTAATGAGCGAGATCAAGCAGATGTACCTGAATGCCTATTATGGCAAGAAGCACTTTACCGAGCCCGCCATGCCCACCGCAGACACAGGCCTTAAGAGCGCCGAATCCGGCAGTGCAAAACAGGCCCATGCTAAGGCTCATGACAGGAAAAATGCATAAGGAGGCAGAGTCATGAAACTGGATAAAGTGATCGCAGTAAGGAAAATGAAAACAATCTACCGTGACGGGGACAAGTGTATCAAGGTTTTCGATAAGGAATACTCCAAAGCCGACGTCCTCAACGAGGCGCTGAACATGGCGCGGGTGGAGGAGTGCGGCCTGCATACCCCCAAGGTCATCGAGGTCACCACCATCGACGGCAAGTGGGCTATCGTTTACGATTACATCGAGGGCACGACCCTGGCCCAGCTGATGAAGGAGAATCCCGAGAAGAAGGACGAATACATGAATATGTTCGTCGATCTCCAGCTGGAGGTTCAGTCCAAGACCAACCCCCTCCTCAACAAGCTGAAGGATAAGATGAACCGGAAAATCAGTCAGGCTGATTTGGACGCCACCACCCGCTATGATCTTCACACCCGGCTGGAGGGCATGCCCAAGCATAACAAGCTGTGCCACGGGGACTTCAACCCCTCCAACATCATCATCACTCACGATGGCACCCCCTACATCCTGGACTGGTCCCATGCGACGCAGGGCAACGCCAGCGCCGACGCCGCCAGGACCTATCTGCTGTTCTGGCTCAGAGGCGATATCGAGGGTGCCAAGCAGTACCTGGACCTGTTCTGCGAGAAAAGCGGTACCGCCAGGCGCTATGTGCAAAGCTGGATGCCCATCGTGGCGGCTTCCCAGTCCGTCAAGGGCAACGCCAAGGAGCGGGAGCTCCTGCTCTCCTGGGTCAACGTGGTAGATTACGAATAATTCGAAAAACCGCCATTTCAAGCGCTATTTTTTATTTTGCAGATGCTCTTCCACCCGGTATCTTGGCCGGGCCTTGACCTCGCTGTAAATTTTGCCGACATAGCTGCCCACCACGCCAAGGCAGAGCATCTGCAGGCCGCCCAGCAGCCAGATGGAGCACACGATAGCCGTCCAGCCGGACACGGCCCAGCCCGCAAAATAGGAGATCAGCGCGTACAAAAGCCCAAACACGCTCAAAATGGAAATGAGGATGCCCAGGTTTGAAATGAGCTTCAAGGGCTTCACGCTGAAGCTGGTGATGCCGTCCAGGGCCAGGGCGATCATCTTTTTCAGCGGGTATTTTGATTCCCCGGCAAAGCGCTCGTGCCGGTCGTAGTAAACGTAGTCACTGCGGTAGCCAATCAGCGGCACAATGCCCCGCAGAAACAGGTTTACCTCCTTGTACTCGGAAAGGCCCTCCAGAGCCCGCCTGCTCATCAGCCGGTAGTCCGCGTGGTTGAAGACGATATCCACGCCAAGCAGCTTTAAGACCTTATAGTAGCCCTCGGCGGTGGTGCGCTTGAACCAGGTGTCCGTGTCCCGCTTATTCCTCACGCCATACACCACGTCGCAGCCCTCCAGATACTTTTGGACGAACTGATCCAGCACGTCGGTGTCATCCTGCAGGTCGGCGTCCAGGCTGATGGCACAGTCGCAGCTTTCCATAGCGGTCATCAGCCCGCAGAGCAGGGCATTCTGGTGGCCCCGGTTATGACTGAGCTTCACGCCCTCCACATACTGGTTTTCCTGATTGTACCGGGAAATGAGCTGCCAGGTCTTATCCTTGCTGCCGTCGTCCACCAGCAGGATGCGGCTCTGTTCATTGGCCAGGCCCGCCGCCCGCATGGAATCCAGCTTTTCCGTCAGGCGGCGCACTGTTTCCGGCAGTACCTCCTCCTCGTTGTAGCAGGGAATGACAAAATACACAGCGGGGTTCATCGATCTTCCTCCTTGTTATCTGTCGTTTCTTGATTTTCCTCAGATTCCTCCCCATCGGCGCTTTCCGGCCCTTCCGGCTCCTCCTCAAGTCCAGGCCCACTGTCCTCCGGCGGGGCGATAGGGCCCTTTTCCCAGCGGGGGATCATCGCCCCCTGCCGGACAAAGGTGGCATGGCGGGATTTTTGATAATCCGCAAACCTGCCCATCCGGAACAGCCCGGGGTTCGGCGCTTCCTTCCGCCTGCCCCGGAAGTGCCGCAGCAGCACCAGGTAGACGATGAGCACCGCCAGGGAAAGTAGGGTGATGAGAATGCCCAGGGTAAGTCCCGGCGTATGGTAGGTAAACTCGATTACGACCTTTTCGCCGGCGGGCACCATCACGGCCATAAAGCCCACGTTTACCCGGTAAATGTCCGCGGGCTCGCCGTTGACCGTGGCGGACCAGCCGCTCTCCCAGGGTACGCTGAAGAACACCAGCTCTTCCCGGGAGGTGTTCCGCTCAGCGATAAAGCCGCTTTGGGTATAGGTGAAGGAATCGCAGGAGGTGGCCGCTCTGTCCTCGCAGTCGTCCAAATAGGTGGATTCCGTAAAAACGCGCTCATCGTCCGGCAGCTCTGTCAGCGAGGGCATCATCTCCGTCAGGCGCTCCACATCCTCGTCTTCCAGAACGATTGCCCGCATCATGGCCTGTTCCCGCTTGTCCTCGCTCATGGCATTATAGGCGGTGCGGGAGAGATAATAGTCATAGGAAAAGCCCATCGGCACATAATACTGGTTTTCCCAGATCTCAAAGCCGTTGGCGTTGCCGTAATAGACAAAGCCCGGCATTTTTGGGTCGTCCATTTCTTCCCCGGCGAAGTAGCTGTCATCGTGGTCGTCGTCGAACAGCCAGTGAACGGAGGTCAAGCCACGCAGGGCAAAGTGGGTCGTATCCGGCCGGGAGGCCACGTCGCGCTGGACGCCGATGGAATCGTAAAACTCCATGACGGAGCCCGGCACGATGCTGTGGAACGCCTGAATGGAGGGTATTTCCCAGAACATGGCGGCGTTGTCCAGCGACTCGTAAAAATCGGAGCGGCTTTCCTGCAGATCGGGCAGATCGATGTCTTCACCACCGTTTAAGGAATAGGGGATCAGGTGGTCCCAGGTGTAATCCGACTGGGTCTTTCCCAGAGCGATGAAGTAGATGGAATAGCATACGGTGACAAGGGAAAGGGCAGTGGTCAGGCCCCGGTAAAAGACGCGACGGCTCTTTCGGCAGAAGGTGAACACATACACCAGAACCGCCAGGGAGATCACCGCGATGGCCACGTAAGTCCAGAACCGGGTGGGGTACTGCTCCAGCCCGAAGGACCACACCTTTTCGTCGTCCACGGTCTCGCTCGTAGGCATCAGCCCCACAAGCAGGGCGATAGCCAGGGTGATGACCAAGGTCCAGGTGATAGAGCGCTTCCAGTCGGTGCGCTCGTTTTCCAGGGCCATGATGGTGGCAAGGGCCATCATCAGGGTGAGCATATAGTACCAGCGAGCGTAGTAGGCGCTGTTTAACATCTGGAAAGAGGAGTTCAAAACGGGAACCAGTGCCATCAAAAACAGCACCCACAGCATCTTTTTCAGCCAATGCTTTCGCTTCAGCTGCAGCCAGCCGATGACGCCCGTCATGGAGAACAAAGGCAGCCAGGCCCCCAGCGACGCCCATTTTGAATCGGATTCCGGGGTGAAGTTGGGCCGGGCGGGAAGATCCGGTGGGAAGAAGAAGCACTCCAAAATGTGGAGATACCGCTGATTCTTGTTATACAGTACGGCGTTCCAGCCGTTGATGAGGTTGCCTGTGCGGGAGTTCTGCACCACTGCCAGGATGGAAGGCACCAGAAGGGTGCAGGAAAGCCCCAGGCCCAGTACGGATTCCAGCGCCAGCAGGAGGAAATCTTTCCAACCGATCTTCCAGCTGCCGGAAAGCAGCCGCAGGAAGAAGTAGATAAGGGTAAAGGTGACCTGCCCCACGAAAAAGTAATAGTTTACCGTGCAGCAGGCGAAAACGGTCAGGGCAAACAGGCCCCGTCTTCTGGTGGCCATGTACTCGTCCAGCGCTGCAAGCAGCAGGGGGAACATGATGATGGCCTCATGGAAGTGGTTAAAAAAGATGTTATAGATGGAAAATCCGGAGAAGGCGTACAGGATGGAGCCAACCATAGCGGCCTCGCCGGTCTTGGTGTAGCGGTGGAGATAGACATAGCCTGTTAAGGAGGCACAGGCAAACTTCAAAATGAACAGGGGGCCCATCAGGAACTGCAGCCATTCCGAGGGGAAGGGGATGGTCAGCCAGAAGAAGGGGCTGCCTAAAAGGTAGAAGGAGTAGGAGCCGATGAAGTTGACGCCCAGGTCCGTTTTGTAGTTCCAGCCCCACTCCCCGGCGCGGATGGCGTCGTGGGCAAGGCGGTAGAAGGGCACCTGCTGCACGTTGAAATCCCCGTAAAACAGGAAGCGCCCACCGTCCACGATGAGGAAGGGCAGGAAGATGGCAAAGGCCAGCAAAAGCCCCATCAGAAATGTTTTGAGGAAGTAATTGCTCTTCAATTTTTCACGCTTCAAAATGCTCATAGTAACAGCTCCAAGACTCTGCATCGTTTAGTATTGGCAGTGTTTTCTAGATTATATCATGATTGAGCCGCTTGCGGCTCGTCATCTGGCATTTGACCCTTGAGGTCAAATGCCTCATGATCCAATGTTCTCCGGAATTCC
>CAZYLJ010000103.1:0-4936 GCA_964648555.1 uncultured Acutalibacter sp.
CCGTGGATATCGATCCGGACAAGGTGGATATCCTCTTAGCCGACCACGGCCCCGGTATCGCCGACGTGGAGCAGGCCATGCAGGCCGGCTGGTCCACCGCCCCTGATAACGTGCGGGCGCTGGGCTTTGGCGCGGGCATGGGCCTGCCCAATATGAAGAAGTACACCGACGAAATGACCATCGATTCCGTGGTGGGCCAGGGCACCAATGTGCGTATGACGGTCTACCCCGGCCAAAAGTAATGAGAAGAAGAGGGAACCATAGTGGCTGAATTTTTCCATTCCGTCACACTGAACAAGGAAGCATGCGTGGGCTGCACCAACTGCATCAAGCGGTGCCCCACCGAGGCGATCCGCATCCGCGCAGGGAAAGCGGTCATCGCGCCGGAGCGGTGCATCGACTGCGGCGAGTGCATCCGCATCTGCCCCCACCACGCCAAGCGGGCCCGGTTCACGCCCCTTTCCGCGCTCAGTGAGTTTACATACAAGATCGCTCTGCCCGCCCCGGCGCTTTATGGGCAGTTCAACAATCTGGACGACATCGACTATGTGCTGGCCGGCCTGAAGGCTATGGGCTTCGACGATATCTTCGAGGTCTCCCGGGCCGCCGAGCTCGTCAGCGAGGCCACCCGCAAGCTGATGGTCTCCGGCAAGATCAAGAAGCCTGTGATAAGCTCCGCCTGCCCGGCCGTGGTCAGGCTCATCCGGGTGCGCTTCCCCGACCTGTGCGACAATGTGCTGCCCTTAAAGTCCCCTATGGAGACGGCGGCGGCCCTGGCAAAGAAGGAGGCTGCCGAGAAGACCGGCCTTCCCATGGAGCAGATCGGCTGCTTCTTCCTGACGCCCTGCCCGGCCAAGGTGACGGATATCAAAATGCCTCTTGGCATCGAGGTCTCCCAGGTGGACGGCGCCATCGCCATCAGCGAGGTTTTCCCGGAGCTCTCCCACAAGATGGATCATCTGGAATCCGTCGAATCCATCGCCAATTCCGGCGTCATCGGCGTGGGCTGGGCCACCAGCGGCGGCGAGGCCGCGGCCCTGTTAAACGAAAAATACCTGGCTGCCGACGGCATTGAAAACGTCATCCGCGTGCTGGAGGAAATTGAAGACGAGCGCATCGGTGAGCTGGAGTTCATCGAGCTGAACGCCTGCTCCGGCGGCTGCGTGGGCGGGGTGCTCTGCGTGGAGAACCCCTACGTGGCCAAAGCCCGGATACAAAGATTGCGCAAGTACCTGCCCGTCTCCCAGAACCATCTGATGGGCGGGCCTGTGCCCAATATCATGGAGTGGGAGGGCGAGCTGGAATTCTCCAACGCCCTGACCCTTTCCACCGACCTGAAGCAGGCCATGCAGATGATGGTGGACATCGACGCCACCGAGGCAGAGCTGCCCGGCCTGGACTGCGGGGCCTGCGGCGCGCCTACCTGCCGGGCCTTTGCCGAGGACGTGGTGCGCGGCGTCTGCAAAAAGAGCGAGTGCGTCTTCGTCTACCGCAAGCAGATGCAGAAGGTGGCGGACACGCTGTCCCAGCTGGAAAACGGCATGGGCAGATTTTCAAAAGACCAAGAAGACTGAGGGAAGGAAGGCGATCGTTATGACCATACGGGAACTGGCGGAGGATTGCGGCTGGAGGCTGCTGTGCGGGGAAGAGGGCCAGGATAACCAGGTGGACGGCTGCTACATCGGCGACCTGTTAAGTTGGGTCATGTCAAGGGCCCGGTCCGGCAACGTGTGGCTCACCGTCATGGGCAATGTCAATGCCATCGCCGTGGCCACTTTGACCGACGTGGCGGGCATCGTGCTGGCGGAGGACGCCGCCCTCGACAAGGAGGCGGCCCAGAAAGCGGAGATGCAGGGGATCCCCGTGTACACCTGCTCGGAAAATCTGTACCAGACTGCCGTGAAAGTTTACGAGACCCTGCAATGACCTCCTATTCTTACGACCTCCACATCCACTCCTGCCTTTCCCCCTGCGGAGACAACGATATGACCCCCGCGAACCTGGTGAATATGGCCGCCCTGTCCGGCTGCGAGATCATCGCCCTCACCGACCACAATACCTGCGGCAACACTGCCGCCGCTGTCAAAGCGGGGGAGGAGGCCGGCGTGCTGGTCCTGCCGGGCATGGAGCTCTGTACCGCCGAGGAGGCCCACGTGGTGTGCCTTTTTGAAACGCTGGAGGGTGCTATGGCGTTTTCCGCGCACATATATAAGAACATGCCCCACATCACGAACAGGGCGGAGATTTTCGGCGAGCAGCGCTTTATGGACGAAAACGACAACCTGCTGGGGCTGGAGGAAAACCTGCTGCTGGTGTCCTCCTTTATCGGGGTCAACGAGGTGCAGGCTCTTGTCCACGAGTACGGCGGGGCGGCTTTTCCCGCCCATGTGGATAAGGACTCCTACAGCGTCATCGCGTCTTTGGGCTCCATCCCGGCCGAGGCGGGCTTTCGCACGGCGGAGGTCACCAGAGGGTGTGACCTGGACAAGCTGGCCGAGCGCAACCCGGAGCTGAAAAGCATGCGCATCTTGCGGGATTCCGACTCTCACTATCTGGAGACCCTGGCCGACGAGCCCCGGCGCCTTCTCCTGCCGGAGAAGACGAGGCGGGCCGTTATAGAGGCCATCAACGGGGGCCGTTAGCTCCCGTTTTGCCCCTTGCCATATCGATCTTTTGGAAGCCTTTTGCAAAAATTCCGTTTTTTTCTGAGAAAATTGTCACAGTTTCCAGAATGATTCTTTATAAGAATTATAAATCCCGGTAGTTTTGCTATAGTAAAAATAATGCCAAGCTGGCGGTAACACGCGGGGGAGGACATGCGGAAGGGCCGCAGGAACTTTCCCGTCAAAACCGCTGCGATATCATCCTATCAAGGAGGAAGAAGTATGCAAAAGCGTATCAGCAGCCTGCCTTTCCATGACACGCCCGAGCAGGCGAAGAAGCTCGACGAGGTCATCGAAGGGCTGAAAGGGCAGGCAGGCGCCGTTATGCCCGCGCTCCATGAGGCGCAGGACATCTACGGCTATCTGCCCATGGAGGTCCAAAAGAAAATTGCCGTGGGCCTGGGGGTCTCCCTGGAAGAGGTCTATGGCGTCTCCACGTTCTACTCGCAGTTCTCCCTGACCCCCAAGGGCCGCAACCACATTTCCGTGTGCCTGGGCACCGCCTGCTATGTCAAGGGCAGCGAAAAGGTGCTGGACAGGATCTGCGCCAAGCTGGGCATCCAGCCGGAGGAGTGCACGGAGGACGGGCAGTTCTCCCTGACCGCCTGCCGCTGCATCGGCGCCTGCGGCCTTGCCCCCGTCATGACGGTGAACGAGGACGTTTACGGCCGTCTGGTGCCCGAGGACGTGGACGGTATCCTGGAAAAATACGCGGGATAACCTATGCGTGAGCTTTCACTGAACGTCATGGACATCGCCCAGAACTCCATCGTAGCCGGCGCGTCCCTCATCACCGTGGCGGTGGAGGAAAGCGTCAGGGAGGATTGGCTTGCCATCAGTGTGATCGACAATGGCTGCGGCATGACGAAGGAACAGGTGGAGCACGTGATCGACCCGTTTTACACCACCCGCACCACACGCAGCGTGGGATTGGGGGTGCCGCTTTTCAAGATGGAAGCGGAAATGACGGGCGGCAGCTTTCGGATAGACTCCGAAAAGGGGAAGGGCACCAGCCTGACTGCCGTTTTTAAGCCGTCTCACGTGGATATGATCCCTCTGGGCGACATCAACGGTACCGTGCAGCTGCTCATCTCCTGCAACCCCGACCGGGACTTCATCTTCACCCGAAGCTACGAGGACGGGACGGGGGAGAAGCGTGAGTTTTCCCTGAAGACCCGGGAGCTCCGGGAGGTGCTGGGCAATGATGTGCCGCTGGACTCCCCGGACGTGGTGGTCTGGATCAAGGATTACCTTGCGGAGCAGACCGAGGCGCTGCTGACCGGGAAAACGGAAGAGGCCGGCCGGTAAGGGCTTTTTGACAGGCTTATTTTTAAACAGGTATCTACAAATAAACGGAAGGAATGGTCATCAGCATGAAATCGTTAGCGGAACTTCAAGCGATCAGAGACAAGGCCCGCGCCGCGGTCAATATCCGCGAAAACGCCGAGGCCGGGACCCGCGTTCTGGTGGGCATGGCCACCTGCGGCATCGCCGCCGGCGCCCGCCCGGTACTGAACGCCTTTGTGGAGGAGGTCGCCAAGCGCGACCTGAAGGACGTCATGGTCACCCAGACGGGCTGCATCGGCATCTGCCAGTACGAGCCCGTGGTCGAGGTGATCACCCCCGGTAAGGAGAAAGTCACTTACGTGAAAATGACCGCCGAGAAGGCTTTGCGGGTGGTCAACGACCATCTGGTAAACGGCAACGTGGTGACCGAGTACACCATTGGCGCCAACAACGCCATCGGCGCGAAATAAACGAAGGAGGTCAGACAATGTATCGTTCAAACGTGCTGGTCTGCGGAGGAACGGGCTGTACCTCCTCCCACAGCGAGCAGATCATCGAAAAACTGAAGGAAGAGATCAAGGCCCAGGGGCTGGAAAAGGAAGTCAACGTCATCCGCACCGGCTGCTTTGGTCTTTGCGCGTTAGGCCCCATCATGGTGGTCTATCCCGAGGGCGCGTTCTACAGCCGCGTCACTCCGGAGGATGTGCCCGAGATCGTCTCCGAGCATCTCTTAAAGGGCCGCATCGTCAAGCGCCTGCTGTACCAGGAGACCGTGGTGGACGAGGACACCACCAAGTCCTTGAATGAGACCCGCTTCTATTCCAAGCAGATGCGTATCGCCCTGCGGAACTGCGGCGTCATCAACCCCGAGAACATCGACGAGTACATAGCCCAGGACGGCTACGCCGCCCTGGGAAAGGTGCTCACCGAAATGACCCCCCAGGATGTCATCGACCTGATGCTGGCCTCCGGCCTTCGCGGCCGCG
>CAZYLJ010000104.1:0-4905 GCA_964648555.1 uncultured Acutalibacter sp.
TGCGGGATCACTAGTTTTCAAGACTAGCTCCTTAAACCACTCGGACACCTCTCCACGTTTAAGGCAAGCAATATGATATCACAAATTTCCTCTAACTGTCAATCCTTTTTCACAAAGTTTTTAGATTCGTTTCATTTTATTTTCTTAAAAGCCCGGTAAAATTGCCTCATATTTGTTCGCTGCTGCGACAAGGGAGGAATGACGATGGATCAGACAGAAGGCTACCGCCACGAGCTGAAATACCAGGTGGATTACGGGTCGTACCTGGCGTTGAGGAGCCGATTGCGGCCGGTGATGAAGCACGACTTTCACACCCGCCCGGATGGCCGGTACCTGATACGCAGCATCTACTTTGACAATGGGAACGACAGGGCCCTGCGGGAAAAGATCGACGGTGTGAGCCTGCGGGAAAAATTCCGCATCCGCTATTATAACGACGACCTTTCCTTGCTTTTCCTGGAAAAGAAGCAGAAGCACGGGGGCCTTACCAAAAAGCTCAGCACGCCCATCACGGAAGAGCAGTGCCGTGCCCTTTTGGGCGGCGATACCTCCTGGATGATGGAAAGCGGGGAAGAGCTCCTCCGGGAGCTTTACTGCAAGATGAAGGGTCAGGGCCTGCGCCCGCGGGTGCTGGTGTCCTACCTTCGGGAGCCCTATGTGTATCCCGCCGGCAACGTGCGCGTGACCTTTGATTCCCTGCTGCGCACCAGCCTTTGGAGCGCCTCCTTTCTAGAACCGTCCGTCGGCGCGCCTGCCATGGAGACGCCGGGGGAAATGGTGCTGGAAGTAAAGTACGACGCTTTCCTGCCTGAGATCATCTCAGACCTGCTGCAAATGGAAGGTACCCGGCAGGAGGCCTTTTCCAAATACGGCGCCTGCCGTAGATTCGGTTAAATAAAAAATCTTGGAGGAATTTAACATGACATTCAACGACATTTTCAAGTCCAGCTTTTTAGAGAACATAACCACCTTTTCCGTCATCGATGTGCTGCTTGGCATGGCCGTTTCCCTGGTGCTTGGCCTGTTCATCTTTCTCATCTATAAGAAGTCCTTTACCGGGGTCATGTACTCCACCGGCTTTTCTCTGACTCTCATCGGCCTCACTCTTGTCACAACGCTGGTCATCATGGCGGTCACCTCCAACGTGGTGCTGTCCCTTGGCATGGTGGGTGCCTTGTCCATTGTCCGTTTCCGTGCGGCCATCAAGGAGCCCATGGAGATTGTCTACCTGTTCTGGGCCATTGCCGTGGGCATCGTCATCGGCGCGGGGATGATTCCCCTGGCCATCGTGGGCTCCGTCATCGTGGGCGTGGTGCTGCTGCTGTTCTCCAACCGCAAGGTGCGGGAGAACCCCTACATCCTGGTGCTGAACTGCCAGGGTGAGGACGCTGAAAATGCCGCTTTAGAGCTTGTCGAGCAGAATGTCCGGCGGTATGTGGTCAAGTCGAAGACCGTCAACGCCTCCGGCATCGAGCTCACCGCGGAAATTCGCACCAAAGACGCTTCCACCACCTTTGTCAACCGCTTGAGCGCTCTGCCGGGCATTGAGAACGCCACCCTGGTCAGCTACAATGGGGAGTATATGTCATGATCGCGCACAAGCACATTGAAAAGATCGTGGCCGCGCTGACAGCTGTCGCTCTGTGCCTCTGCCTGTGCGCTGTGGTCTTTTCGGGAGCCCTGCAGGCCTCCGCCAGCGAAACCGGCCTTTCTATGGAATACGAGGAGAAGCTCTTCTCCGGCGAACCCATCACCGTCAACATCCTCATGGAGGAGGACGAGTGGGAGGAAATGCTGCAAAACGCCATTCAGGAGGAGTATTACCAGTGCGACGTGGAGATCAATGGCCAGACCTTTTACCGGGTGGGCATCCGCCCAAAGGGCAACACCAGCCTGACCTCCATTGCCAGCGACCCTGACACGGACCGCTACAGCTTCAAGCTGGAGTTTGACAAATATGTGGATGGACAGACCTGCTGGGGCCTTGACAAGCTGGTGCTGAACAACAATTACGCAGACGCCACCAACATGCGGGAGGCCCTCATTTACGACATGTACCACTACCTTGACGCGGATGCCTCGCTGTGCAGCTATGCCAGCATCTCCATCAACGGCGATTATTGGGGTGTTTACCTGGCGCTGGAGGCCGTGGAGGACAGCTTTCTGCTCCGTAATTTCGGCGCGGAAAACGGCGAGATCTACAAGCCGGAGGGCGTTGGCGGCGGCGCGGGCGGCATGAAGGTACAGCAGGGCGCCGCCGTGCAGGAAGATGCCATTCAGGAGGAGGGCGGCTTCCGGCAGCGGGGGGCCTTCCAGCAGGAAGGAGAGACCGGCGGTCCCCAGGGTGAACTTCCCACCGATGGCGAAGCGCCGCAAATGCCTACAGATGGCGAAGCGCCGCAAATGGCGGACGGCGAGGCCCCGCAAATGCCCGCCGACGGCGAACTGCCCGAGGACTTTGCCCCCGGTGATAGGAACCAGGGCTTCGGCGGCTTTGGCGATGAAAACGCCCCTGCCGAAGAAGGCGATGGTCTCGGCGCCGGAGGAAACGGCGGCAAGGGAGGCGGCATGATGGGCGCCGGCGGCGGTGCGGACCTCAACTATATCGACGACGACCTGGACAGCTATTCCACCATCTGGGAGGGGGAAGTGACCAGCACCTCGGACAGCGACCACAAGCGGGTGGTGCAGGCCCTGAAAAGCGCGGCGGCCGGGGAAGATCTGGAGGACTGCCTGGATGTTGACAACCTGCTGCGATATATGGCGGTGCATGTGTTCTCCGTCAACCAGGACAGCCTTTCCGGCTCTATGGCCCACAACTATTATCTCTACGAGCACAACGGCCGGCTGAACCTCTTCCCCTGGGATTACAACCTGGCCCTTGGCGGCATGGGAATGGGGAACAGCAGCGCATCCTCTGTCATCAACGACGCCATTGACACGCCCTTTGACGGCACCGACTTTTTCGACGCGCTGCTGGAAAACGAGGAATACCTCAGCAGATACCACGCCTATCTCAGCCAGTTGGTAGAAGGCTATGTGTTCGGTGGCGAGCTGGAAAGCTTCTATGAGCGCACCCGCGCTAGCCTTGACAGTCTGGTGGAAAACGATCCCACCGCCTTTTACACCTATGAGGAATACGATGTGGCCGCGGAAGCGCTGATGGAGCTTGTCAAACTGCGGGGGCAGTCTGTCAGGGGCCAGCTTGACGGCAGCATCCCCTCCACTGACGACGGCCAGCGGCAGGACTCCTCGGCGCTGATTGACGGCAGCAGCGTGGATATAAGCCTGATGGGCGCCATGAACCAGAACGACCGGGGCAGGCCCGATTTCACTGAGGAAGACGCCGTGGAAGACGGCGCGGCTGTTTCGGAGGCAGGCGAAGCCCAGCAGGATGGCCAGCAGGATCAAACCCAGGACTTTGCCCGGGGCGGGAAGATGGCCCAGGACTTTGGGGACTTTGCGGCAGGGGAGCAGATGGCCGGCCAGGAGACCGGTTCCTCGCTGGAGGGTGTGATCACCTACCTTGTTTGCTTTGTTGTTTTGATCGCCGCCCTGCTCTTTGCCAAGTTCTATCGCAGGAGATCGATCAGAAGATAAGATAAAGCAGGGGCCTTGTTACGGCTCCTGCTTTTTCAGTTGAATTTCAGCCTTCTCGTGGCCTTGCACAGGGCCATCACCGGCAGGGAAAGCCCGCACCACAACAGGGAATACGGCAGGCAGATCTGCCCCATGAAGTTCAGCGGCATTGAGGAATAATCCCACACCTTCAAACCCATCCAGCCGTTGAAGACCGCGCCCACAGCAAGCTCCACCCCCGTGATGATGATCGAGCCCATGACACACCGGGCGGGCAGAGGGCTGCCGGCCATCCTTTCGCAGCAGACCCTGTTGATGAGCACAACGCAAAGCCCGCCTGCCAGCGCCATGGAGTAATGCGTATGCCCCCGCCAGATGAGCTCCAGCGCGGGATAGCCGCAGCTGCCCGCCAGAAAGAGCAGCTCGCTCTGCATTTTCTGTTCCGCTTTTGTCATTTTGCGATCCTTCTTCTGCAAAAAAGTAAAGCTAGTATTTGCAATGAAAGGGCAAATTAACCCTCCTGCTCCCGGTTTGCGCTTTTCAAAAGTATGTCGGCCTTTTTGCCGGAATCTATTGAATTTTTTCGCGCTTTTGCCTATAATATTGCTGTAAACGGGAAACCGAAGGCAAGGCTGATTTTGGAAAAGGAGTGTCTCTTATGAAGGTCTTAGTGACAGGCGGCGCGGGGTACATTGGCAGCCACACCAGCATCGTTCTTTTGCAGCGCGGGTACGAGGTGGTCATCGTGGACAACCTGTGCAACAGCAAGCGTGTGGCGGTGGACAGGGTGGAAGAGCTTTCCGGCAAAAAGGTGAGCTTCTATGAGTATGACGTCTGCGATGCGGAAAAGCTGCGGGAGGTTTTTGGGAAAGAGAAGATCGACGCGGTCATCCACTTTGCCGGCTTGAAGGCGGTAGGCGAGTCCGTGTCCATCCCCTTAAAGTATTACCAAAATAACCTGGGCTCCACTCTGGCGCTTTTGCAGGTGATGGAGGAGTTTGGCGTCAAGAACTTTGTGTTCAGCTCTTCCGCCACGGTCTACGGCGATCCCGCCCAGGTGCCCATCACCGAGGAAACCCCCACCGGGGAGACCACCAATCCCTACGGCACCACCAAGGCCATGATCGAACGAATTTTGACCGATTACGCCAAAGTAAACCCCGACTTTAACCCTATCCTGCTGCGGTATTTCAACCCTGTCGGCGCCCATGAGAGCGGCCGGATCGGCGAGGACCCCAACGGCATCCCCAACAACCTGGTGCCCTACATCGCCCAGGTGGCGGTGGGCAAGCTCCCGGAGCTGCACGTCTACGGGAACGACTACCC
>CAZYLJ010000105.1:0-4843 GCA_964648555.1 uncultured Acutalibacter sp.
GTGGTCCAATATGCTGGGTGGCACTGAACTTATCCGCCGTAAGTTGGGGAAAGACGCTCATGCCATGACCATTACCCTGCTGACGGATTCTCAGGGCCATAAGATGGGAAAAACGGCCGGCAATGCCGTATGGCTGAATCCCAACAAGACCTCTCCCTTTGAGTTCTATCAGTATTGGCGCAACGTGGGCGACGCCGAGGTGCTGAAGTGCCTGCGTATGCTTACTTTCCTTCCTCTGGAGCAGATCGACGAGATGGACCACTGGGAAGGGGAGAAGCTGAACACCGCCAAGGAGATTTTGGCCTTTGAGCTGACAAAGCTCGTCCACGGCGAGGAGGAAGCCCAAAAGGCCCAAGAGGGGGCAAAGGCTTTGTTTGGCGCAGGAGGCAACACGGAAAACATGCCAACAACAGAGCTTTCCGCCGCCGATTTGACCGACGGAAGGATCAATGTGACGGATCTGCTTCTGAAGGCTGGTTTGATCACCTCCAAGAGCGAGGGCCGCAGGCTGATACAGCAAGGAGGCGTTTCCGTCAATGATGAAAAGGTGGCGGACATCTCAAGAGAGTTTACCGCAAGCGACTGGAATGACGGCCAGCTTATCCTTCGGAAAGGGAAAAAAGTGTTCCATCGTGTCCTGCTGAAATAGTACCGTTCAAAAGGGCCTTACCAGTTTCATTGCGTATCATTTCAAACCAATTTTCTATAAAACATTCCTCACAAAGCCAATGCAGTGTTCCTGTTCGGCATCACGATGCTTTGCTGTTGATCAGACAAGATCAGCCATGCTGTAAAGACCAGGAGCTTTTCCGCTCATAAATACCGCCGCGTTTACCGCGCCGGAGGCAAACAGCTCCTTGGACTGAGCGGAGTGGGAAAGAGTCACGACCTCGTGCTTTCCGGCGAAAATGACGCTGTGCTCGCCCACAATGGTGCCGCCTCGGATAGAATGAAGGCCGATCTCGCCCTTTTCCCGCTTTTTGCGCTGGGAGTGGCGGTCATAGGTGTACTTCATACTTTCCTGGCGCACGCCGTTGATAGCGTCCGCCAGCATCAGCGCCGTGCCGCTGGGCGCGTCGATTTTCTGGTTGTGGTGGGCCTCTACGATTTCCACATCGAAGCCGTCGCCCAGGACGGCTTCCGCTTTTTTTGCAAGCTCGATCAAGAGGCTGATACCAAGTGACATATTGCGGGAATAAAAAATAGGCAGTTCCTTGGCAGCCTCTTCAATGCTTTTTACCTGCTCCTGGTCATAGCCTGTGGTGCACAGCACCGCCGCAACGCCATGATGCTCCCGGCAATAGGTGAGGATGGGGGCCAGCGCGGAGGGGTGGGAAAAATCCACCAGCACATCGGCCGCCTCTTTGACCTCGGCGGGAGAGCAGTACACGGGGAAACCGGACTGCGGCTTGCCGATCACATCGATGCCGGCGGCGATACGGCAGTCATCCCGGTCGTTTACCGCGGCCTGTACTGCCGCTCCCATTTTCCCGCCGCATCCGCACAGGATGATATCAGTCATGGAGTTACTTCCTTTCTTGTTTCACGTCTCAGAGATAAAAAACTTTAGAGCAGCTCATGCTTTTTCAGCAGGGCCCGCATTTTTGCCCGGTTCTCATCGGTCATGGTAGTTAGAGGCTTCCGGCAGAAATTCGTGCTGATCCTGCCTAATTGGAACAGTGCCTCTTTTACGGGAATGGGGTTCACATCCATGAAAAACCCGTCCATCAGGTCAAGATATTCGTAGCTCAGCTTCCGGGCGGTGTCAAGGTCGTTATCCAGCACCGCCGTGGCCAGATCATGCAGCTGCTGGGGCAGGACGTTGGAAAAGACGGAGATCACGCCTTTTCCCCCCATAGCCAGAATGGGCAGCGTCTGGTTGTCCTCACCGGAATAGAGGGTAAGATCGTCGCCGCAAAGAGCGATGGTGCGGGCTGCGGCGGCAGTGTCGCCGTTGGCCTCTTTTGCCGCCACAATATAGGGATTCCTGGAGAGCTCATAGTACGTACCAGGAAGGATATTGCACCCTGTGCGGCTGGGCACGTTGTAAAGAATACAGGGCATCTTCACGCTGTCCGCCACATAGTTGAAGCTTTCGATCAAACCCTTCTGCGAGGTCTTATTGTAATAGGGCGTCACAAGCAGCAGGCCGTCCGCGCCCAAAGCCTTTGCTTTAAGAGAAAGCTCTATGCAGAACCTGGTATCGTTGCTGCCTGTGCCTGCAATGACGGGCACCCGGCCCTTTGCCCTTTCAATGATAAAAGCAATGGTTTTCAGGTGCTCCTCTGTCGTCATGGTCGCCGCCTCGCCGGTGGTGCCGCAGGCAATGATGGCGTCCGCTCCGTTTTCCACTTGGAAGCGGACAAGCTCTTCCAATTCATCCCAAAGGATATTTCCGTCCTTGTCAAAAGGCGTGGCCAGAGCTGTGCCGACGCCGGTAAAAAGCAGATCCTTCATGGTTTGCTTCAGCCTCCTAAAAATCAGTCAAAATAGCCTAGCCTGCACAAAAGCTCCGCCATCAGGACGCCGCCGCCGGCAGCGCCCCGCAGGGTGTTATGAGAGAGGCAGACGCATTTGTAATCGTACTGAGTGTCGGGCCGCAGACGGCCAATGGAGACCGCCATGCCGCCCTCCAGATCCCGATCCAGCTTAGGCTGGGGGCGGTCGTTTTCTTCAAAGTAATAGAGAAACTTTTCAGGGGCGCTGGGCAGGTTCAGTTGCTTAATGGGGCTTTCAAATTCTTTCCAGCGGTGGATGATCTCCTCTTTTTCCACCTTCTTTTCCAGGGAAAAAAAGGTGGCCGCCAGGTGTCCGTCGGAAACAGGTACGCGCAGGCACTGAGAAGTGATATCGGGCGTCGTTGCGTTGACGATCACGCCGTTTTCCACATGGCCCCAGATCTTCATGGGCTCCTGCTCGGATTTTTCCTCCTCGCCGCTGATGTAGGGGATGACGTTATCCAATATTTCCGGCATGGTTTCAAAGGTTCTGCTTGCGCCGGAAACGGCCTGATAGGTGCAGGCAAGCACCTTGGTAAGCCCAAGCCCCATCAGGGGATGGAGGGCTGCCACGTAGCTGACGAGAGAGCAGTTGGACTTCACCGCGATGAAGCCTGTTCTGGTGCCCAGGCGTTTCCGCTGGTGCTCGATGACCTGGGCGTGGTCGGCATTGATCTCGGGGATGATCATGGGGACATCCGGCGTGCCCCGGTGCTGTTTGTTGTTGGAGATGACCGGGCACTCCTTTTTGGCGTAAGCCTCTTCCAGCGCAAGGGTCTCTTCGTCTTTCATGTTGACGGCGCAGAAAACGAAGTCCACCAGAGAGACAATTTTATCAATGTCCTTCACCGCGTCGTAGACGGGGAGCTCCGCCATGCTTTCCGGCAGGGGAGACTTCATCATCCAGCGGCCGTTTACGGCTTCGCGATATGTTTTTCCGGCAGAGCGTGCGCTGGCCGCCAAGGCCGTTACCTTGAACCAGGGGTGGTTCTCCAGCAAAAGAGCAAAACGCTGGCCCACCATTCCGGTGCAGCCAATGATCCCAACACGGTACTGTTTCATATTTTATGATCCTTTCCGCAGGTGGTATAGTTTCTTTCATATTTCGCATAAATCTGTTGAAAACCGGCAGGGAATCCCCTATAATAGAAATGTTCTATGCTTACCGATATCCTTTCCTATGATACCTTAGTTTGTTTCCGTTGTCAATTTTTCCGCTTTATATCGTATGTAAATTTTTCAGAATTGTGTGAAAGAAGGCCTGCGCATGGAGACTGCGCTGAAAACAAGCGATTTCTTTTATGAACTGCCGGAAGAGCTCATCGCCCAAACGCCCATCGAGCCGCGGGACGCTTCCCGGCTGATGGTGCTGGACAAGAGCACGGGGGAAGTCTCCCATCATCATTTCCGGGATATTGCCGGGATGCTGACGGAAAAAGACTGCCTGATTTTAAACGATTCCAGGGTGCTGCCCGCCCGCATTTACGGGGTGAAGGACGACACTGGGGCCCATGTGGAATTCCTTCTGTTGGAGAACAAGGGAAACGACATTTGGGAGACGCTGTGCAAGCCGGGAAAACGAGCGAAGAAAGGCAGCCGCTTTACCTTTGGGGATGGATTGATGCGCTGCGAGGTGGTCGATGTGCTGGAGGACGGCAACCGCCTGGTAAAATTTGAATACAGCGGCGTATTCTTTCATTTGCTGGATCAGATCGGCCAAATGCCCCTGCCGCCCTATATCAAGGAAAAGCTCGTGGATCAGGAACGCTATCAGACTGTGTATTCTCGAGAGACCGGCTCAGCCGCCGCACCCACGGCCGGTCTGCACTTTACGCCGGAACTGCTGGAAACGATCAAAAGCAAAGGTGTCAGGCTGGGCTTTGTCACCCTGCATGTGGGGCTCGGCACCTTCCGGCCCGTCAGCACGGAGCGCGTGATCGATCACAAGATGCACTCGGAGCACTATTACATGCCCCAGGAGACAGCCGACCTCATCAACGAAACAAAGCAAAATGGGGGCAGAGTCGTGGCCGTGGGCACCACCAGCTGCCGTACCATCGAGTCTGTGGCCCAAAGGGAAGGCTGCTTTCGGGAAAGTCATGGATGGACGGACATCTTTATCTATCCCGGCTATCAGTTCCGGGGTGTGGACGCCCTTATCACCAATTTCCATCTGCCGGAAAGCACGCTCATTATGCTGGTTTCAGCACTGGCAGGCAGGGAGCACATTTTAGCGGCGTACGAAACAGCAGTTAAGGAAAAATACAGGTTTTTCAGCTTTGGCGATGCTATGTTTATCGAATAAGAACACTTTTTAGTCCTTTCCAAGCCCCCAAAAAGCCCGG
>CAZYLJ010000106.1:0-4794 GCA_964648555.1 uncultured Acutalibacter sp.
TCCGGGGACCTCTGATGAGATCCCCGGTTTTTTGACGGTTGCTTATTAAGCGCTTGCGGTCATTCGTTGGAGGCGTGCAGACGCTCCAGGATGGCGGACGTATCGGCGCCAAGCACCGGAGCGGGGGAGAGATGGGTAAGCGGCTGGGATTCCAGCCGGAAAGGAGGGCAGGGATAGACGTATTCCTCCCCGTTGGGGTATTGGACGCGCTCTAAATAGTCGTTGGCCCACGCCTGCTCGATCTTGGGCACATCGGCAAAGTGCTCCACCCGAGTACACACGATATCCAGCTCGGCCATGGTTTTAAGCCACTCGTCTGAGGTCTTGGTGGCAAAGGCGGCGGCGGCCAGATCAAGCAGCTCGTTGTTGTGCTGGAAGCGCTTCTGCGGTGTATTGTACCGGGGGTGGTCTAAAATGCCGGGATAGCCCAGAGCGCCGTAAAACGCAGGGGCGTAACGATCATGCTCGAGAATACACATCATAATCCACTGGCCGTCGGAGCACTGGAAGGTGGTGCCTTCCGGGTTGCACTGGGAGCGGGAGGCGGGCAGGAAGCTCCCTCCCTTCTGCTGGACGGCGATCATCCCGCAGGCGACCCAAATGCCGGTGTTGAACAGGGATGCGGTGACAAAATCGCCTTCGCCGGTCTGCGCACGGTGGATTAGGGCGGTGAGGATGGAGGTGTACAGCATGGCCCCGGTGATGGTATCGCCCACGCCCAGGGGGCTGTTTAAGGGGTAATAGCTGCCCTCCGGCGATTTCACGCTCATATCGGCCATGAAGCCGGACCGGGCCCAGAAAGCCGCGGAATCGAAGCCGGGCAGATCGGCCTCCGGCCCTTTTTCCCCGTAGCCTGTGAGCCAGGCGTAGATCAGCCTTGGAAACCGGGCGCACAGGGCGTCGTGATCCAGCCCCAGGCGCAGCAGCGCCTGGCGGCGGTTGTTGGTCACAAAAACGTCGGTGTTGGCGATGAGCGCCAGCATAGCCTCCATACCCTCCGGGGTCTTGAGGTTGAGGACGATGCTCTTTTTTCCGGAGTTGCATACCTCAAACCGGGGGCACACCTGGCCGGGCCCCTCTGGGCCGTAGCGCCAGGGATCGCCGGCGGGGGATTCGACTTTGATAACTTCGGCACCCATGTCTGCCAGCAGCTTTGCGCAGGTGGGCGCGGCGACATAGGTGGAAAGCTCCACAACCTTTAAGCCGTCAAGGATCCTTTTGCTCTGTTCCATAATGGTCTCCTTTGCGTCAGCGGCGAGTTTAGCCCGCCGCCGTATACCTGCTTTGACGGAACGGCCCATCCCAAGGAGGAGTGGGCCGTTCCATCATGTTGGAGGGAGTGTCGCTAAAGGTAGATCAGCCGCGATACTCAGCCAGAGCATGGCGGGTGATGCCAAGCATTTGACGGGCCTCTTCGGCGGTGGCGGGCTCGCGGCCGACCAGCCGGGCGATGGCCACGGCCCGTTCGGTGAGCTGGACGTTGGTCGCTTTGACGCCCTTGGACAGATAGAGATTGTCCTCCAGACCCACGCGAATGCCGTCGCAGCCCAAGGCAAGGCCGGTGAGCAGCATGGGGAGGTGGGCCTTCCCGATGCCCGTGACGCTCCAGGTGGATCCGACGGGCAGGCGACGGTGCAGGTACTCCAGGTTTTCCACGCTGCCGTCCATAGCGCCCAGCACGCCCAGCACGAACTGGAAGTGGCAGGGAGTTTTGAGCAGCTTATAGTTGGCGTAGGCGATGGCGTTGCTCAGCATACCGGAGTCGAAGACCTCAATCTCCGGTTTGATGTCCAGCTCCTGGATGGTCTTGCCAAGCGCCACCAGGAAGTCGGGCCGGTTTTCAAATACCCCGCCCAGCGCCCAGTTGAAGGTGCCCACGTCGTAGGAGCAGACCTCAGGGCGGAGCTGGCGCAGGTGCTCCATGCGCAGGAAGTCGTCGTTGGAGCCGCCGGAGGTGGTCAAATTGACGATCACGTCCACGCCGGCTTTTTCGGTAGCTTCCTTTACCGCCTCAAAGGCCTCCTTGAAATAGCTGGTCTCCATGGTAGGGTTGCCGGCCTTGTCGTGGACGTGGATATGTACCATGGAAGCGCCGGCCTTGGCCACTGCCACGGTGTCGGCCGCGATTTCCTCAGGACTGATGGGGATGTAAGGGGTTTGGCTCTTGGAGCCGGCTGTGCCGGTGAGAGCCACGGAAACAATTACCTTCTTCATGGCGTATCTCCTTGTTTGGGGGATAGATCACACGTAATCGTAGAAGCCATGGCCCACGGAGCGTCCATAGCGGCCCCGCTTGACCAGGTCCTCATATACGTCGTACATATTGGGCTTTTTGCCGGTCTTCTCGTACTGGGCCTTCATCATGTCAAAGGACAGGTTGACGCCGGTGAGGTCGTTCAGGCGGAAGGGGCCCATGGGGTGGTTGAAGCCTTCTTCCATGGCGATGTCCACGTCTTGGAAGCTGCAATAGCCGTTTTCCACCAGGTACTGAGCGCGCTCATACAGGCCGGCGATGAGGAAGTTGCCCGCGAAGCCGGGGATCTCCTTCTTCTGCCAGATGGGCTTCTTGCCGGTGTTGGTGCAGAAGTCATAGGCCGCCTTGGCGGTTTCCTCCGAGCAGTGGGGGCCCTGAACGATCTCCACGAACTTCATGACCAGCGCGGGATTGTAGAAGTGCATGTTGCAGAGACGGGAGGGATTGGAGACATCCCCGGCAAAAATGGAGGAAACCATGTAGCTGGAATTGGTGGCCAGAATAACGTCCTTGCCTACCACGCTGTCAAGCTGCTTGAACAGGTCGTGCTTTACCTGCTCGATTTCCACCACGGCCTCAATGACACAGTCCACTCCTTCGCAGGCTTTGGACAGATCGGACTCCACCCGGAACAGGCTCTTGACCTGCTCCACTTCCTCCTGAGTCAAACGGCCCTTGGCCACGCGCCCGGCCAGGTATTCCTCGGACCACTTTTTGACGTCCTCCAGCACGGCGGGGGCCACATCGTACACCGATGCGCTGTATCCGTGGACTGCGGCGTTCAGAGCGATCTGACGGCCCATCCGGCCGCCGCCAACTACACAGATGTTTTTAATTTCCATTTGGCAGCATCCTTTCAAAATTGTTATTGTGCGAAAAAGAATTTTCTGAAATTCACTATATGACATAGCGTAAGATTTGTCAATCATTTATTAATAAATACGTGAAAAATATTCATAAAACCAGAATAACAGAAAATTAGAATGGGAGAATATGCGGGGCATAAAAGAAAAAATGGCATGGAGAATCAGTGGAGAAAAAGCGGGACTCGTTGACTGATATTCAGTATATGGAGAAGGCTTAAATGATTCAGCCCTCAGAGAGCCGCCGGGGCGCCGCCGCAGCGGTGACAGGCCACAAAGTGGCCGTTGCCAAGGTCGCGCATGGGCTGTTCCGCGCCGCAGGCATCCGTGGCATAGGGGCAGCGGGCGGCAAACCGGCAGCCCGGCTTGGGATTGATGGGGGAGGACACCTCACCGCGGATCAGCTCTGGCTCAACATCCTTGTAGCCCAAGGCGGGGATGGGGATGGCACCCATCAGGGCCTGGGTATAGGGATGGGCGGGATTTTTGAACAGTTCGTCCTTGGGTGCGCGCTCGACCATCTTTCCCAGATAGAGCACGGCAATCTCGTCGGAGATATGCTTTACCACGGACAGATTGTGGGTGATGAACATATAGGTCAGGCCCATGCTCTGCTGCAGGTCCATCATCAGGTTCAAAATCTGGGCCTGGATGGACACATCCAGAGCGGATACCGGCTCGTCGCAGACGATGAATTTAGGGGTCAGGGACAGGGCGCGGGCAATGCCGATCCGCTGGCGCCGCCCTCCGTCGATCTCATGGGGATATGTGTTGATGTACCGGTCGGACAGGCCCACCGTCTCCATCAGCTCCAGGGTTCGCGCCTCCAGCTCCGCCTTGTTTTTGCACAGCTTAAAGACCCGCATAGGCTCGGAAATGGTCTGGAAGACGGTCTTCCGGGGGTTCAGAGAGGAATACGGGTCCTGGAAGATCAGCTGCATTTCCTTGCGCATGCTGTGCATTTCCGTCTTGTTGAGCTTGGCCACGTCCCGGCCTTCAAACAGGACTTCGCCGGAGGTAGGCTCGATCAAGCGCAGGATGCAGCGGCCCAGCGTGGACTTGCCGCAGCCGGATTCGCCCACGATGCCCAGGGTCTGGCCACGGTTGATGGTCAGGTTGATGTCGTCCACGGCGTGGAGGGGGCCGGCGGGGGTTTGAAAGTATTTTTTCAGGTGTTTACATTCCAGAAGAATATCGCTCATAACGGCTCCACCCCCTTTCAAAGGTCGGCATCCTGGAACAGGATGCATTTGATTTGATGCTGCTCCCGCTGGGCTACGGGGATCGGGCCGCCGCAGTGTTCGGGATCGTAGTGAGGACAGCGTGGGCCGAAGTTACAGCCCTCAGGCAGCGAGGTGGGATCGGGCATCAAGCCGGGGATGGGGGCCAGCCGCTCGGTGTCCACCTTCAGGTTGGGGATGGAGCCAAACAGACCGGTGGTGTAGGGGTGGTGCTTCTTCGCCGGGTTGAACACATCCTCAAGGGTGCCGAACTCCACGAGCTCACCGGCGTACATAATGCCGATGATGTCGCAGATACTGGCCACCACGCCAAGGTCGTGGGTGATCAGCAGCAGGGCGGAGTTCAGCTCCCGCTTCAGCTTGCGCATCATGCTCAGCACCTGGGCCTGGATGGTCACATCCAGGGCGGTGGTGGGTTCGTCCGCGATGAGCAGCT
>CAZYLJ010000107.1:0-3976 GCA_964648555.1 uncultured Acutalibacter sp.
GGCCGATCCCGGTGCTGGCCGGCTGCGGGCTGGCGCTGTTCGCCCTGGGCTGGGGCCTGGTGTTCCTCAAGAAGAAAAAAGATGCGTAAGAAGATCGGGCTCCTGCTGATGAGCGTTGGGGCGCTCCTGCTGATTGCGGCGCTGGCCCTGCTCCTTTATAACCGGGCGGAGAATGAAGCCGCGGAGAAGGCGGCGGAGGAAATTCTTCCCGCGGTTCTGGACGCCATAGAGCACCCGGCGGACAGCCTCTCTAATGGCAACGAAGCGGAAACAGAAGCCGTAAAAACGGGCGTGGTGGAGGTAGATGGGCAGGAGTATATCGGCTATCTGACCATCCCGGCGCTGGAGCTTTCTCTGCCGGTGATGAGCGACTGTGACGACACCCGGCTGAAAATCGCGCCCTGCCGGTACAGCGGCTCTGTCCAGTCGAACGACCTGGTCATTGCCGGGCACAATTACACCTCTCATTTCGGGCGGCTAAATAACCTGGCGATTGGGGATCAAGTGGTATTCACCGACGTGGAAGGGAAGGCTTTTTCTTACACGGTGGCTGAAATCGAACAGCTTGGCGCCGGCGATGTGGAGGAAATGAAAAACAGCGGCTGGGCTTTGACGCTGTTTACCTGCACCGTAAGTGGCAAGGAAAGAATTACCGTGCGCTGCAAAGCGGCGGAATAGCATTAAAACAGGGAAGAGAAATTTTTCTGCCCTCCTTTTAGAAAAAAAGCAGGACTGCATTCCCCGCGCGGGGATGAAGTCCTGCTTTGCGATTGTTTGGAAACTTCTTGTCCCTTTCCCCTACTCAAGCGCACCCTAAAAAAGCCCGTTCATGCAAAAGATCCGGTGCTTATGCGGCAGGCTGTTCTTACGCGATCGCGCCATCCGCGCTCAGATCCTCATGCAGGTCGGCGATGGTGTCGCCGGTGACGGCGAACGTATCCGCGTTGAAGGGGGCGCCGGACGCCGCCACGGGGTACACGCCGGTGGTGTGGTCCACAAAATAAGTGTCATAGCCGGCCGCCTGTATCTGCTCGGGCGTCAGGTCCCGGGTGAGCTGGTAGACGATGGTGCCCACCATTTCCAGATGGGCAAGCTCCTCGGTGCCGATGTCCGTCAGGATGGCCCGCAGCTCCGGGTACGGCATGGCGTACCGCTGACTGAGATACCGCAGGGACGCGCCGATCTCACCGTGTGGGCCGCCATACTGGGATATGATGATCTTCGCAAGCTTTGGGTTGGGATTTTTGATGTTGACGGGATATTGCAGTCGCTTTTCATATACAAACATAAGTCAGTCGGCCTCCTCTTGTGTGGGAGAGGGCTCCCAGGGCCAGGGGTCCCGGATCCAGGCCCAGCGGCCGGCGTCCTGGGGCGTCTCCCCGATGGGGCCGTACTTCTCCTCGAACTCGCACCGCAGCTTCTTCGCCCGGGCCTGATATTCCTCCAGCTTCCTCGCCGCGTCGCAGCTGCCCGGATGGGTGTCTAAAAACAGGTGGAGCTCCCAGCAGGCAAACTCTACCGCGTAAATGCGGCGGGCCATAGCCTCGCGTTCATTCATCCGGGCATCCTCCTTCCGCCAAGGAACGGCTTATCCAGCACCGGGAACAGCGTCCCGGCGTCCAATGCCCCTTCCGGGCTGTGCAGAGCGCCGCTCCACTGCTGATAGGGCACATACGCCATAGCGGGAACGGGGTCGGCGGGCAGCAGCGGGGTATCGGCCGTGCACGCCTGGCCATTGAATTCTTCCGCCAAAATGATTACCCCTTTCTCTTCTCTTGATAGTTTCGGAACGGCCCGTCCTATGGCGGGACACGCTCCTGATATCAAGGTATGCGGGGAGGGAAAAAGTGTGCGGCCGCCCTTTCCGGGCGAAGCCTCTCCCCTCTTTTCTTCTTTACAAATGCCGGCAAAAATGCTAAAATACAAAAGATTGGACGAAAACCTGAAGGGGATGGTGATACTATGAAGGGCTATGACCAGAAGAAAAGGGCCCTGTTCGTGCGCATCACTGCCATTATCCTGGCGGTGCTGCTGATCGCCGGCACGTTCTCCATGCTGTTCTACCGCTAGACAGGAAGCTCTCCGGGCTTTCTTTCAAATCATAGAAAGGATGAGGAAAATGTTTGGAAAAAAGGATTGGAAAGAAACCGTCATTCACATTGAGGGCATGCACTGCGAGCATTGCTCCGCCCGAATGTGCAACGCGTTTATGGAAAATAAGCATATCAAGGAAGCAAAGGTAGACCTCGACAAAAAGGAGGCCGTCGTCACCTATGACGCGGAAAAGCTTTCTGTGGAGGACTTAAAGCAGATCGTAAAGGACACCGGCTACGAGCCGGTATAAGAAAGGGTTTTCTACATGCAGAGTAAAGGGAAATATTATTTGACCACCGCCATCGCGTACACCTCGGGCAAGCCCCACATCGGCAACGTCTATGAGATCGTGCTGGCGGACGCCATTGCGCGCTTTAAAAGATTGCAGGGGTACGACGTGTACTTTCAGACCGGCACCGACGAGCACGGCCAGAAGAACGAGCTGAAGGCCCAGGCCGAAGGCATAAGCCCGAAGGAGTTTGTGGACAGGGTCTCCGGGATCATCAAGGGCCAGTTCGACTTGATGAACGTCAGCTACGACCATTTCATCCGCACCACCGATGACTACCACGAGAAGGAAGTTCAGAAAATCTTCAAAAAATTCTATGACCGGGGCGACATCTACAAGGGGGCCTATGAGGGCCTGTACTGCCGGGAGTGCGAGGCCTTCTACACCGAAAGCCAGCTGGTAGACGGCAAGTGCCCGGACTGCGGCGGGGAGGTCCATCCCGAAAAGGAGGAGGCCTACTTCTTCAAGATGAGCAAGTATGCTCCCCGGCTCATCGAGTATATCAATGAGCACCCGGAGTTCATCCAGCCGGCTGCCAGAAAGAACGAGATGATGAACAATTTCCTGCTGCCCGGCTTGCAGGACCTGTGCGTCTCCCGCACTTCCTTTACATGGGGCGTGCCGGTGGAGTTCGACCCCAAGCATGTAGTCTCCGTGTGGCTGGACGCTTTGACGAACTACATCACCGGCATCGGCTACCACTGCGGCGAGGACATCACCGAACAGTTCAAAAAGCTGTGGCCCGCCGACCTGCACCTCATTGGCAAGGACATCATCCGCTTCCACACCATCTACTGGCCCATCTTCCTGATGGCCCTTGATCTGCCCCTTCCCAGGCAGGTGTTCGGCCACCCCTGGCTTTTGATGAACGGCAACAAAATGAGCAAGAGCAAGGGCAACACCATCTACGCCGACGACCTGGTGGACGTGTTTGGTGTGGACGCGGTGCGGTACTTTGTGCTGCACGAAATGCCCTATGACAACGACGGCAACCTGACCTGGGAGCTGGTGTGCGAGCGGAACAACTCCGACCTGGCGAACGTGCTGGGGAACCTGGTAAACCGCACCATCTCCATGTCGAACAAATATTTCGGCGGCGAGGTCAGGGACACCGGCGTCACCGAGCCGGTGGACGACGATTTGAAAGCGGTTGTCTCCGCCTGCCGGGACAAGGCCGCCCGGAAGATGGAAAGCCTGCGGGCCGCCGACGCCATCACGGAGATCATGAGCCTGTTCAAGCGGTGCAACAAATACATCGACGAGACCATGCCCTGGGCGCTGGCAAAAGAGGAAGACAAGCTGCCCCGGCTGTCCACGGTGCTTTATAACCTGGTGGATTCCATCTGCGTGGGGGCTTCCCTGCTGCGGCCCTTCCTGCCTGACGCCTGCGACAGCATCTTTGCCCAGCTGAATACAAGCCCCAGGGATTGGGACGACCTCAACAAAACCGGCCTGTACCCTAGCGGCGGCAAGGTGACGGACAAGCCTGAGATCCTGTTTGCCCGCCTGGACGAGGACGAGGTCATCGCCAGGGCTGAGGAAAAGCGCCTTGCCAATATGCCCGTCCCGGCGGTGGAGGTGGAGCCGCAGCTC
>CAZYLJ010000107.1:3986-4752 GCA_964648555.1 uncultured Acutalibacter sp.
GGTGAAGGTGAAGGCCTGCGAGGCGGTCAAAAAAAGTGAGAAGCTGTTAAAATTCACCCTGGACGACGGCACCGGCACAGACCGGCAGATTTTATCCGGCATCCGCAAGTGGTACCGGCCGGAGGACCTGGTCGGCAAGACGCTGGTCGCCATTGTGAACCTGCCCCCCAGGAAGATGATGGGCCTGGAAAGCAACGGCATGCTCATCTCCGCGGTGCATAAGGAAAAGGGCGAGGAATGTCTGCACCTGATCATGGTGGACGACGCGATCCCCGCCGGAGCAAAGCTGTGCTGAGGAGGTTCGATTCGCGTGATATTTGACAGTCACGCCCACTACGACGACGGGCAGTTCGACCCCGACCGGGAAGAGCTGCTTGGCCATATCCTGCCGGAGCGCGGCGTCTGCGGGGTGATCAACATGGGCGCCGATTTACAGGGCTGCTATGACACTGTGGCCCTGACGGAGCGGTACGGCTACTTTTACGGCGGCGCGGGCATCCACCCGGAAAACGCGCGGGATCTGCCGGAGGATTGGCTGGAAACGGTGACAGGCCTGCTGCAAAAGGAAAGGATCGTGGCCGTCGGCGAGATCGGCCTGGACTACCACTGGCTGGACGAGTGCCCAAAAAATCGCCAGCTGGAGGTCTTTGAACGGCAGCTCGCCCTTGCAAAGGAGCTTGACATGCCTGTTTCCGTCCATGACCGGGAGGCCCACGGCGATAATCTGGCCCTGCTGAAAAAGTATCGGCCAAGGGGCGTGGTGCAC
>CAZYLJ010000108.1:0-4682 GCA_964648555.1 uncultured Acutalibacter sp.
GGTGAGCATGGGCGTGACCACCTTGCCGTTTATCTTGAAAAAGATGTTCATAGCGCCCACTTCTTCAATGTACTTGCGCTCCACGCCGTCCAGCCACAGCACCTGGGAGTAGCCCTCGTTGTGGGCCTTGACCTGAGCCGCCAGGCTGGCAACATAGTTGCCGCCGGTCTTGGCCTCGCCAATGCCGCCCCGCACCGCCCGGACGTAGTCATCCTCGATCCAGATCTTGACAGGGTCAAGGCCGCTTTCATAGTACGCGCCGGAGGGCGAGAGGATGATCATGAACAGATAGTTGTCGGCGGGCCGCACCCCCAGGAAGGGGTCGGTGGCGATGACAAAGGGCCGGATGTAAAGGGAGGTGCCGGGGGCGGTGGGGATCCAGTCCCTGTCCACGGCCACCAGTGTCTTTAAGGCGTTCAGAAAATCGTCGGCGGGGATCTCGGGAATACACAGCCGGCGGTTGGAGCGGTTGGCCCGCTCGATATTTTTATCGGGGCGGAACAGCAGCGTGCGGCCATCCTCCGTGCGGTAGGCCTTCAGGCCCTCGAACATCTCCTGGCCGTAGTGGAACACCATAGCCGAGGGGGCAAGCTCGATATTGTGGTAGGGCTCCACCCTGGGGTCGTGCCAGCCCTTGCCGGCCTCATAGGGCATGATGTACATGTGGTCGGTAAAGATCTTCCCGAACCCCAGCTTGCTTTGGTCCGCGGGCTTCGCTTTCGGCGTTTTCGTCCGCTCGATCCTGATCTCCTGCATAAATCTCCCTCTTTTTCCGTTAAAGTTTCGTTATCCAAATTATAACAGCGATCACAGGGAATTGCAAGCCTTCACAGGGCTGCCCGGAACGTTTTCCGCCGCCGTAGCCATGCGGGGCCGCCTCATCACAGGGCGGGGTCCACGTCGCAGCCGTCGGGGAGCAGACCGCCGTCGCACAGCTGGGCGGTGTACAGGTGGTAATACTTGCCCCGGCGCTTCAGCAGTTCTTCATGGCTGCCCATTTCGGCAATCCCCTTGTCGGAGATGTACAAAATGCGGTCACAGTTCTTGATGGTGGAGAGCCGGTGGGCGATGATAAAGGAGGTGCGGCCCTTTAACAGGGCGTTCAGGCCATCCTGCAGCAGGCGCTCCGTCTTGGCGTCGATGGAGGAGGTAGCCTCGTCCAGCACCAAAATTTTTGGGTCGGAAAGCAGGGTGCGGGCAAAGGCCACCAGCTGCTTCTGCCCCTGGGATAGCCGGGAGCCCCGTTCGTTGACCTGGGTGTTGTAGCCGTTCTCCATCTGGCTGATGAACTCATGGGCCCGAACGGTTTTGGCGGCGGCGATGACCTCCTCGTCGGTGGCGTCCAGGCGGCCGTAACGGATGTTGTCCATGATGGTGCCGGAAAAGATGAAGCTGTCCTGGAGCATAATGCCCATCTGGGAGCGCAGGGAGCGCAAGGTCACCCGGGAGATGTCGTGGCCGTCCAATAATATCCTGCCGCCGTTGATGTTGTAGAACCGGGAAAGCAGGTTGACGATGGTGGTCTTGCCCGCGCCGGTGGGGCCCACCAGGGCGATGGACGCGCCGGGGGTCACGTTCAGATCGAAATGCTCCAGAACATTCGCTGTGCCGTCGTAGGAGAAGGTCACGTCGTCAAACCTCACCGCGCCGGTAATGGGCGGCAGCTCCTGGGCGTCGGGGGCGGTGTCCACGGTGACGGGTTCGTCCATCATCTCGAAAATGCGCTCCAGATAGGCCACGGCGTTGATGAAGGTGTTGTAGAGGTTCGACAGGTTCAAAATAGGCTGCCAGAATCGCCAGGCGTAGGAGGAGATGGCGATCAGGGTACCGATCTGGGCGCCGGGGCCCACCATCATCAGGCCCACCAGGTACATGGCCCCCACCACCCAGGTGGAGATGTTATCCACGGAGAACCAGATCAGGTTGGAGGTGTACTGGGCCTTCATCCAGGTGCGGTAGCAATCTTTGTTCAGCCTGTCGTAGATGCCTGCGTTTTCCTCCTCCCGCACAAAGGCCTGGGTGATCTTCATGCCGTCCAGGCTCTCGTGAAGATAGGCGTTCAGGTTGGAGCTTTTGTTGGACACGTCTTGCCAGGCCCTTCTCTGGGCGGGCTTCACCAGCAGCACCACCGCCACCAGCAGAGGCACGCCGGCCATGACCACCAGGGAAAGCCGCCAGTCACACAGGAACATGAAGATGGCGATAAGCACCAGGTTGAAAATCTCCAGCACGAAGTTGATGATACCGTTGGAGAGGGCGTCCGACACGGAGTTGATATAGTTGATGACGCGGGTCAAAATTTTGCCGTGGGGCCTGTCGTCATAGAACTGGAAGGGCAGCTTTTGCAGGTGGGCAAACAGGTCCTTGCGGATGTCGTATATGATCTCCTGGCTCACCTCGATCATGTACTTGGAGCGGGCCCGGGCAAACAGCACAGAGGCCAGGATGGCCGCCAGCATCAAAACGGCCAGGAGGATGAGCTCGCCGTAATCGCGATTGGGAACGGACACGTTGATGCCCCGCTGGATGAGCATGGGGCCCACCAGGCCGCAGACCGCCGAAATGGCGGAGAACAGCAGGGAAAGCACCATCTTTTTCTTGTGGCGGCCAATGTAGGCGCCCGCCCGCAGCAGGTGCTTGATATTAAACGGGGTCTCCAGGCTTTCGTCTACATCGTATCTGTTTCTGGCCATTTAACCCACCTCGCTTTCTTCGGCCATGCCGTTCTGCAGCAGGAAGACCTCCCGGTAATAGCCGGGCTTTTGAGAAAGCTCCTCATGGGTGCCGATCTCGGTGATCTTCCCGTCCTCCAGCACCACGATCTTGTCCGCCCGCTTTGTGGTGGAAATACGCTGGGCCACAATGATCTTGGTGCAGTCAAAGTCGAGCTTCGCCAGCTGCTCCTGGATGTACTTTTCCGTTTCCAGATCCACGGCGCTGGTGGTGTCATCCAAAATGAGCACGGAGGGCCTTACCGCCAGGGCCCGGGCCAGGGCGATGCGCTGCTTCTGGCCGCCGGAAAGGCCGGTGCCCCGCTCGCCGATGACCGTGTCATACCCCTGGGGCAGGCTCTCGGCAAACTCCGCCGCGTCGGCCATGACGGCGTACCGCTTGACCTCCTCCTCGGAAAGGGAGGTGTCGCCGTAGGCGATGTTGCCGTCCACCGTGTCGGAGAACAGGAACACATCCTGGGTGGCAATGCCGATGGAGGAGCGCAAGGCATGCAAATCATACCGGCTCACCGGCACGCCGTCCAGGCAGAGGCTGCCCTCGGTCACGTCGGAGAACCGGGGGATCAGGCTGACAAGGGAGGTCTTGCCGGAGCCCGTGGGGCCCATGATGGCCACGGTCTCGCCGGGCTTTACGTCCAGGTCGACGCCGCTCAAGACCTGGGCGCCGTGGAGCTTCAAGCCAACATTGCGGAAGCTGAGCTCCCCCTTGACGCGGCCCTGGGGCCTGACGGCGTCCGTTCGGGTGGCGATGGTGGACTTTGCGTAGTAGAGCTCGATGATCTTGTTGGCGCTGGCAAAGAATCGCTGCAGGTCGTTCAAATGCATACCCAGCATGCGCATGGGGTTCGACAGGGTCCAGCTCAGGGAGTTGAACAGGGTAAAGGTGCCGATGGAGATGCGTCCCATGATGAGGAACAGGCCGCCCACCAGCAGCACCGTGATCGACAGCGACTGGGAAAGGGTCTCGATATAGGGGCTGTATCTGAGCCACAGCAGAGAGGCGTTCTTGTTGGCCTCCTTATACTCCCGGTTCTTTTCGTCGAACCTTTCGATCTCGTAGTCCTCCCGGGCAAAGGCCTTGACCACCCGGTTTCCTGAGATGTTCTCCTGGGCGGCGGTGTTCAGCTGGGAAAGCTTCTCACGCAGATCCACATAAAGGGGGTGCACCTTCCTGGAGAACCGCAGGGTCAGGAAGAAGATAAAGGGCGTGACCACCAGCATACACAGGGCGAAGAGCCAGTCCGTCACCAGGAAGGTGATAGAGGTGATGAGGAACAGCAGGGCGCAGCTCAGCAGCTGGCGCAGCACCCAGCACACCATATGGCGCACCATGTCCAGGTCGCCGGTCAGGCGGGTCATCAGGTCGCCGGTGCGATTGCCGGAGAAGAACGCCTGATCCTGCTCCTGCATGTTCTGGTACAGGTCCCGGCGCAGCTCAAAAATGAGCATTTGGGAGCACTTTTCATAGGTGATGATGGAAAGGTACTCAAAGCCGGTACGGAACAGCGTGAAGCCGATGAGCAGGATCACCAGAGCGATCAGCCGGGAGGTGTCCGCCTCCGTCACCGTGCCGGCGCTTTGCACCGGCTCGAACACGGTATCCATGATGTTGGCGGTGATGAGGGAATTTCCCATGGTCATCGCGGAGATCAAAGCAGTGGAGCACAGCGCGAATATGTAGCGCCCTTGAAAGCGCTCCATCCTCTTCCAAAGCCACTTTAGCTGGAACATACAACTCCTCCTTCATTTTGCAGGCGCTGTGAAAGCGTCTTGCGTTTCCCTTTTCATTCCGCCCCGCGAAACTGGTTTCGCAAGGCTTAAATTATTATACAGAACGGACAGAAAAAAGAAAGGGGGTTCACTCAATTTCCGCGTTGTCAGACCGCCGAATTTTCCCCTCTTCTTCTGCTCTTTTTGTGCATTTTTCTATCCGGTTTCCTGCAAAAGAAA
>CAZYLJ010000109.1:0-4668 GCA_964648555.1 uncultured Acutalibacter sp.
CGGACTGTATCTCATCATCCGGAAGGTCATCAGCCCCGTGATCCCCGTGACGTATCTTGCCACCGTGGCGGTGCTCTCCTTCCTGTTTGGAAGGGACCCCCTCTTTGACCTGCTCTCCGGCGGCCTGATGCTGGGCGCGTTCTTCATGGCCACGGACTACACCACCAGCCCCCTGTACTGGAAGGCGCGCATCGTCTTTGCCGTGGGCTGCGGGGTGCTCACCATGCTGATCCGCACGTTCGGTTCCCTGCCGGAGGGCGTGTCCTACTCCATCATTTTGATGAACATCCTCACGCCCCTCATCGAGCGGTACATAAAGCCCAGGGCCTTTGGCACGGGAAAGGAAAAGAAAGCGAAAGGCGGTGCGGGCAATGAAGCTTAACGCGAAAGATATTTTGAAGCCCACCGCCATCCTGTTTATCATCTGCGTGGTCGTCTCGGCGGCTCTGGGCGGCACCAACCTGCTGACGGAGGATAAGATCGCGGAGCAGGCGGCGCTGAAGGCGGAGGAGTCCCGGAAGCTGGTGCTGCCCGGGGTGGAGAGCTTTGAAGAAGTGGAGCTGCCCGCCGACTGGGAGGGCTCCCCCGTATACAAGGGCACGGCCAACGGCACGACTGTGGGCTATGTGCTGGAGACCTCCGCCAAGGGCTACGGCGGCGACGTAGAAATAGTGACCGGCATTTCCGCGGCGGGCGAGATCACCGGTGTGGAGATCTTATCCCACAGTGAAACGCCGGGCCTTGGGGCCAACGCGGAAAAGGAGGAGTTCCGGGATCAGTACAAGCAGGCCGTGCCGGACGACGGTATCCAGGTGGTAAAGTACCAGACCCCGGCTGAGGGCCAGATAGAGGCTATGACCGGGGCTACCATTACCAGCACCGCCGTCACTAACGCCGTAAATCAGGCCGTGGAACAATATCACAAATTGCAGGATATGGGTAGCTTGGGCGGTATGCCCAGCGACACGGAAAAGGAGGGCGAGTGATATGGCAAAGAAAGCTTCGGGTCTCCTCCATGAGTTCACCAAAGGTATCGTCAAGGAAAACCCGGTTCTGCGGCTGGTGCTGGGCTGCTGCGCCACCCTGGCCGTAACCACGGCGGCCAGTAACGCCATCGGTATGGGCGCGGCCACCACCTTTGTGCTGGTGTGCTCCAACGCGGCCATTTCCCTGCTGCGCAACGTCATCCCCTCCAAGGTGCGCATCCCGGCCTATATTACCATTATCGCCGGGTTCGTCACCATCGTGCAGCTGTTCATCAAGGCCTTTTCCCCGGCGCTGGACACGGCTTTGGGCGTGTTCCTGCCGCTGATCGTGGTCAACTGCATCATCCTGGGCCGGGCGGAGATGTTTGCCAGCAAGAACAAGGTGCTGCCCTCCATTATCGACGGCCTGGGCATGGGTGTTGGCTTTACCGCCGCCATGCTGTGCATGGGCATCATCCGGGAGCTTCTGGGGGCCGGGACGGTCTTTGGCCTGCCCATTCTGTCAGGCTTCATGGATCCCATCATCATCTTCCTGCTGCCTCCCGGCGGGTTCTTTGTCTTCGGCATGCTGGTTGCGTTGGCAGGAAAGCTCTCCAAAGAGGGCAAGGCCCCGGAGAGCGTGGGGTGCGCAGGCTGCCCGCTGGCGGCGTCCTGCTCGAAGATAGCGGAAAAGGAAGACAGTGAAAAGAAGGAGGCGGCTGAGTAATGGACGGACAAACCATCAAGGGCCTGGTCGCCATTTTCCTGGCGGCCATCCTGACAGAAAATTACGTGCTCAATAAGTTCCTGGGCATCTGCCCGTTTCTGGGCGTTTCCAAAAAGCTCAACACCGCCGTTGGCATGAGCTGCGCGGTCACCGTGGTCATGGTCATCGCCACGGCCGTGACCTGGCCCTTATACACCTACCTGCTGGTGCCCAACGGCCTCGATTACTTGCAGACCATTGTCTTTATCCTGGTCATCGCGGCGCTGGTACAGCTGCTGGAGACCGTTCTGCACAAGTACATGCCCCCGCTGTATAACTCCCTGGGCATTTACCTGCCCCTCATCACCACCAACTGCGCCGTGCTTGGCGTGACCATGCTGGTGCTGGAAAAGGGCGCGGCGGATCCCACCTTCGGCTATGCCCAGTCTCTGGTCAACGCCTTTGGCAGCGGCATTGGCTTTTTGGTGGCCATGGTGCTGTTTGCCGGCGTCAGAGAGCGGCTGGAGGACTGCGACATCCCGGAGACCTTCAAGGGCCTGCCCATCACGCTGGTTGCGGCGTCCCTGGTGGCCGTCTCCTTCCTGGGCTTTAACGGCCTGGTGGACGGATTACTGTAAGGAGGAAAGAGCATGGAAATCCTCACTCCTATTATCATTGTAGGCGCGATCGGCCTGTTGGCCGGGGTGATTCTGGCGGTGGCCTCCATCGTCATGGCGGTGCCAAAGGACGAAAAAGCGGAAGCCCTGGAAGAAATTTTGCCCGGTGCCAACTGTGGCGCCTGCGGCTTCTCCGGGTGCTCCGGCTACGCGGCGGCCATGTCGAAGGGCGAGGCCAAGCCGGGGCTGTGCTCCCCCGGCGGGGCGGAGACTGCCCAAAAGTGCGCCGAGCTCCTGGGCTCCGGCGACATACAGGTAGAGTATAAGACCGCTCTGGTGCGCTGCATGGGCAGCTACGACAACACCACCGATAAAATGGTCTACGACGGCATCAAGAGCTGTTCGGCCTCCACCTTTTTGGCGGGGGGCATCACCAGCTGCCGCTACGGCTGCATGGGCATGGGCGACTGCGTCCGGGCCTGCGAGTATGGCGCGGTCAGCGTGTGCAACGGCGTGGCGAAGATCGATCCCCACAAGTGCAGGGGCTGCTCCAAGTGCGTGGAGGCCTGCCCCAAGGGCATGATAAAGTTTGTGCCCCTGAAGCGCCAGGCGGTGGTAAGGTGCTCCAACTGCGACAAGGGCAAGGACACCATGGCCGTGTGTAAGATCGGCTGCATCGGCTGCAAGAAGTGCGAGCGCACCTGCGAATACGGCGCGGTGACGGTCAAGAACAATCTGGCCACCGTGGACGCCTCCAAGTGCGTGGGCTGCGGCAAGTGCGTGGAGGCCTGCCCCCGGCACGTCATCACGCTTCTGGACGTTTAAGTCATGTTTGCGGGCAAAAGAGCCTCCCTGAAAAAGGGAGGCTCTTCGTTTTGCCGGTGTCAATAGAACAGCTCGTTCATGCTCTCGATCTGGCTCCAGGTGTTGGCGGACATGACGTTATTGAAGAATATCACGTCGGTGATGCCGTTTTCCTGGCAGTAGGCCGGCAGGTTCAGCGGGAAAGAGCGGAAATCGACCACGTGCACCTCGTCATAGTTGTTGACCAAAAACGGTGCCAGGGCATTGCCGTAGGAATCCTTTACCAGCACCAGCTTGCGGCCCGTTGCGCTGTCGTGGTTCACGATCTTGAACAGCGGGTTGTCGCCGTACAGTACCATAGAGTAGCCCATGCTTTCATCGCTGCTGTTTAAGCAGTCAAGGTCTATGAAGCTGTAGCCATCATAGGAAAGGCTGGCGGAGTAATTGCAGCTGGGCTCGTACAGGTCGATGGTGTCCGGGTTTTCGTACAGGCAGCTTTCCCCGCAGAGATAGGCCAGGTACCCGGTAAAGTCCTCGTGAGAGGTCTTGTTCATGCTGTCGAGGGGCGCGGCCTCCAGGCCGGCCGTCTCGCAGAAGGCTTCATAGGCGTAATAGGCGCCCAGCATGGTCCAGTGGGTGTCCGTGTTGAAGTAAAGGTACTCGTCGTTGTGCAGGTTCAGGTTGTCGTAGATGTCCACAGCCTTCACGTCGGCGGAGTAATTGCTGTACACATCTGACAGGTTCTGCCGCTGCGAGGTCACCCCCATGTCATCGCGGATGCGCTGGGGAAGGCCGAACTCCGAGTGGTTCGGCACCACCATGTTGTACACGTTGATGTCCCCCAGCTGCTCCTTGTAAGAGGAGATGGCCGAGGCATAGGTTTGGGCGGCATCCGTGCTGCCATAGAAGAGCTCGAAGGCCTTGTTGTCCCAGATATACAGCCCGCTGGAGGTATAACCGTCGGTGCCGTTGTCGTAAATGGGCGGTGGGGTAGGCACAGGAGTTGGCGTGGGTACCGGCGTGGGCGTTGGGGTCGGTTCGGGGGTAGGCTTCGACGTTGCGGCCGCTGTCGGCGCGGGTGATGACGTCGCCGCCCCAAATAAGCTGGGCAGCAGGTCGCCGGGATCCTTTTTATCCAGCACAACGAGCTTTACCGCAAGCCCGGCCGCCGCCAGCACCAAGAGAGCCAGCAGGACCAGCAGGGTGTTCCGCAGCCCGTGGCCCCGACGGGGCGGCCGTTCGCCGTGCCTGCTCTGCTGAGAATGTGCCGCCTGATATCTCGCCATAATTCTTCCTCCTTATGCAAAACATGCTCACAAAAAATGAAATTTGTATTCCAAACACCATTTTACTATATTCTTCGTCAAATTACAAGGGAGGTATACCAGGGGAGACAGGGGAAATAGAAATACCAGCGCAGGGGATCCCTCTCCCGCTGTACAGGCAGTTTTTGAGTTCAAAAAACATAAGGATGGTATAGCCTTGACAAAGGGGGAAATACCATGCTTTTTTCACATCTCCTGGATATCCTGTCAAAGATCGTTTACCTGTTCCTGCACGTCACCGGCGGTGGCAC
>CAZYLJ010000110.1:0-4633 GCA_964648555.1 uncultured Acutalibacter sp.
ACAAACGGCAATGGGCGCATGGCTCGGAACAAGGTGGAGGACGCCATTTTGAACTGTTCCCGCCGGAACCTGCGCGCTCCGGAGGCGGAGCGCGATTTGGAGCTTTTGAAGCCGGAGGATTTTGAGGTCTGATAAATAAAGCAAAAAGGGGAGTTTCCGTTTTGGAAACTCCCCTTTGATTTTGTGTGCCTATTTCTGCTCGTCGGCGTGGCGGATCTCGGCGCGCTTGATTTTGCCGCCCACGGTCTTGGGAAGCTCGTCTACATACTCGATGACCCGGGGATACTTGTAGGGCGCGGTGACCTTCTTCACATAGTTTTGAAGCTCCTTGGTGAGCTCCGGGGTGCCCTCGTAGCCCTTTGCCAGCACCACGGTGGCCTTTACCACCTGGCCCCGGATGGGGTCCGGCGCGCCGGTGATGGCGCACTCCACCACGGCGGGATGGGCCACCAAAGCGGACTCCACCTCGAAGGGCCCGATGCGATAGCCGGAGCATTTGATCACGTCGTCGTTGCGGCCCACGAACCAGAAATAGCCATTGCTGTCCCGCCAGGCCACGTCGCCGGTGTCGTAATACTTGCCGCCCAGGCGCTCCTCGGTCATCTCCGGATTCAGGTAATAGCCGGTGAAGAGCCCTGTGGGCAGGTGATCCTTCACTCCCATAATGGCGATGGTGCCCTCGTCGCCGTCCTCGCACAGGTTGCCGTCCTTGTCCACCAGCTGGATGTCAAACAGCGGGGAAGGCTTGCCGGTAGAGCCCGGAATGGGCTCGAACCACTCGCTGCCGAAGTTGGCCAGCAGCACCGGGCCCTCCGTCTGGCCGAAGCCCTCGTAGATCTGCAGGCCGGTCAGCTCCCGCCACCTGTTGGTCACCTCCGGATTCAGGGGCTCTCCGGCGGTGCAGCAGTGGTGGATGGAGGAAAGGTCGTAGCTTGCCACGTCCTCCTGCAGCATGAAGCGGAACATGGTGGGCGGCGCGCAGAAGGTGGTGACCTTGTATTTTTCCAGGTGGGCAAGCAGGTTTTTCGGGTTGAACTTGCCGATCATGTCGTAGGCGAAAATAACCGCGCCGCACACCCACTGGCCGTAGAATTTGCCCCAGGCGAACTTGGCCCAGCCGGAATCGGAGACGGCCATGTGCAGGTGGTTTTCCTCCACATGGTGCCAGTATTTCGCGGTGATGATGTGCCCCAGGGGATAGGCGCAGTTGTGCTGCACCATCTTGGGCATGCCCGTGGTGCCGGAGGTAAAATACACCAGCATCAGGTCGTTCCAGCTGGTGGCGTTCTCGCCGGTGGGGCGGGGGAACTCGTCGGAGAACTTCTCCATCTCCTCGTTCAGGCTGATCCAGCCCTCCCGCTTGTCCGCCGCCATGATCTTGCAGCGCATGGTGGGGATCTCCGGCTGAGCGGCCTCCACCTGCTCCACCACGAAGGGGTCGTTGACGCAGACGATGGCGTCCACCTTGGCGGCGTTGCCCCGGTAGACGATGTCCTTTTTCGTCAGCTGCAGGGTGGCGGGGATGAGCACCGCGCCAATCTTGTGCAGCGCCGTGGCGCAGACCCAGTATTCCCACCGGCGGCGCAGGATCATCATGACCATGGAGCCCTTGTGGATGCCGAGGCTCTGAAAGAAATTGGCCGCCCTGTTTGAAAGGCGCTTGATGTCCGTAAAGGTGAAGGTCTTCTCCTCATCCTCCTCGTTGCACCAGACAAGGGCCTTCTTCTCGGGCTCGGCCTCGGCCCAGGCGTCTACCACGTCAAAGCCGAAGTTGAAATCCTCCGGCACGTTGATGGTGAAATTCTTCTTGAAATCCTCGTAGGAATCGAACCGGATCCTGGGGAGGAATTTCTTTAACAGCATGTCCATTTTCTGTTCCCTCCCGTTATTCCGCGATCACAGTGATAAATCTGGCCTTTTCCTTCCCGCCGCAGCGCTGGCCGTGGGGGATGGTGGGGTTAAAGTAGATGGAATCCCCGGCGGTGAGGGAAAACTCCTTGTCGCCGATGCAGACCACCACCGTGCCCTCCAGCACCATGTTGAATTCCTGGCCGGAGTGGGTGATGAGCTTGGCCGGGGCGTCGGTGGGCTCCAGCGTCACGAGCAGCGGCTGCATGACCTTGTCGGCGTAGCGGTAGGCCAGGTCCTCAAAGTGGTACTCCGGGTTGCGGTTGACCACCTTGCCTCCGCCCCGCCTGACGATGTGGTAGGTGGAAAGCCTTGCCGGCGTCCCGGTAACGATTTCGGTGAAATCCACCCCGAACTTGTTGGCCACCGCGTAAATAAGGCTGATGGGGATGTCCTTCCCGTCCTGCTCGTACCCGCGGTAGACCTCCGGGCTGACGCCCAGCTCCGCCGCGATCTCTTCCACCGTGCAGTCGCAGGTTTCCCGCAGTTCCCGCAGACGCGCTCCAATTTCGTTGATGTCGCTCATAGCGCTGACTCCCTCCTTGACAAATCAAATTGCCATAAAGTATATCACTTCTTCGGCCCTTTCGTCAAGTCATCGCAGCGCGGCCATTGCGTTCTCCACCTCCCGCTTCGTCTGGGGAGCGTCCAGATATCCCGCCGAGTAGAGCACCACCCCGGCGCAGGCGGCCTCACGGGCGCTTTGTATCTGCCGGGAGATGGTGTCGTCCGACAGCCGCCAGGTGCCGTTATCCGCGTCGCTGCCCGCCTTATACAGTGCCAGGCCGATGTACAGCTTCACGCCCTCATGGCGCTCCAGCTCCGTCCACTGGGAAAGGGCCTCGCCGTAGCCCAGGGCCTCGTTTTCAAAGCTGTAGTAAAGCTGGGGGCACAGGTAGTCCACATACCCCGGCACCGCGCACCAGGCCTTTACGTCCGCGCCCATGCTCTCGTCGTTTGCAAGGTTCCCCTGGGGAGAAATGCCGAACTCCACATCGGGCTTTGCCGCCTTTACCCGCTGGTACACCTCCTGCACCATCGCGCTGATATTTGCCTTCCTCCACTCCAAAAGTGACAGGGGCGTTTCCAGCCCCTGAGCGTAGAGCTCATAGGCCTCTCCGTCCAGCTCCTCTCCCCCCTCGGGGTAAAAGTAGTCGTCAAAGTGCACGCCGTCCACGTCGTAGCGCTCCACGATCTCGGCAGCGCCGTTGGCGATCAGGGTGCGCACATAGGGCCAGGCCGGATCGAGCCAGACGCTGCCGTCCGTTTCCATAAAGTAATAGGGGCAGTCGGCCTTCAGGGCCTCGTAGGGGTTGTCCGGCGAAAGGGAGGCCGGCGTTTCCGGGGTCTTCACCCGCAGGGGGTTCAGCCAGGCGTGGAACCGCAGCCCCCTGCTGTGGGCATACTCCACCATGAACGCTAAGGGGTCAAAGCCCGGGTCTTTTCCCTGCTCCCCGGTCAGGATGTGGGACCAGGGAAAATATTCCGAGGGGTACAGGGCGTCGCAGAAGGGCCGCACGTGGACGAACAGGGCGTTCAGGCCCTTGTCCGCGGCGGAATCCGCGATGGCCCGAAAGTTTTCCTCAAAGGCTTCCCGGGTGTGCTCCTCCGTCGCGAGGGATAGATAGGGCACCCACACGCCCAGCAGCTCGCTGTCCGCGCCCGGCGTTTCCGTCGCGGGAGCGGGCGTGGTCTTTGGCAGCGACAGCGTCTCCTCCGCCGGGGCGGGAGTGGGATCCGCCGCGGGGCCCTGAAAGGGTGACATGACGGCAGCGGACTCTCCGCCGCCGAGCAGCCGCACGAGCCCCACAGTCAAAACCAGCGTCAGGGTCAGCGCCCCACAGCTGTAACGTCTCGATCTTAAGCGTTTCATATGTTTTCCTTTCATTTGTTCCCGTTTGTTTGACACCGGGGCCCATTTTCGATAGAATGGAAGCAATCAATTATATGGTAAGGAGGCTTTCCCTATGTCAGGATTTGGCCTGAAGCTCATCGCCATTTTCAGCATGCTTTTAGACCACACGCTGAAGATCCTGCCCTGTCGGACCATTTTGATGGAAGCCTTCGGCATGTCGGCGGAAAGCTCCGCCGCGCTTATCAATATTATTCAGCCCTTTGGGCGGCTGGCCTTTCCCATTTTCGCCTACTTCATCTCGGAGGGGTGCTTACACACCCGTAGCCCGAAAAAATATGTGGGCCGCCTGCTGCTGTTTGGGCTTGTTTCAGAAGTGCCCTTCCGGCTGGCCTTTTCCAATCTGCCCGCCGGACAGGCCCTGTACCTCCGGCCCATCCGGCTCACCAATGTGTTCTTCACCCTGGCGCTGGGGGCCGTGGCCTGCTTTGCCTGCAAGTCCCTGCGGGAGAAAAACCACCCCGTCCTTGCCCTGTTGCCGGTACTGCCCCTTGCCGTGTCGGCGGAGCTTCTGCATACAGACTACGGCTTTTTCGGGGTGCTGGCAGTGTTTGCCGCCTATGCCGTGACAAATAAAATCGGCCGCCTAGGCGCCATGTCCGGAGTGCTCACCATGCTGTACCTGGTGTGGCCGGTGGTAAGCCGAATAAGCTACATTTTCTCCCAGCCCGACACCATCCTGTGGTACGCCGTCATGTGGGGGTTTTCTCTCCTTGCCCTGGTGCCGCTCTATTTTTATAATGGGCGGAAAGGGAAAGCCATCAAGTGGGCGTTCTACATTTTCTACCCGGCCCACATCGCGGCCCTATATCT
>CAZYLJ010000111.1:0-4619 GCA_964648555.1 uncultured Acutalibacter sp.
GGTCTCACCGCTTTCCAGCTTCCTGTCCTGCAGCTCGCCGGAGGATGGGTTGGAGGTCTTCGCCAAAACAAAAATACCTTTGTCCTCCGCCGTGCAGACCTCCAGCAAAGGCGTGACGCCGTCTGTGCCAAGGTAGCCGTTTACGGTCAGGGCGTCCGCGCCGAAGGCCTCAAACAGCCGGCCCTCTACCTCGGTCTTGCCCAGATGAGCGGCGGCGTAGGCCTGCATGGTCGCGCCAATGTCATTGCGCTTGCCGTCGGTGATGACAAACAGATCCTTCGACCTGGCATACGCGATGGTCTCCGCCAGGGCCTTTACCCCCTGCCAGCCGTACATCTCATAATAAGCGGCCTGGGGCTTTACGGCGGGCACGACGCCGCACAGGGCGTCGATGAGGCCCTTGTTAAAGGTGAGCAGCGCGTCGGCGGCCCCCTCCAGGGTGCTGCCGTATTTTTCATAGCTCGCCGTTCGGATGTGCACCGGGATGTAGCTGAGCCTGGGGTCCAGCCCGGCCACCGTTGGATTCTGCATCTCCGCGATCTTTTCCAGCAGTCTGTCCATTGACATTGTTCGGTCTCCCCTTCCTCTATCGCTCCTCGAAAACCTTTTTCCCTCTGAAGATCGTGCACACGACCTTGCCCTTCAGGGTCATGCCCTTAAAGGGTGTGTTTCTGCTTTTGCCGTGGAGCTTGTTTTCGTCCACGGCCCACCTGCGCTCCAAATCCAGCAGCACGATATCGGCGTTTGCCCCCGGTTGCAGGGTCCCCGCCGGGATACCGAGGATCTTTGCCGGCTGCGTGCTCAGCTTTTCAATGAGCCCGCTTATAGACAGCCTTCCCTCCAGGGCGGTGTGGGAGGCGGCAAAGGAGGTCTCCATGCCGATGGCCCCGTTGGGCGCGGTGAGAAAGTCCGCTTTCTCCTCCGGCGTGTGAGGGGCATGGTCGGTGGAGATGGCGTCCAGTGTGCCGTCCAGGAGGCCCTCGATCAGGGCCTGCCTGTCCTCCTCCGTGCGGAGGGGCGGGTTCATGCGGTAATCGGCGTCGCGGCTGTTCAGGGCCGCGTCTGTCAGCAAAAGGTAGTGGGGGCAGGTCTCGGCAGTGACCTTCACGCCCCGGCGTTTGGCATCTCGGATGAGAGCCACCGAGCCCCTGGTGCTCACATGGCAGATATGCACCGGCGCGTCGATAGAGGCGGCCGCCGCAATCTCTCTGGCGGTGCCGCAGTCCTCCGCGGCGCTGGGAATACCCGGAACGCCCAGCCGGCGGGAAACCTCCCCCAGGTTCATGAGGCCGCCCGCGGCCAGATACTTGTCCTCGCAGTGGGCGGTAACGGTCATGGAAAGGCCGGGGGCCCGGCGCAGGGCCTCTAACAGGCAGGCGGTGTTTTTTACAGGCAGGCCGTCGTCGCTGAGGGCGATGGCCCCGGCCTCTTTCAAGGCTTTCAGGTCGGTCAGCTCTTCCCCCGCCAAGCCCCTGGTAACGCAGGCGGCGGTGTACACGGCGGCGTCCGCAAAGCGGGCCTTTTGCAGCAGCGCCCGCACGGTCTCCGGCTCGTCCATTGGCGGGGTGGTATTTGGCATGGCCAAAAGGCTGGTGACACCTCCGGCGGCGGCGGCCCGGCAGGCGGAGAACACATCCTCCTTGTGGGTCTGGCCGGGGTCCCGCAGATGAACGTGCATATCCACAAAGCCCGGGGCGGCAATGAGACCGCCGCAGTCCATGACCTCATCGGCCTCCCCGGCCCGGGGGAACAGATCCTCCCCCACCTCCGCTATTTTCCCCTCCCGGATGAGGATGTCACCGGTCATGTCCATGCTTTGAGAGGGATCAACGATCCGCGCGCGTTTCAGTAAGAGCGTCATAGTGTTCCTTTCTCATTCAGGGCTGCCGCCGGGAAGCAGCTCCTGAACGTGCCATTTTGTCAGGGACAAGAGCTCCCGGCCATAGTATTCCGGCAGGAGGATGGGATCGGTCTCGGCCGCCACGCCATAAGGCGTGAGCCCCACGCTTTCCGCCAGCTTCTTCGCCCGGAACAGGTGGAAATCCTGGGTGATGATGGCAAACGAGGTGCCCAGGCCGTTTTCCTCCGCGATCTCTTTGGCGAACTCCATATTCTGCCGGGTGTTTTTCGATTGGTCCTCCATGTAGATACGGTTTTCCTCGATGCCCATGCGGACTAAGGCGTTCTTGGCCGCCAGGGCCTCGGGGCAGGGCTCGTCGCCGCCCATGCCGCCGGTGACGATGCACTTGGCGTCCGGGTGGTCTGTCAAATACTCGCAGGCCCTGTCTACACGGTTTGAAAGGGAAACGCCCATGCGCTCCGCGCTGTAGACCTGGGCCCCCAGCACGATGACGTTGGCGTCCTCCGGGGGCGTGTCCCGCTGGGCGGAAAGAATGAGGCTGGTCAGGTACCCGGCCCAGAGAAGGCCCAGCACATAGAACACGGAAACCAGGCGGACGATGGCTTTTTTCCAGCCGCCCCTGTCTGCCAGGCGCTTGTAAAAGTGAAGGATGAGAAAGCCCAGGACGCAGACGCACAGCCCAAAGGCGGCCCCCAGCCGGAAGCCCCCGTGCAGAAGCGGCAGCAGGAACCAAACGCAGCCGCAAAGGCAGAGGAGCTCCCCGATCAGCCGCATGACTTTTTTGAGTTTTGAAGCTTTACCGTTTTTCATGGTTTTTCCTTTACACAGCAACATTCCGGGCGGTGAAAAAGCGCTTCAGCTTTTGGGCGGCGTGCCCCCAGGCTTTTGATCGGCGGGCGGCGTGGGATTCCACCGGGCAAATTTTTCCCTCTGCTTTTTCGAGGAGTGTTTTATAAGCAGAACGATCACCACCGTGACCACGCCGACCAGCAGTAAGAAGGGCAGCGCTCCCACCAAAATGATCAGCGCTTCCTGCAAAAATCCCACAAAGCTGCTCCACCCGTCGATAAAAGCTTGCCCGAGTCTCGATCCGAAAGAGGAGCCGGAACTGTACTCTGTCACATCCCGGAGGGAAAGCGTAACGGTGGAATAGGCGACCTCGCTGTCATAGGCTTTCAGCCGGCCTGTCAGGCTGTCGATCTCATAACGCACCTGAGACACCCGATCCTCCAGCTGGATGATCTCATCCAGCGTTTCGGCCTGCTCCAATAGCTCCAAAAGGCGTTCTTCCTCCAGCTTCAAAGCATCCAGCCGCGCCTGCGTGTCGATGTAGGAATCCGTCACATCCTCCATATCCAAGGTGTTGGACACCACATTCATCAGCTCGCCGGTCCGCTCTAAAAAGCTCTCCAATTTCTCGGCGGGAATGCGGACGGTATAGTTCAAATACCGGCTTTCCCGGGAATTTTCATAGCTGAGGCCGGAGATGTCGGCGCTCTCAATGTAGCCGCCGTACTCTGTCACCAAGGCGTCAAACGCGGCCTTTGTCTCGTCAAAGGTCTGTGTTTCCGCGGAAATATTCGCGTTATAGACGAGTTTTCTGGCAGTTTCCCCTACGGAATCAGGAGAGCCGGTCCCTTCGTCCGTTTCCGCAGGGGAAGAGTCCGAGTATTCCACTGCAGCGGAGTCGTCATTGGAGTAGCCTGCGGAACAGCCGGCCAGCATAAACAGTAACAAAAAAGCGGACAAAACGCAAAGGATCCTTTTCACGGCTATCTCTCCCTTTCTGTCGCATCTCAATAGATTATACTAGATTGGGCCGAAACCGTCAACACGGAAAATCCCCGCGGGCGACATAAAAAGGCACCTGGAAGATCCAGGTGCCCTTTCTTTAGCAGATCATATAAACTCAGATCCCGCGCTTGACGTAGCTGGTGTGAAGGATCTCATGAGCCTTGTGGCCGCAGGGGCCGTCGGTCAGGAACTCAGCGTAGCACTTCTTCACCACGGGATTATCGTGGCTCTTGCGCAGGGGCATGGCCGCGTCCTGATCGTACAGAGCCTTGGCGCGCAACGCCTTGATGTCGGTGGAGGCCCAGGTCTTGGAAGACTGGACGGGCTGGCCGCCGCCATTGACGCAGCCGCCGGGGCAGCACATGACCTCGATGAACTGGTAGTCGGCCTCGCCGGAGCGGACCTTCTGCAGCAGGGCGTTGGCATTCTTCAGGCCGCTGACAACAGCGACCTTCACATCCATGCCGCCCACCTTGTAGGTGGCCTCCTTGAAGCCCTCGGTGCCGCGAACCTCGCGGTACTCCACGTTCTCCAGAGACTTGCCCTCCAGCACATCGGCCGCGGTGCGCAGGGCGGCCTCCATCACACCGCCGGTGGCGCCAAAGATGACGCCGGCGCCGGTGGAAACGCCCATAGCATCGTCAAAGGGCTCGTCCGGCAGGCGGTCAAAGGCCAGCTGGGCGCGCTTGATCATGCGGGCCAGCTCACGGGTGGTCAGGCTGATGTCCACATCGGGCACGCCCGCCGCAGACTCGTCATCACGGGTGATCTCGAACTTCTTTGCCACGCAGGGCATGACGGAAACGGAAACGATCTTCTCGGGGTCGATGCCCTCGCGCTGGGCATACCAGGTTTTGATGAGGGCGCCCGCCATGTTCTGGGGGGACTTGCAGGTGGACAGGTTGTCGATCAGATCGGGATAGTAATGCTCGCAGAACTTGACCCATCCGGGAGAGCAGGAGGT
>CAZYLJ010000112.1:0-4618 GCA_964648555.1 uncultured Acutalibacter sp.
CGATTACTGTCTCGACCCACTTGAAGCTAACAGAGGCCGAAAAGCGCCTGAAATCAAGGGCTTTCGAGCCTATCAGTCCCTTGTCCTTGACATCAATACTACGCACTCGACGTGTGCGGTGGCAGGGAACATATCCACCGGCATGGCCTCTTTTGGGGGATAGCCCAGCTCCGCGAAATATTTCAGATCGCGGCTCAAGGTGGCGGGGTCGCAGGAGATATATACCACCCGCTCCGGCCGGAGCGCGGCCACCGTTTCAATGAGGCTCCTGTCGCAGCCCTTTCTGGGCGGGTCCAGCAGGATGACGTCAGGGCGTTCGCCCCGGCTGGCCAGCTCTTTTGCGGCCTCACCGGCGTCGCCGCAGAGGAACTCCGCGTTGCGGATACCGTTCTCGGCGGCGTTTTGCCGGGCGTTTTCCACAGCCGCCGGCACGATCTCCACGCCGATGACCTTTTTCGCCTTCTTTGCCATCGAAAGGCCGATCGTGCCCGTACCGCAGTACAAATCGAGGAGCGTCTCATTTCCCGTCAGACCGGCATATTCCCCGGCTTTCTCATACAGCCGCTCCGCCTGGGTGCGGTTGATCTGGTAAAACGAAAGGGGAGACAGCCGGAACCTGAGACCGCAAAGCTCATCATGAATCGTGTCCCGGCCCCAAAGGGTGTGGAAGTCCTTGCCAAGGGCAACGTTGGTTTTCTCCCTGTGAACATTGACCGCCACACCCACAAGCCCGGGCACGGCCGACCGCAGGGCGGAGACAAGCTCCTCACTGTGGGGGAAGGCCTCGCCGTTTACAACCACGCAGGCAAATATCTCGCCGGTCTTTTCCGCTTTGCGCAAGTAGAGCCTGCGTAAGAGGCCGGTGTGGGTCTCCTCGTCGTAAATGGACAAATCGAATTTCTCCGCCCAATCCCGAAAGGCCTTCATGGCGGTGTTAAATTCCTCCGGCTGCAAAAGGCAGCTTTCACAGTTCACCACCCTGTGGGAATTGACGGCATAAAATCCCATGGAAAGGGAGCCATCCCTTTGCTTTCCCAGGGGGAGCAGGGCCTTATTTCGGTAGCCGTTTCTGTTTTCCGCCCCCAGGATGGGCCGAAGGGGGAGGCTCTCAAAACCGCCGATGCGGTAAAGGGCGTCTTTGACGCGCTCTGTTTTAATTTTCAGTTCTTCCTCGTAGCTGATGTGGCGGTAGCAGCAGCCCCCGCACTGGGAAAAGACAGGGCAGTCCGGCAAAACGCGGCAGGAAGAGAGGGAGAGAAGCTTTTCCAGCCTGCCATAGCAGAAGGCTTTTTTCACCTTGACGATGCGCGCTTCACACACATCGCCCGGCGCTGTCAGCGGAACGAACACCGCGATACCGTCCTTGCGGCCAACGCCCATGCCCTCCGCTGTCATGCCGGTAATGGAAAGCTCTATGATTTCGTTTTTTCTCAGTTCCATTGCTGCTCCTTGGTCCTGTGTAAAGAAATGGCGGCTCACCTTCTTGCGGCTTGCTTTTTCCCGCCTCAGGGCGTATAATACTTAAAGCCGTAAAATAAGGCATTTGTGTTCATTATACCTGTAATGTCCTATCATTTCAAGTGTGTTTTGAAGGTTGGTTTATAATGAGGAGGGGCCGCCAATGAAACCGAAACGCTTTTTGGAAAGCTTCAAGGACAGGAACGCGCTTTTGGAGTTCTGCGTCTGCATCCTGCTTTTTGGAATATTTCTGTGCTGGCAGTGCACCCGGCTGACGAGCCCGCCCTGGGAAAGCTTTGAATCATGGCGGCAGACCGATACCTACAGCATTGCGCTGAACTTCTACCAGTATGACATGAACCCCCTGAAAGCCCAGCTCAATTACGACGGCATTACGCCGAACTATGTCCAGCTGGAGCTGCAAATCATCCCGTATCTTTCCGCACTGCTGTTCCAGCTTTTCCACACCACCTCCTGGGTGATCCCCCGGGTCATAGGCCTGCTGTTCTTCACAGGCTCGGCGGTGTATCTCTATCTTCTGCTGAAGCGCTTTGTGGGAGCCTTTCCCTCCCTTGTGGGGCTGGCCGTTTACCTCTTTACGCCCCTTTCCGTCATGATGGCTACCTCCATCCAACCGGAGTCCTGCGCGCTGTTCTTTTACTGCGCCTCTGCCTATTACCTCCGCCGGTTTCAGGAAAATTCCATCACAGGCTTCGCCATTGCCGCCTCCGCTATGGCGGCCGTGGCCATTATGGAAAAGCCCCCGGCCGCCTTTCTCGGCTTTGTGTTTCTTTTCGTGTTTGTGGAAAAGTACGGCAAAAAAGTATTCCGCACGCCCCTTGTGTACCTTTGCGGCGTCATTGCCGTTGCGCCCTTCCTGCTGCTGATGGCCTACACCTCTCAAATCTCCACTTTACAGCTGGTGGATGGCATCGCTACAAAGCACATCTTCACCTCTCAGATATTTTCTTTCTTCACAAAGGATGGCATTAAATTCATGTACAGTGCCGCCGGCAATTATTTCGGCTGGCCCGTGATGCTCCTGACCCTAGTGGGTTTTCTCCTTTCCTTTGTGAAAGAGCGCCGTTTTGCCCTGATTTGGGCCCTGGCCTTCGCATTGGAGTGCATCACCATCGTGGCGGCTATCAAGTTCAATTATTACCTTGTGTTTATCCTGCCGGTCTGCGCGCTGCTTTCTTCCTTTGCCGCGGAGGAGCTTTTAAAGTGCCGCCGTTCTGTGGCGGCGGTGGTCTGCGCGGCCGCGCTGTGCTTTACACTTCGTCTTGACGTGCAGCGGTGGCGCTCCACCCAGGTGCAGACCACGGTTGACCAGGTGGGCGCGTTCCTCTCTGAAGTGACCGAGCCGGAAGACGGTATTGCCATCGCCGTGATGGACCCCTCCTGCCTCAATGCCGCCAACCGCCGGGGCTACCGGGCCAATATCCACTATTACAGCGAGATACCTGATGGGCCGGAGGAGGAAATTGCCTATTACACGGAAAAGGGCGTGCGCTGGTTCGTGGTGGTAAACGGCAGCGTCGTTTCAGACAGCGACGGCACGTACCTCGCGTATCTTCAGGAGCATTACCCCCTCTACGCGGAAAATGAAGTGTGCCAGGTCTACGATATCGGGAAATAAGGAAGGGAGTGGTCATAAAATGAAAAAGGCTTTGTATGCGTATTTGCCCTGCTACAATGAGGCGGGGAACATCGCCAAGCTGACCGGGGAATGGCTGGAGGAAAGCGAACAGCTGGCCGCTGAAGGCTACCGGCTGGAGATCGTCCCCATTGATGACGCCAGCACCGACGACACGCTGAAAATTATCCGCTCGCTGGAAAGCGAGCACGAGGCCGTCAGGACCCTCGCCCACGAAAAGAACCAGAATCTGGGCGGCGTGGTGGTTACCGCTATCCGTGATTTTATGTCCCGCGCCGGGGAAGACGACCTGATGTGCCTGATGGACGGGGACGATACCCACAAGCCCCGGTTTGTCCACAGCATGGTGGAAAAGATCAAAGCCGCGCCTTCTCCTCAGCACTGTGTCATTGCTTCCCGCTATCAGCCGGGCTCCGCGGTCACGGGCTTACAGGAATCGAGAAAGCTGTTCAGCGGCGGTGCAAAGTTCTATTACTCCATGCTTCTGCGTGTGCCCAATGTAAAGGACTATACCTGCGGCTATCGGGTGTATACCAAGGCCGCCATTGAAAAGGGCCTGGAAAAGTACGGCGACAGGCTGGTGGAAAACAGGAGCTTTGCCTGCATGATGGAGCTTTTGTACAAGCTGTACCGTTCGGGCTGCACGTTTTCCGAGGTGCCCTTCATTCTCTATTACGGCGATAAGAACGGCGACAGCAAGATGAACATTTGGAAGACCATCCACGACAGCCTGCTCACCGCAATCAGTCTTCGGCGCTCCGCCAAATAGAGAAAAAATTGTGCTATTTTGATAAAATGATTTTCTTTGGCAAGCAAGAATCATGAAAAAGGGAGATTCTCTCGCAAAATGTTGACATAACGCCGGCGATTCACTATAATAAAGGCGTACTTAAGAGTTCGAGATGCGGCGTAAGCCGCGATTTTCAATACAACTCCTCCCCAAAAAAGGAAAAGGGCCGCAGCGCGGTCCTTTTCCTTTTTTATCTGCGGGGGATCAGAATCTGTAGCTGCCGGCGGTAAGAGACTTTACCGTGCCGTCCGGGAAGTGGAACTCCGCTTCGCAGTCAAAGGGCACAGTTACGTCATAGTGCAGCGCTTCGCCGTCATACCGCCAGGATACCTCATATCTTCCGGCGGCGGAATCCAGCTTTGCCTTTGCCCAGCGGATGCGGGGGTCGGGCTGGGGCTTGATCACAGCTTTCTTAAAGCCGGGCTTTTCCTCGCAGGGGTTCAGGCCGCAGAGATCCCGGTACATCCAGTCGCCGATGGAGCCGTAGGCGTAGTGGTTCAGGCTGTTCATGCTCGTGCCGCTGATCGTGCCGTCCGGCAGGAGAGAATTCCAGCGCTCCCATACCGTGGTGGCGCCCATCTTCACCTCAAACAGCCAGCTGGGCTGCTCCTCGTTGAGGAACAGAGTGTAGGCGGCGTCGTTGGCGCCATTTTCAGAGAGGACCCGGCACAGGAAGGGCGTGCCGCAGAAGCCGGTGTTCAGATACATGTTGT
>CAZYLJ010000113.1:0-4556 GCA_964648555.1 uncultured Acutalibacter sp.
CATCCCCATGATCGCCATTACCGGGCAGGTGAGCCTGGAGCAGCTGGGAAGGGACGTGTTCCAGGAGGCGACATCACGGGGGCGTGCCAGTCCTTCACCAAGCACAGCTATCTGGTGACCAGGGCCGACGACCTGCCCCGGGTGTTTAAAGAGGCCTTTCACATTGCCTCTACCGGCAGGCCGGGGCCCGTGCTCATCGACGTGCCCCACGATGTGCAGGAGCAGGCGGCGGGATCCTTCACTTACCCGGAAAAGGTGGATATCGTGGGCTACCGGCCCAACCTGTGCGGCCACCCGCTGCAAATCAAAAAGGCGGCCAGGGCCATTGCCCAGGCCAGGCGGCCCGTCATCTGCTGCGGGGGCGGCGTGGTGCTCAGCGGAGCCAGAGAGGAAATGAACAAATTTGCCGAGAAGACCGGCATTCCAGTGGTCTCCACCATGATGGGCCTGGGGGCCATGTCAAACGCCCTGGGGCCGGGGGAGGAGGGGCCCTCCTATCTCGGTATGATCGGGAAATACGGGCGCAGCTACGCCAACCGTGCCGTGGGCGAGGCCGATCTGATCCTGCTGTGCGGCGCCCGGGTGGGTGATCGGGCCATTGCCCTGCCCAACCAGGTGGCGGACCAGGCCGTGATCATCCACATCGACGTGGACCCGGCGGAGATCGGGAAAAACATGCGGGTGGATATTCCCATTGTCGGCGATATCCGCCAGGTGCTCCGGGCCTTGACAGACCAGGTGGAGCCTGCGGACTGCAAAGAATGGCGGCAGCAGGTGCTGCGCTATAAGATGGAATTTGTTCCAAGAGGCCAGGACAGGGAAGACGCGGTGGAGCCCCGTTCCTTCCTGCGCACCCTTTCCCGGCTGACGGACGCGGACGCCATTTTGGCGGCGGATCCCGGCCAGTGCCAGATATGGGCGGCCATCAACTACACCCAGCGAACGGGCCGCTTTTTGACCAGCGGCGGTCTGGGCACTATGGGATACGCCCTGCCGGCGGCATTGGGGGCAAAGCTGGCAAAGCCACGGCGGCAGGTGGTGGCGGTGTGCGGCGACGGCGCTTTTCAGATGAGCCTTTGCGAGCTGGCTACCGTGGTGGCCTGCCACGTGCCCTTGAAGATCGTGGTGATGGACAACCGGCGGCTGGGCATGGTGCGGGAATACCAAAACCAGCAGTACGGCGGGCGGCACATTGCCACCTACATGGACGGCAACCCGGATTTTGTGGCCCTGTGCGCGGCCTACGGCATCCCGGCGGCCAGGGCGGAAAATAACCGCCAGGCCGAGGAGCTTTGCCGGGAGATGTTGGCAAGCCCCAGGCCCTATGTACTGGTGTGTCGGGTAGACCCCAACACGCCGTCGGTCTGAAAGGGAGGATGAGAGCATGAGGTATACGCTTTCCGTTCTGGTGGAGAACCAGCCCGGCGTTTTAAGCCGTGTGGTTTCCCTGTTTTCCCGGCGGGGGTACAATATCGACAGCATAGCGGCGTCCACCGTGGAGGATGGCCATTTTTCCCGGATGACCATTGTGGGCGAGGGCGACGACTACACCCTGGAGCAGATGGAAAAGCAGTTAAATAAGATAGTCCCGGTCATTAAAGTGCGCTCCCTTGGGCCGGACGCGGTGCGGGCCGAGCTGATGCTGGTGAAGATTGCCTGTGACAGTCAGAGCATACAGGAGATCAACGAGATTGCCAAGCTGATGAACGCCGAGGTGGCCGACGTGGGGAAAGGCGCGGTGACGCTGAAGCTCAGCGGCACGCCGGAGAAGTGCGATGCCCTGCTGGAGCTGGTGCACTCCTTCAATATCAAGGAGGTCAGCCGTTCCGGGCCCATCGCGGTGGAAAAGCTGGCTTGACTGCAAGTAGAACGGCGGCGAATGGGCTTCCCGGCGCTTTTCGGAGGGCCCTTTGCTTTTTCCGCCGTATGCCAACTCCTTTTTCGGGAACACTGGAAAAAGGAGGGATGGTATGAAAGCGACGAAAAAGTACGGTGTGATCGGGGCGCTGGCGGGGTTTGCCAACGGCCTGTTCGGCTCCGGCGGCGGGCTGTTCCTGGTGCCGCTGCTGTCCGGCTGGACGGGGATGGAGCAGAAAAAGTCCTTTGCCACCTCTGTGGCGGTGATCCTGCCCCTGTCGCTGGTGTCGGCGGCGGTGTATTTCTGGAAAGGCGCTCTGGACTTTTCCGCGGCGTGGCCCTATCTTCTGGGCGGAGCAGCGGGAGGCTTCCTTTCCGGGCGGGTGTTCCGCAAGCTGCCAATGGCCCTTCTGCGTAAGGCCTTCGGCCTGCTTCTCTTATACGGGGGCGTCCGGGCGGCGCTTGCGTTATGACATGGCTGTTTTCCGCTCTGGCGGGCTTTGCGACGGGGGTGCTTTCCGGCTTTGGCGTCGGCGGGGGCACCCTGCTGCTGCTCTGGCTGACTATGGTCTCCGGCATGGATCAGGTAAAGGCCGGCGGCGTGAACCTGTTGTACTTCGTATGCTGCGCGCTGCCGGCGCTGTGGGGCCACTGGAAAAACGGTCTTATCGAAAAGAAGGCTGTCCTCTGGTGTGCGGCGGCGGGCCTGCCGGCCTGTATCCTGGCGGCAATTGCCGCCAACCGGATGGACGTGACGCTCCTGCGCCGGATGTTCGGTGTGCTCCTGCTGTTCATCGGCTCCCGGGAGCTCTTTTCCAAAAAGGGAAGCCGGGGGGAAGATTGACTTTTCTCTGTCGGGGAAGTATACTAAAATTTGTTTTTCGGCTTTACAGTACGCGTGGTCTTTCCAGTGGGGGAGCAGGATTTTCTGCTGGAGAAAACACAAAAGCTTGTGCTGTAAAAGCTTACGCCGGGAAAGGCAAGTGATTATTTGCATGGATACCGTAAACGCCGGCGGCCTGTGCTTTGGCCGGGGCCTGCCGAAAATATGCGTGCCGCTGACCGGCGCCAGCATGGTGGCCCTGCTCAGCGAGGCCCAGGCGGTGTCGTCTCTGCCGGCCGACCTGTATGAGTGGCGGGCCGACAGCTTTTTCGGCAGCTATTCCGAGGCACTGGACCTGCTCAAGCGTGAGCTTTATGGAAAGCCCCTGCTGTGCACCGTGCGCACCGTGCGGGAGGGCGGCGCCGCCGACATGGCCCCGGAGGCCTATGAGGCGTTTCTTTCCGGCCTGCTGGATCAGGGCGGCTTCTCCCTTTTGGATATCGAGCTTTCCTGCGGGGAGGAACGGGTCAAGCGGTTGGCGGAAAAGGCAAAGGACAAAGGCGTGGGGGTGGTGGTTTCCCGCCACGATTTTGATAAGACCCCCGGCGAGGACGAGATGGTCTCCGTCCTCTTGCACATGAAAGAGCTGGGGGCCGACCTGCCAAAGCTGGCGGTCATGCCCCAAAACCCAAAGGACGTGCTCCATTTGCTTTCGGCCACCCTGCGGGCAGTGGAAAGGATCGGCCCGGTCATTACTATGGCTATGGGCAGCCTGGGGAAAGTGAGCCGTGTGTGCGGCGGCGTAACCGGCAGCTGCGTGACCTTTGGGGCGGGGGTGAACGCCTCTGCGCCGGGGCAATTAAACGCAGAGGACCTGCAGGCCATTTTGGAGGATCTTGACCCGGAAAGGAGCGATGCGGGATGAAAAGTGAGATCGACGATCTGCTGGAGGCCATGTTCCGGGGCGGGCGGCTGAATGTAAAATCCGGCGCGGGAAAGCCTTCCACAGCGGAGAACAACACCGCCCAGGCGGCACAGGCTGTGGAAAATGTGGAGGCTCTGGCAAAGCAGACCCAGCAGGAGATAGAGGCACTGTCAAAGCAGCTGGAAACCGACGGAGTGAAGACCGCCACCGCCGTCAACAAGGGCAGCGGGCCCGATCTGGCCGCCGCGTTTCTCAGGGCCCGGGAAGAGGCCGGGGAGCAGGTCATCGGCCAGGAGGAGTTCCTTTCCGCCCTGACAGTAGCCTTTAAGCGGCCCTTCGTGGCGGGCAGCGAGGACGGCATGCCCCTGGGCAGGTGCCTGGTAAGGGGCGGCCCGGGCACCGGCCGCCACACGGCGCTGAAGGTGCTGGCGGATGCCCTGGGGCGGCAGGGCGTGCTGAAAAGCCCGAAGCTCGCTTTCCTCGACCTGGGCCGCTACGGGGAGCCCGGCACGGAAAAGCTTTTTGTCCAGGATCTGTACGCGGCGCTGAAGACCGGCGCGGCGGGGCTGGTGTTTGAAAGCTTTGAGAAGTGCCACCCCTCTGTACTGGTGCAGGTCTCAAGCCTGTTCCGGCAGGGGGAGGTCCCTCTTTCCGGCCGATATGCCGAGCAGAAGGGAATGCTGGTGGAGATCGGCACGGCGCTGGTGCCCGGCGCTGTTTCCACCCTTTCCGCCGAGGGAAAGTACCTGTTCCTGCTGACGGAGAAAAGCGAGGCAAAGCTGGCGGACGCTTTTGGCATGCCATTTCTGTCCGCTTTGGATGACATCTGCGAAACGTCGGCGTTTTCCGCAGAGGCTCAAAAGCAGCTGGCGGAGAAAGCCCTAAAGGAGCTGTGTGAGCAGGCCGGCCGCCGGCTCTCTATGGAGTTTACTTACGAGCCCTCCGCGGTGG
>CAZYLJ010000114.1:0-4471 GCA_964648555.1 uncultured Acutalibacter sp.
CTGGAGATCCTAGCGTACCAGTACGACATTGTGTGCAACGGAATAGAGCTTTCCTCCGGCGCGGTCAGAAACCACGACCCGGAGATCATGGTCAAGGCCTTTGAGCTGGTGGGCCTGGGCGAGGAGGACGTGAAAAAGAAGTTCCCCGCCATGTACAACGCCTTCTGCTACGGCGCGCCGCCCCACGCGGGCGTTGCTCCCGGGGTAGACCGCATGATCATGCTGCTTTCCGGCGAGAGCTCCATCCGGGAGGTCATCGCCTTCCCCATGAACAAGAGCGCCCAGGACATGATGATGGACGCCCCCGCCCCCGTGACGGACGCTCAACTCAAGGAGCTGTCCATCCGGATCGTGGAACATTCCGAAGAGGAATAAGCGCCAACCCGGCCGAAGAGGGTATCACTTTCCGTGAAACACAATATCTTTTGGCATTTCCCGGAAATTTTTTCAAAAAACCACCATATATTGTATTGACATAATCCTTTCTACAGCATATAATAGGAGACGCTCCCCGAAAAAAGGCGAGACCTGCGGGGAGCGTTTTCCACTGAGCTTACGGATACTGTCAGGAAGGGATGAGTCGGGAATGTTAAAGTCCATTGTCAAGAGAAGCGGGGAAAAGGTGGCATTTGACGCGTCAAAGATCAAAGCGGCTATTTTTAAGGCCAACGTGCGCAACGCCACGGAGAAGTTCAGTGACGAAGAGCTGGACAGGCTGACCAATAACGTGGTGGAGAAGCTCAATAAGCAAAAGACCGTTCCCACCGTGGAGCAGATACAGGATCTGGTGGAGGAGGAGCTCATCGCGGCGGACTACCCCAAGACCGCCAAGGCCTACATCCTGTACCGGGCCGAGCACCAGAAGATCCGCGAAATGGATGACGAGCTGGTGAAGATTTACTCCGCCCTGACCTTTGTGCCGGCCGAGGACGTGGACATGAAGCGGGAGAACGCCAACATCAACGCGGACACCGCCATGGGCACCATGCTCAAGTACGGCTCTGAGGGAGCAAAGAGCTTTTATGACAAATACGTCATCCCGCCCGAGATTGCCAAGGCCGATCTGGACGGCGACATCCACATCCATGACAAGGACTTTTACACCCTGACGGAGACCTGTTGCCAGATAGACCTCATCAAGCTGTTCCACAACGGCTTTTCCACCGGCCACGGCTACCTGCGGGAGCCAAACGACATCCGCAGTTACGCGGCGCTGGCCTGCATCGCCATCCAGGCCAACCAGAACGAAATGCACGGCGGCCAGAGCGTGCCCATTTTCGACTACGCCATGGCGCAGGGCGTGGACAAGACCTATTGTAAGGAATATTTCAAGGCACTGACTGCCTTTTTGGAGATCCACAAGGGCTTCTCCTACGACGACGCCGCGGCCCTGGTAAAGACCGCCAAGGAAGAGCTTGGCGCCTGGGTGCCCATGGATAAAGCGGAGGAGTATGGCCAGAAGTTCGCTGAGTTCCTGCCACGCCACCAGCGGGAGAACGGTTTTGAGGAAGTCACCTGGGAGGACGCCCAGGACGCCGCTAGCTATGCCCAAAGTACCGCCTGGCGTGAGACGGACAAGGCCACCTTCCAGGCCATGGAGGCCCTGGTGCACAACCTGAACACCATGAATTCCCGGGCGGGGGCCCAGGTGCCCTTCTCGTCCCTCAATTACGGCACCGACACCTCCGAGCAGGGCCGGATGGTCATCCGCAACCTGCTGTTGGCCACCGAGGACGGCCTGGGCGACGGCGAGACCCCAATTTTCCCGGTGCAGATCTTCAAGGTCAAGGAAGGCGTAAACTACAACGAGGGCGACCCCAACTACGACCTGTTCAAGCTGGCCATGCGGGTTTCTGCCAAGCGGCTGTTCCCCAATTTCAGCTTTATCGACGCTCCCTTTAATCTGCAATATTACAAGCCCGGCGACTACGACACCGAGATTGCTTACATGGGCTGCCGCACCCGGGTCATGGGCAACGTCCACGACAGGAACCGCGAGACCACCTGCGGCAGAGGCAATCTGAGCTTTACCTCCGTCAACCTGCCCCGCATCGGCATCGAGGCCAAGGGCGATGTGAAGAAGTTCTACGAAATCCTCGATGAACGTATTGACCTGTGCATCGAGCAGCTTCTGCACCGCTTTAAAATCCAGTGCAGCAAGAAGGCCTACAATTATCCCTTCCTCATGGGGCAGGGCGTTTGGATCGACTCCGATGGCCTGGACCGCAACGATTCCGTGGCAGAGGTCTTAAAGCATGGCACCCTGTCCGTGGGCTTCATCGGCCTGGCGGAGACCTTAAAGGCCCTGACCGGCAAGCACCACGGCGAAAGCGAAGAAAGCTACAGGCTGGGCTTGGAGATCATCACCCACATGCGCAAGCGGATGGATGACAAGTCCCAGGAAACGGGGCTGAACTTCACCCTGCTGGCCACCCCTGCCGAGGGCCTTTCCGGCACCTTCGTGCGCATCGACCAGAAGAAGTACGGCAAAATTCCCGGCGTCACCGACAGGGATTATTACACCAACTCCTTCCATATCCCGGTGTACTACCCCATCAGCGCCTTTGAGAAGATCAAAAAGGAAGCGCCCTTCCATGCCCTGACCAACGCCGGGCACATCAGCTATGTGGAGCTGGACGGTGATGTGTGTAAGAACCTGGACGCTTTCGAGAGCATCATCCGCTGCATGAAAGAGTCCGGTATCGGCTACGGCTCCGTCAACCACCCGGTGGATCGAGACCCGGTCTGCGGCTATAACGGCATTATTGACGACGTATGTCCAAGGTGCGGGCGTCACGCGGGCGAGGGCGTGCCGGTTGAGAAGCTCATCGAGCTGCGTAAAAAGTACCACGATGTGCCGGATTATTCCAGCCTGATCAGATAAGTGAAAAAATTGAAAAATTTTACTGGACAAATCGGCTGAGATAGGGTACAATAAAAACAGGAATAATTCTCAATTTTAATAAAACTTATTTATAACTAAAAAGGAGGACACTGTCATGACAAAGACAACTGTGAAGAAGACCGCTGCGAAGAAGGCTGCCCCCAAGAAGGAGCAGGTGCTGGTAGGAGAGGGCCGCGATTTTGAGCGCATCCGCCGCATCACCGGCTATCTGGTGGGCACCATCGACCGCTGGAACAACGCCAAGCGTGCCGAGGAGAGGGACCGCGTCAAGCACACCATGACCAATCTGTAATGCGGAATATTCTGCTGGTCAACGACGACGGGATCAATTCCCCGGGTCTGCGTCATCTGGCAAAGGAGCTCAGCGCCGAGTACAGGGTGACGGTGGTGGCCCCCTCCGGCCAGAAAAGCGCCGCCAGCCACAGCCTGACTTTGCGGGAGGAGCTAGCCGCGGAAAAGGTAACGCTGGGCGATGCCATCGAAGCTTGGGCGGTAGACGGCACTCCCGCCGACTGCACCCGGCTTGCCCTGGACGCGTTGTGCGGGGATGCGGAGCTGGTCATTTCCGGCCCAAATGTAGGGCTTAATGTGGCCTTTGATATTCTGTATTCCGGCACGGTAGGCGCTGCTTTGGAGGGCGCCATGCACCGCATCCCCTCCATCGCGGTCTCTGCCCCTCCTCACGCGGAGGAGGCTGAAGTCGTTCGGGCGTTCCTGCGGGTCTTTTCCCAGCTGGATGTGGAAAAAGATGTGCGCCATCTTTTAAATATCAACATCCCCGCACTGCCGTTGGAGCAGATCAAGGGCGTGCGCTGGGTGCCCCAGGGGCTCTACCACCAGTGGGAGGATCACTACTGGGCCGGCGCGCCGGAGGCTGACCGATATGTTTATACAGTGCGGGGGGAGGAAGTTCCCGTGCGGGAAGGGATCGTGGACGACTCCAGCGCGGTGCTGGGCGGCTACATAGCCCTGACGCCCCTGTCCTTTGATCTGACGGATAAAGAGGGTTTTCGGCAAAAGGAATTTGAGCTTTGAAAAAGGGCGGAGCGTTCCGCCCTTTTCGATTCTTTGGGATCAGGAGGAAGACTATATGGAATTGCGCATTGCCGGCGTCATCAAGGAATCCATCGTGGACGGAAAGGGTATCCGTTACACGGTGTTCACCCAGGGCTGCCCACATCACTGCCCCGGCTGCCACAACCCCCAGACCTGGCCCTTTGAGGGCGGCAAGCCCATGACCGTGGCGGAGATCTTTGAAGACTTCCGGCAGAACCCCCTGCTAAAGGGCGTTACCTTCAGCGGCGGGGAACCCTTCTGCCAGCCCGCCGCCCTATGCGAGCTGGCCCGGCTGGTGCACAGCGCAAAAAAGGATGTGACCGTTTATACCGGCTACACCTACGAGGAGCTTATCGAGAAGCACGACCCGGACGTCGACGCGCTGCTTGCCGAGACCGATGTGCTCATCGACGGCCCTTTTATTCTGGATAAGAAAAATTTGGAGCTCCTGTTCCGGGGCAGCGAAAACCAGCGGCTCATCGACATGAACAGAACCCGGGCGGCGGGAGC
>CAZYLJ010000115.1:0-4380 GCA_964648555.1 uncultured Acutalibacter sp.
TCCTCCTCCGTGAAATTACGGGCGTTGCGGCGTGCGTTGAACTGGCCATATCCCAGATAGATGGCGTCCGCGCCGGCACAGACGGCGGCGTGGACGGCCTCGGCGCTCCCGGCGGGAGCCAACAGTTCCAACATGGGTTCCTCCGTGGCAAAGAATTGTTATGCGATGTACGCTGTCGCGCCCGGGCTGACCGTGCGGCCAGGCCGGTAACCTTTCGGCTGCGGACAGACCCGGTTTGGCCTTTGGCTGGCCTTGGGCTTTGCGCGTCCGCTCCGGATGATCTTGCTTGCGCGGCTGTCCCCGTGCGTCTACTTCTTCTGCTGCAGCTTAAAGATCTCTCTTTTCGCCTCGCTGAGCTCCAGCTTCAGCTTGGCCGACTCCTCCAAAAGCTCTTTGATCTGGCGGCGCAGGTTCTCGGACGCGTCCTGTTCCTTGCACTTCTCGTCGGCGATATTCATGGCGGTGAGAATGGCCCCGTCCACCGTGGCCATTTTGCTGCCCTGCATGGTTTCCGTCAGCTTTTCGTCCACATAGCCGGCCACCTTCTGGATGTAATCGTCCCCCTCGGCGGCGAGAAGGGTGTATTGCTGTCCTCCAATGGTTACGGTAACGCGGTTTTTCATGACTTGTCCCCTCCAGTCAGAGTATGAAATCCTTTTGATAAGTTAGTATACCATACTCTTGAAAAAAAAGGAATGAAAAATGCGTGAATTTTGTCGGAGTTTGTCAGCGTTTCCGCCCGCTGCCGCGCCGCAGCGGAAATAAAAGGGCCGCGCCCCCTTGGCGCGGCCGGTTACACTGCCGGGCTGTTGTCCGGTTCCTTTTTCGCGGCGGACTTCGGCTTATGAATCTGTGCCGCCGCGTAGTCTCTGCAGAGCCAGGCCATTTCCAGCGATGCGTCCATGTAGTCGATTAAAAGCTCGTAGTCCTTTTCTTTCAGTATGATCATCAGCTTCTGGTTATCCGTCAGCATATCATTCCAGGCTGAAACCGCCGGGCTGTTGACCTTTGCCCTGTGCTTGATCAGCTCTTCACGTGCGGCCCACGCCAGCTCGTTTGCTCGGGAAAGTAGCTTTTGCACATTGCCGTAGTTCCTGTCTGCTGTTTCGATAAAAACACGCCTCATTTTCTGGCAGTAGTTTTCCCATGCCTGTAAATCCTTCTGTTCCATGCTCAGTTCATCGTTCATATCGGGCCCCTCCCATTGTTGAAATATCGGCACTTCTTATTTTAGCGCAAAGTTACCGATATTTCAACAAAACTTGCCCTCGGTTTTCGTTATCTTTATGTTGATATATCGTCAGCAAGGGTGGGATGCAGTTTGGATACCTGGGAAACTATTGTTTTACGCATCACACAGCTTTGCGGTGAACGCAACTGGTCGTTTAATCACCTTGCAAATGTCTCTGCGGTATCGCACTCTACCATTACCAGCATTCTGAATGGGCAGAGCAAAAATCCCGGTGCAGTTACGATAAAGAAGCTGTGTGACGCATTTGAAATTACGTTGGGAGAGTTTTACAGCACTCCGGAATTTGACCATTTGGAGCAGGAGATCAAGTGACCTCCCCCGGCGGCGGGCGGGGTCGCTTGCGTTTAGTAAACTTCAAAGATTTAAAACGGCTTTGGTGGATTAAAATACGATTGAGAAAGATGAAAATCCGCTTACTTCCCTTGCGAAAAAATCCCACGTCCTGTATGATATGTTCACAAGGAGCATACGGTACCCAACGGGGCGCCCCGTGGATGCGCTCCCCAGAAGAAACTGCCATCGGCCCGGTGCGCCGGGCCCGCTGAGAAAAGGAGGAAACATTTATGCCGCCCATCGCCACCATCATTATTATCGCGGTTGTGGTTGCTCTTGTCATCGTCTTGTGCCTGCTGGGCTACGTCAAAGCGCCCCCTGACCAGGCCTATATCATTTCCGGCTTCCGGAAGCACCGCACCCTGATCGGCAAAGCCGGCGTGCGCATCCCCTTTCTGGAACGGCTGGATAAGCTGTCCCTGGCCCTGATCCCCATCGACGTGAAAACATCCAGCGCCGTTCCCACCGCCGACTATATCAATATCTCGGTGGACGCCGCCGTCAATGTGAAGATCAGCGACGACCCCGACAAGCTGAAGCTGGCCTCCGCCAACTTCCTCAACCAGCCGACCGACTACATTGCCCGGGTGGCCCGGGAGGTGCTGGAAGGCAATATGCGTGAGATCGTGGGCAAAATGCGGCTGGAGGAGATGGTCAGTGACCGTCAGAAATTCGCCAACCTGGTGAAAGAGAACGCCGAACCCGATCTTGCCGCCATGGGCCTTGACATCATTTCATTTAACGTCCAGAATTTTGTGGACGGCAACGGCGTCATTGAGAACCTGGGCGTGGACAACATCGTCCGGATCCAGCGGGGCGCCGCTATCAGCCGCGCCGAGAGCGAGCGCGACATCAAGATTGCCCAGGCCACCGCCCAGCGGGAGGCCAACGACGCCCGGGTGGAGGCCGACATTCAGATGGCCGAGCGCAACAACGCCCTGGCCATCCGCCAGGCCGAGCTGAAGCAGCAGGCCGACCGCAAGCAGGCCGAGGCCGACGTGGCCTACAGCATTCAGGAGCAGGAACAGCGCCGCAGCATCGAGGTGGCTTCCGCCAACGCGGACATTGCCCGTGCCGAGCGCACCGCCGAGCTGAGGGCCAAGGAGGTCGAGGTCACCAAGCAGACTCTGGACGCAGAGATCCGCGCCAAGGCCGATGCAGAACGCTACGCCGCCGAGCAGGAGGCCGAAGCAGAGCTGTACCGCCGTACCAAGGAGGCCGAGGCTAAGATGATCGAGCGCCAGCGGGAGGCCGAAGGCATCAAAGCCGTGGGCGAGGCGGAGGCCGAGGCCATCCGCCTGAAGGCTCTGGCCGAAGCCGAGGGTATTGACAAGAAGGCGGAAGCTATGAAGAAGTACGGCGAGGCCGCCGTCATTGAGATGATTATGGCCGCCCTGCCCGATATTGCCAAGAATGTGGCCGAGCCGCTGTCTAAGGTGGATAAGATCACCATGTACGGCGAGGGCAACAGTGCCAGGCTGCTGAGCGACATCGTCAACGGAACCACCCAGGTCACAGAGGGCATGACCGCCGGCCTGGGTATCGACCTGAAGTCCTTGCTGGCCGGCTTCTTGGGCGGCAAGGCCGCCAACCCCGGCGCTGTCCCTCCCCCACCTCCCTAGCCCGCCCCGGAGGAAGCTTCCGAGGATGAGCGGGGAGAGACCCTGGTTTAATCTTGTTTCGGCCAGCGCTCTGCGGAAAGGCGCAGAGCGCTGGCCTTATCTGGTTTTACACGGAATCAAAGAGAGAATGGAGGAATTATTGTGGGTTCCAAACACGCGGGTGCCCATCTGAGATGTGAGGACAGCGCGGCGGTTCTCGCCTGTCTGAAAAAGGAGTTTTCCAAGAAGAAAGGCCCCAGCATGAAGGACCTGGCGGCCATGGCGATCATCGAGGCTTTTGCTCGCCAAAACATCAGCTCCATTGCCGACGACCGGGAGCGGGCGGAAAAAGAAGCTGATATTGCCCGGATCATGGAGCAGGCCCGGATCGATATGAACGGCGGAGACCCCGCCGTCATCGTGCTTCGGGAGCACTTTGTCAGCGTCTACTGGTACGACCACATCCGCCCCGAGAATCTCGGTGAGGAGCTGGCCCACTACGCGGTCCTGTGCGGGGTCCCCGCTCTGGGCGCGGCCGTCTATGACGACAGCAATTTTCATATCTGCGCAGTCCGCGATGTGGATGCGGAAAGCTGCCAGGCCAGGCGCTGCGTGGGACAGTACTGGTTCGACTATGACGACGTTCAGCCCGCCGACCCGGCCGAGCTGTGCGCCATCCTGGACGCGGACTTCCTGCTCCCAGCCCTGACCGAAGCCCTCTCCCAGCCGGACGGCGAAGCCATGGCCGACTGCTTTGAGGCCCGGACCGGCCTGCCCATCCTGATGGACGAGGGCCTGTGCCGGGCGGCGCGGATGCGGGAGCTCCGCCGCTGGAGCGGTGCGGTGGTCTTTCAGGCTCAACCAGATGGAAGGCAGAACCCCTTTCCACTTGACAATCCACCCAAAAGGTGATAAAGTAACCCCAATCAAAGGCAGTGACGAGGATAAGTAGCTCTGGGTCCGGTCTTTCAGAGAGGGAGCGTTTGGTGTAAGCTTCCGTCCGCCCCATGGCAAAGGCCCCTCTGAGCCGCCCTCCGGAAATGGAGGGCCGGATCCCCCGTTACCGGGCAAGAGTGTCCCCTCCCGGGGAAATTCAGGTGGAACCACGGACAATTTTGTTCGCCCTGAGCCAAATGGCTCAGGGCGTTTTTTGCGGCTCTGCGCCAAAAACAATCATTTCTTTTAAAGGAGTGC
>CAZYLJ010000116.1:0-4372 GCA_964648555.1 uncultured Acutalibacter sp.
CCCAATCCCTTCCCCATGAGCGTATATGACAATGTGGCCTACGGCCCCCGCACCCACGGGATCCGGGGCCGGGCCAGGCTGGACGAGATCGTGGAGCGGGCCCTGAAGGACGCCGCCATCTGGGATGAGGTGAAGGATCGCCTGAAGCGCTCGGCTTTGGGGCTTTCCGGCGGGCAGCAGCAGCGGCTCTGCATCGCCCGAGCCCTGGCGGTGGAGCCGGACGTGCTGCTGATGGACGAACCCACCAGCGCGCTGGATCCCATCTCCACCTTAAAGATTGAAGAGCTTGCTTCCCAGTTAAAGAACGGGTATACTATTGTTATCGTGACCCACAATATGCAGCAGGCCGCCCGTCTCTCCGACAACACGGCGTTTTTCCTTCTGGGGGAGCTCATCGAGTACGGCCCCACGAAAGAGCTGTTCTCCCGGCCGGGGGACAAGCGCACGGAAAGCTATATTGCGGGCAGGTTCGGTTGATATAAAAAGAGCTCTGCATTTTCAGGCTTTCAAAGGGAAAGGTAGGAGGACAGGAACGTGATCTGGTGTGTGGAGGACGACGAAAGCGTGCGGGAGATCGAGCTTTATACCCTGCGTTCCGTGGGGTTTGAGGCGGTCGGCTTCGAGGACGGGGCGTCTTTCCTGGCGGCGCTGGGAGAGGGAAAGCGCCCCGACCTTGTGCTGCTGGATGTAATGCTGCCCGGCGAGGACGGGGTCACCCTCTTAAAGCGTTTGAAGGCTTCGCCCGCCGCCCGGCAGATACCGGTCATCATGGCCACCGCCAAAGGCATGGAATACGACAAGGTGCAGAGCCTCGACCTGGGCGCGGACGACTATCTGGTCAAGCCCTTCGGCATGATGGAGATGGTGTCCCGTGTCAAGGCGGTGCTGCGCAGAAGCGTCCCCGCCCCGCAGAAGAACGTGCTGGAAAGCGGCGGCGTCCGCATGGATCTTGAGCGGCGGGCCGTGACGGCGGCGGGAAAAGACATCCGGCTGACCTACAAGGAATTTGAGCTGCTGCGGCTGTTTCTCACCCGGCCCGGCATGGTGTTTACCCGGCAGCAGCTGATGGCCCAGGTGTGGGGTGAGGATTACCTTGGCGAAAGCCGCACCGTGGACGTGCACATCCGCACCCTGCGGCAGAAGCTGAGCCCCTGCGGCGGGAATATCCAAACCGTGCGGAGCATTGGCTATTGCTGGAAAAAAGAGGAGTAGGCATCATGCGAAAGAAAATATCACGTTCCATTATGGCGGTGGCGTTGACCGTGCTGCTGCTGAGCCTTGTGTTCGCGGTGGGGTTTTCCTACGATTATTTCTCCGGCGTCCAGGCCCAGCAGCTGAAAACAGAGCTGGAGCTCGCCTCCCGAGGAGTGGAGCTTTCCGGCAAGGCGTACCTGTCGTCGCTGCAGGGCGAAAGCTACCGCGTCACCTGGCTGAACGCCGACGGCACGGTGCTGTACGACTCCGAGGCGTCGGCGGAGGGCATGGAAAATCACGGCGACCGGGAGGAATTTCAGGAAGCCCTTTCCACCGGGTACGGCAGCAGCGCCCGGTATTCCTCCACCCTGCTGCGGCAGACCCTGTACGAGGCGGCCCGCCTTTCCGACGGCACGGTGCTTCGGCTTTCCGGCAGCAGGGCCAGCGTGGCCGGGCTGCTGCTGAGTATGGCCCAGCCCATCGCCGTAATCCTGATCTTTGCCACCGTCCTTTCCATCCTGCTGGCCGGCCGCATGGCAAGGCGCGTGGCAGAGCCCCTGAACCGGCTGGATCTGGATCACCCCCTTGAAAACGACGCCTACGAGGAGCTTTCCCCTCTGCTGCGGCGCATCGGTGACCAGCGCGGGGAGATCGACCGGCAGCGCCAGGCGCTGGAGGCCAGCCGCAGGGAATTTGCCGCCGTGACCCAAAGCATGAAGGAGGGCCTGGTGCTGCTGGGGGAAAAGCAGGAGATCCTCAGCATCAACCCGGCGGCGGTGAGATTCCTCTCCGCTCAGCCCGACTGCGAGGGAAAGGAATTCCTCACCATAGAGCGGGAGCCCAGGATCTTGCGCGCCCTGGAAGAGGTGAAGGCCACCGGCTGGGAGGAATTGCAGCTGGAACGGGCCGGGCGGGACTACCAGCTGAACCTGAGCGGCATCGAGACAAAGGGCGGCTTTTCCGGCACGGTGCTTTTGATCTTTGACGTGACGGAAAAGATGCTGGCCGAGCAGCGCCGCCGGGAATTTACCGCCAATGTCTCCCACGAGCTGAAGACGCCCCTGCACGCCATCATGGCCGGGGCAGAGCTGCTGGAAAACAGCCTGGCAAAGCCGGAGGACGTTCCGGCCTTTGCCGGCAGCATCCGCCGGGAGGCGTCACGCCTGGTGACACTCATCGACGACATCATCCGGCTCTCCCGCTTAGACGAGGGCGGCCCCCTGCCACAGGAGCGCCTGGATCTGTATATGCTGGCAAAGGAAGAGACGGAGGCCCTCTCCCCCGCCGCAGCGGAAAAGGGCGTTGCCCTTACCGTTACCGGCGAAAGCGCCGTCGTGACTGGCCCCGCACAGCTCTTCCGGGAGATATTGCGCAACCTCTGCGACAACGCCGTCAAGTACAACAAAAGCGGCGGCTCCGTCACGGTAAAGGTGGAACCGCTGGAGCGCGGCGCGGCGCTCACCGTAAGCGACACGGGCATTGGCATCCCGCCGGAGGATCGGGACCGGGTGTTCGAGCGCTTCTATCGGGTGGACAAGAGCCGTTCCAAGGAGACGGGCGGCACAGGCCTGGGGCTTTCCATCGTCAAGCACGCCGTGCAGGAGCTGGGCGGCGCCATCGCCCTGACCAGTGAGGTGGGAAAGGGCACCGAGGTGCGGGTCACGTTCCCGTAAATCAAAGCAACAAGCTGCTTATAGCCTTAATCGCACATGCCTTCCCGCGTATGGGGAGGCATTTTATGTTCGGGGATTGAGTTTCCCATTTTCTTATGCTATACTTTTTCCAGCAAAATAAAAAGGAGTGCGGACAAATGGCAAAGGGTTATTACACTTTTACACGCATTACAGACTACGGCCCCTATGTGACGAAGCTCATTCTTCCTATGGACGGCGAAGCCGCAAGCTCGGTGACGGCGGAGACCTTCTCCGTGTATGTGGAGCGGATGGACGATCTCGGCCGGGTGCTAAGCCTGCCGAAAAGCTGGATGGCCGCAGACGACAAAGAGCCCAGTCAAGGGTACATCCCCGTGCTGGCGGCCTACCCCTCCGACCTGATGGGTGAAAAATCGGAGGCCCCCCGGGCCGTCACGCTGGAAATGGCCTATGGGCCCCTGTTCCCCCTGTCCGCGTCCATCTCTGCGCCGGAGGGCCTGAACGTGTGCGTCAAGAGCCGGTATTTCATCACCCAGAAGCAGCCCATCCATGGCAAAGGCGGCGTCGTTTCCGGCCTTTCCTATGATTTCTGCCTGGGCGGCATCTCCCCGGACGACGCAGGGTGGCTGCACGGCACGGCGGACAGTGAGGAGGAGCCCCTCAATTACGGCTATTTCATCCCCCAGAACGTGCAGCCCGGCCCCCGGCCCCTGCTCATCTGGCTGCATGGCGCGGGCGAGGGCGGCACCGACCCCACTGTGGCCTACATCGGCAATAAGGTGGTGGCCCTGTCCTCCGGGAAAATTCAAAGCTATTTCGGCGGCGCGTATGTTCTTGCTCCCCAGACGCGTACCTTCTGGATGAACGACGGCACCGGCCGGTACGGCCCCACGGGGAAGAGCATCTACGTCAAGGCGCTGAAGGCCTGCATCGACGCGTTCATCGCCCGAAACCCCGGCATCGACAAAAACCGGGTATACATCGGCGGCGACTCTAACGGCGGCTTTATGACCATGCGGATGGTCATTGACTACCCGGACTTCTTTGCCGCGGCGTTCCCGGTGTGCGAGGCCCTGTATGACAACACCATTACCGACGAGCAGATCAAGAGCATTTCCCACCTGCCCATCTGGTTCACCCATGCCAAGGACGACCCGGTGGTCAAGCCGGAGGAGACCGTGGTGCCCACCTATCAGCGGCTGATAAAGGCCGGGGCGGAAAATGTCCATTTCACCTTCTGGGACAACATTACAGACATCCACGAGGGCTTTGTGGATAAGGACGGCAAGCCCTTCCGATACATCGGCCATTTTGCCTGGATCCCCCTATTGAACGACGACTGCCGCCTGGACTATGACGGCAGGCCCGTAACGGCGGATGGGAAGGAAGTCAGCCTTTTGCAGTGGCTCGCCTTGCAGAAGAAGGCATAAGGATGGCTTCATGCAGGCAGTGAAAAACGGAAAAAGGCCCGGTCGAGGAAATACTATATGGAATTCACGGAAGAAGAATATGAGAAAATGGGAAGC
>CAZYLJ010000117.1:0-4269 GCA_964648555.1 uncultured Acutalibacter sp.
TCAAAATCTTCGATTTTGAAAGAATTCCGTGAGGTTATTATACCATAGATTCTTTAAAAAGACTACCCGCAATATTTTGAACCGACTGTGAATTTTCCGGGCAGGATGACAAAAACTGTGCCGCCGCACCCCGAGCGGCCTGCAAAGCAGCCTTATGCGCCTGTGGAGGGCGGGCTCGACACGCCGATAAAGAAGAAACAAGAAAGCCCCGCCGCCCTCTGCAGAGAGAGTGTGGGGCCTTGTCTTCCATTGTAAAGTAAAATTACTTTACACAGTAAACCGCCGCGCCGTGGGGAGGCAGAACGGCCTTCAGGCACCGGCTTTCCGTACCCAGGTCCTTCTTCTTCCACATATCGCGCACCTGCTTTTCGCCGGAAAGCTCCAGCTCCTCAAAGCAGGCGGCGATCTCCTTTTCCTCGTCGGAAAGGTTAAACAGCGCCACATAGGTATTACCGTTTTCCGAGTCCACGCTTCTCCAGGCACAGGCGGTGTCCGTGCGGTAGACCTGGTGGGCGCCGGTGCCGCAGCGGTGCATGCGCAGGATCTCCTCATTGGTCATCAGGGAGAGGGTCAGCTCGTCGTTGTTGCGCATCTCACCGCCCATGATCAGCGGGGAGCGGAAAATGCACCACAGTGACATCATGGTGTACTGCTCGGCCTCGGTAAAGTTGGTCCAGGGCTCGCCGTGCTCTGCACCCTGGGGGCCCTTCCAGTCCTTCAAATGCAGGCGGATGCTGCCGATGGGCAGCATGTCGCAGTCAGGCCAGCAGCCAGGGGAAACCTGGCGCTCCCAGACCTCGCACCGCCAGAACATCTCTTTTAAGAGGTCCCACCTGTCCCAGAAATCGTCGGTGATGCGCCACATGTTGGCGTACTGCCGCAGGTGCCAGGCCTTGTCGATAACAGCCGGGCCGGGGGACAGGCTCAAGACCATGTCCCTTCCGCACTTGTCGATGGCCCTGCGGATCATTTCGATCTCCTTCTCGCCGGAATAGGGGTCGTTGGGGTAGGCGTTTGTGTTGCAGATATCGTCCACCTTCACGAAGTCCACGCCCCAGGAGGCGTACAGCTCGAAAATGGAATCGTAGTAGGCCTGGGCACCCTCTTTATTGGCGTCGATGCCGTACATATCCGTGTTCCACCGGCAAATGGAAGAGTAGGCGGCGATCTTGTCGCAGGTGGTGCCGGTACCCTTGACCGGCAGGTGCTTATGCACTGCCAAACGGGGCACGCCCCGCATGATGTGAATACCGAACTTCAAGCCCATGTCGTGGATCTTCTGGGCGATGGGGCCAAAGCCCTTTCCGTCCGCCGCGGAGGGGAACCGGGTAACCGCCGGCACCTGCCTGCCGTATTCGTCCAGATCCAGCCAGACGAAGGGCACATAGAAGGGCTGGATCTCCCCGGCGTGAGGCTCAGACCACTGGATGTCGCAGACCACGTACTCCCAGCCGTACTGCTTCAGATTTTTTGCCATGTACTCGGCGTTACCCAAAAGCTGCTCCTCGTTGACGGCGTTGCCGTAGCAGTCCCAGCTGTTCCAGCCCATGGGCGGGGTCAGCGCCACATTGTCCTTTTTCATGATGCAGTTCCTCTCTTTCCCGAAAAGTTTTCTATGAAAATGGCCTAATTGCCATTTTTCCCAATGCTAGATTTGATAGGTAAACCGCGTAAAGCGGGCCCGCGCTCCCATTTTCCCCTGGCATGCCATGCCAAGGAAGCACCCGGTAAAGGTGCCGAACATCATCTCGGTGGAAAGCAGCTGCGTCCTGCCCTCCCCCACTTTTTGAAGCTCCCGCCCGACGGCGCCGGCAAAGAACTCGTAGTGGAGCCTGTCGGCCTTGATTCGCAGGGAAATGTCCCCCTCCTCCGGCAGGAATACCGGGGCCGACTCCACCTGCATATCGCCTGCCCGGCGGCGCAGAATGGCGGCGCGCCTGCCCTCACGCTCTGTCACCAGCAGGTCGTAGTGGTGCTCGTTTGTGTGGAACACGGTAATGCCCGCCTCGGCGCCCTCCGTGGGGGCAAATGTCATCACAGCGTCGGCGGTCACATCGAAATGCCGCTGGCGCACGCCCAAAAAGGTGGGAGACCCAAAGCTGTCAAGGTCATCCTCGCCGGCGATGAGCGTCAGACCGTTTTCCAGCTTGTAATTGTCAAACCGGGGCTTCCGCAGGACGGCCCACCGGCAGGGCAGCTCCGTCTCCTGAGTGAAGTCCTCCGCGAAATCAAAGGTGTTCTGCGGTGTAAAGCCGTCCGGCTTGCCAGGCACCTCCACCACAGCGGGGATAGGCTCACCGCCGTTGACCACCGGCCAGCCATCCTCCCATGTGACCGGGGCCAGCATGGTCTCCCGGCCAATGTGGTGCAGCATGTTCCTGGAGGGCCGGATACCGTGGAACACCAGCCACCAGCCCCCCTTGGGGTCAGAGACGAGGTCGGCGTGACCAAGGCCCTGGAACTCCGACTCATCCACGGCCCCGTCCTGATGGAAGCTGGGGTTGTAGTTCCGGTGGGTGAGAATGGGATTATGGGGGCAGCTCTCAAAGGGCCCCCAGACGCTGTCGGCCCGGGCGATGGTCTCCATGTGGCCGTACTCGGTGCCGCCCTCCGCGATCATCAGATAGTACCTGCCGCCGATCTTGTACATGTGGGGGCCCTCCGGGCACTTGCCGCCGGTGCCGAACCAGATGGGCCGGGTGGGAGAAAGCTGCCTGCCGGCCGTAAGGTCCAGCTCGCACTGGCCGATGCACTGCCTGCCGCTTTCCTGATCGAAAAAGGTGCTTTGGAAATACGCCCTGCCGTCATCATCCCAGAAGAAAGAGGGATCGATGCCGAACTGTTCGGTCTTGATCCAGATGGGGTCGGACCACTCTCCGCGAATGTCGTCCGTCCAGACGAAGAAGTGCCCGCCGCCGGTCACATTGGTGGTCACCATGTAGAACCGGCCGTCGTGACAGCGGATGGTGGGGGCGAAAATGCCGCCGGAGGTCCGGCAGCTTTCCAGCGGCAGCTGGCTTTCCCTCGTCAGCACATGGCCGATCTGCTCCCAGTTGATGAGATCGCGGCTGTGGAAAAGCGGCACACCGGGGAAAAACTCGAAGGAGCTGTTGACCAGATAATAGTCCTCTCCCACACGGCAGACACTGGGATCCGGATAAAAGCCCGGGATGACGGGGTTGCGGTATTTCATACGATCCTCTCCTGTACTTCTATTTTGTCGCCTTTATCATAACGCCCCCGGGGCGCAAATGCAAGCCCGAAACGGGAATTACAGGCTCAGCTGTTCGCCGGCCCCTTCCCCGTTGGGCAGAGCGCCCAGCGCGGGCAGCTTTTTCCGGTAGCGGGTGGGGTTCCGGAGCATCCCCTCCCGGTACTCGACCGCGCGCAGGAGCCGCTGGCCCTTTTTCATTGTCATGGCCTGCACGCCCTGAGTGTTTTTGGTGGTCTTCGGCGCGATAAGCCCCGTGTGGAACAGCAGCATCCTGCCGGAGGAAGCCGTCAGCAGCACCTCACAGTCCTCTTTTACGTACAGTGCCGCTACCAGCGGCGATTTGTCGCCGTAGGCGTTTACAAGCTTTCTGCGGTTCTGCTTGGTCTGATAGGCGCTCATCTCCACCTTGGCGGCCTTGCCGTTTTCAAAGAAGAACAGCATAAAGCCCTCATAGCCGCTGATAGCGGCCATATACACGGCGTTTTCGCCTTCCTCCATTTGAATTTTCACCGGCACGTAGTCGCCAAGAACGCTTGCTTTTGTGTCCGTAAAATCGGATACTTTTGATTTATACACCTGCTGCCTGTCTGAGAAGAACAGCAGCTCCATGCTGTTGGCGCCCTCCACCTGCTGGGTGATCTCGTCCCCCTCCTTCAGCTTCTGCTCACCGCTCATGCGCAGGGACTGTGGCGTAATCTTTTTAAAGTACCCCTCCCTGGTGAAGAACAGGTTCACCGGGTAATCGAGCACATTCTCCTCCACTTCCTCCGCCTCCTCGATCTCGTCGGCGTAAAGCAGCATGGTCTTCCGGGGCTTGCCGTATTTTTTCGACACCTCGGAAAGCTCGGAGATGATGATGGCTTTCACCTTGGCCTTAGAGCCCAGCACGCTTTCCAGCTCCGCGATCTCCTTTTGCAGGTCGTCGGTCTCCTCGGTGCGCTTTAAGATGTACTCCCGGTTCAGATGGCGCAGCTTGATCTCCGCCACATACTCCGCCTGCGCCTCGTCGATGCCGAAGCCTATCATCAGGTTCGGCACGACGTCGGCCTCCGCCT
>CAZYLJ010000118.1:0-4257 GCA_964648555.1 uncultured Acutalibacter sp.
CGTTGAACACATAGCTCCCGAACAGCTCCGGTACCGTCTTCCGCCTGTCGTCCATGCAAATGACCTCTTTCCCAAAAATATTGTCGAAAAAAGGCGAAGACGCCGAGGAGACCCCTCAGCGCCTTCGCTGTTTGCCAGTGACATTGTATTCCCAATGGGAGAAAAAGTCAATGGGAATTTTGCAATTTTTGCAAGATTTACAAATGTAACTTTCAAAACGCAAAAAATTATGGCTTATTTTAAGGAAAGCACGCTTCCAGATTGAAATTTGAAAGCTAAAACATTTCAAATCGTATTGACAATATCTCGCCCCCGCTGTATACTGAAGCAGGACAAGGGCGTCCGGCCTCGGGGAAGACCTCTCGGAGGGCCGCCGCCTTTTTGCGTTTTTGCCGCGCAACTATTTCACAGCAATCAGGAGGACATCATGGGAAACCGGAGCTTTTCCGACATTTCAGACTTTATCCAGGACAACGACGTCAAATTTGTAAAATTCTCGTTCTGCGACGTGTTTGGCAGGCAGAAGATCATTTCCGTGCTTCCCTATCTGCTGCCCCGGGCCTTTGAGGAGGGCGTGGAGGTGGACGCTTCTCTGATACCGGGCTTCCAGCAGACGGGCGGCGCCATATTCCTCTACCCCGATACCAGCACAATCAGCCTGCTGCCCTGGCGGCCCTCTCACGGCCGAGTGGCAAGGTTTTACTGCGACATCCAAAACGAGCGGGGCGAAGCCCTCCCACAGGACAGCCGGAAGATCCTGCAGGACGCGGTGGAATACGCCAGAAAGCGCCATGTTTACGCGAATTTCGGCGCGGAAAACGACTTTTACCTGTTCCGCACCGACGAAGAGGGCGCTCCCACAGATGTTCCCTTTGACAGCGCCGGGTACATGGATGCCGCCCCGGAGGACAAGGGCGAGGACGTCCGGCGGGACATCTGCCTGACGCTGGAGGACATGGGCATCGAGCCTTTAAGCTCCCATCACATCGGCGGGCCGGGCCAGAACCGCATCGACTTTGAGCCCGCGCCTGCCCTGCTCTGCGCCGACAACGTGATGACCTTCCGTTCCGTGGTGCAGACTATGGCGGTGCGCAACGGCCTTTGGGCCAGCTTTGACCCCAAGCCCATTTCGAAACAGCCGGGCAGCGGGTTTCGGGTCGCCATGCGCCCCAAGAAGGACGGGCTGCCGCAGGCCGAAAGCGCTATGGCCGGCATTCTTTCCCACATCGTCGAGATGACCGCCGTGCTGAACCCCGTGGAGAGTTCCTATCAAAGGCTGGGCCGTCAAGGCGCGCCGGGAGAGCTTTCCTGGTCCGATACGGAGCGGGCGGCGTTGCTGCGCAGGAAGAAAACCGGCAGGATCGAAATTTCCTCCCCGGACGGGGCGGCCAATCCCTACCTGACCTTCGCGCTGCTGCTGTACGCCGCGGTGGATGGCATCGACCGAGAGCTGGAGCTGCCCGCCGGGCCTGCGGGCGCTTTGCCCGAAACGGCCGAAGAAGCAAAGGCCCTTTGCAGGAACAGCGAGTTTATGAAAGCCTGCCTGCCCCGGGAGGTACTCCATGCGTACACGGACTGAGCTTCCCTCCCTGCCGTGCGTGCTGCTTGTTTCCGGCACCCGGCGGGGAAGGGAACAGCTGAAGGCGCTGCTGGAAGGCAGCGGATGGCAGCCGAAGGCTCTGGCCGCCAGCGGCGGAGAGGCCCGGCGGACGCTGGTGTCCTCCAATATTGACCTGGTGGTGATAAACGCCCCTCTGCCGGATGAGTTTGGCCACGAGCTTGCCTGCGACGCAGTGGAGAAAGGCCTGGGCGCCGTCCTCTTGGTCAAGGCGGAGCTGCTGGAGGAGGTTCGGGCCAAGGCGGCCCCGTTTGGGGCGCTGGTTCTCGGAAAGCCCCTTTCCCGGGAGCGCTTTCACGAGGCGCTGGCTATGATAAGCGTGTTCCGCGCCCGGCTGGAAAAAGCGGAAGGGACCAACCGAAAGCTGCTTGCCAAACTGGAGGAGGTCAAGCTGGTGTGCAGGGCCAAGTGCCTGCTGGTAGAATATCGGCGGCTGACAGAGCCGGAGGCTCACAGATACATTGAAAAAGAGGCAATGGACCGGCATTTGACAAACCGGGCGGTGGCCGAGGAGATACTGGAGGAATTGGGAAATGGATAAGCTTCATGAGGAATGTGCTGTCTTTGGCGTGAGCCTTCGGCAGGATGGCGGCGGAGAGGCGGCGGGCATCTGCTATAACGCCCTGCTTTCCATGCAGCACCGGGGTCAGGAGGGCGCCGGCATCGCCGTAACAGAGGGCAATTCCATCCGCTGCATCAAAAACACCGGCCTTGTCAGCGAGGCCTTCCCGACAGAGGCTTTGCAATCCCTGCCCAAAAGCCCATGCGCCATCGGCCATGCCCGGTATTCCACCACCGGTGCCAACACGGTCTGGAATGTCCAGCCCTTTGTAACGGAATATCTGACCGGCCGGCTGGCCACCGCCCACAACGGCAACGTGGTCAACGCCAGGGAAATCAAGGAAAAGCTCACCCCCTTCGGCCTGGATTTTTCCGCCACCAGCGACACGGAGGTCATCTCCTCCCTCATTGCCTACATGACCCTGCGCAGTCACGACCTGCTGACCGGGGTAAAGGAGGCTGCAAAGCTTTTGAAGGGCGCCTTTTCTCTGGTGGTGCTGGCCGGCGATGGAAGATTGATCGCCGTCCGGGACTCTAACGGCTACCGGCCCCTCTGCATTGGGGAAAACGAGCACGGCGTGGCCGTGGCCTCCGAGTCCTGCGCTTTGGATGGCTGCGGCTTCCGCTTTGTCCGGGATATCCGGCCCGGCGAGCTGGTGGTCATGGAGGGCGGGAAAATGGTGCACGGCGAAGTTTTTTTGCAGGCGGAACAGAAAAGCCTGTGTGTCTTTGAATATGTCTATTTTGCGCGGCCCGATTCGGTCATCGATGGCCTTTCGGTGTATGAGGCCCGCTTGAATATGGGCAGGGAGCTGGCCAGGGAGCACCCGGTGGAGGCGGACATGGTCTGCGGCGTGCCGGACAGCGGTCTGGAAGCCGCTATGGGATACGCGCTGGAAAGCGGGATCCCTCTTGGCACCGGCTTTGTGAAGAACCGCTATATCGGCCGCAGCTTTATTTTTCCCACCCAGGAGCAGCGGGAAAACGCCGTCAGCATGAAGCTGAACCCCCTGCGGGCGGCGGTGGGAAACAAGCGGGTGGTGCTGGTGGACGATTCCATCGTGCGGGGCACCACCAGTGCCCGGATCGTGGCCGCTATGCGCCGGGCCGGGGCAAAGGAAGTGCACATGCGGATCTCCGCCCCGCCCTTCCGGCACACCTGCCACTTCGGCACAGACATCGACAGCGAGAAAAATCTTATCGCAAATCAACTGGACGTGGAGGGCATCCGTCGGAAGATCGATGCGGACACCCTGGGCTACATCAGCGTGGAAGGCCTCCTGCGGGCCTGTAAAGGCTCCGGGCTGGAGCTTTGCACCGGCTGCTTTACCGGGGACTATGCCACCGAGGTGACGTCCTGCCTGAAGGGCCAGATGGAATGACTGGAGAAACGGAGGCCACATATGAGAAACGAAAGCTGGCGGCAGGAGGGCTGCGGCCCCTTTGAGCACGACGCCTGCGGGATCGGCGCCGTGGTGGATATTCAGGGGCGCAAGTCCCATCAAACGGTGGACGACGCCCTGCGCATCGTGGAAAAGCTGGAGCACCGGGCCGGAAAGGACGCCGAGGGGAAGACAGGCGACGGCGTGGGCATTTTGCTGCAAATATCTCACAAATTCTTTTCCAAAGCCGCCGCTGCCCTTGGGGTGAGCGGCCTCGGGGAGCGCGACTACGGCGTGGGGATGTTCTTCTTCCCCCAGGATAAGCTGAAGCGCTCCCAGGCAAAAAAGATGTTTGAGATCATTTTGGAAAAGGAGGGCCTGCCCTTCCTGGGTTGGCGGGCGGTGCCCGTGGCGCCGGACATCCTGGGGCACAAGGCCTTAAGCAAAATGCCCTGCATCGAGCAGGGGTTCGTCCGGCGGCCGAAGGGCGTGAAAAAGGGGTTGGAATTTGACAGGAGGCTTTTTGTGGCCCGGCGGGTGTTCGAGCAGTCCAGCTCGGACACGTATGTGGCGTCTTTGTCCAGCCGCACCATCGTCTACAAGGGCATGTTCCTGGTGGGGCAGCTGCGGCAGTTCTATTCCGATCTGCAAAGTCCCGATTACGAAAGCGCCATCGCCCTGGTGCACTCCCGGTTT
>CAZYLJ010000119.1:0-3916 GCA_964648555.1 uncultured Acutalibacter sp.
GAGCATTTGGCCCCTGAGGTCAAATGCCTCATGATACAATGTTCTCCGAAATTCCAGAAAGCTTTGCTTTCGTTGGAATTTCGTGAGATTATTATATCACAGTATAGGAAAAATTTCTCCCTTTTCCATGAAATTAAGAAAAAATTAACAACTTTACGCAAGAAGGAGGACGCCATGAAAGCTGACATCATAAAGGAACTGGCTCTTTCCGGGGCACAGGCCCAGCGCCTGACAAAACGACTGCAAGAGCTGAAAGGCCATATTTTCAGCAGGGGCGTGCGGTTTTTCAATGGCCGGGAGGTGGTTACCGGCTATATGTATGACGAGCTGTATGACTGGGATCTCTACTTTGAGTGCTTGTTCCTCTCCTACCTGGGGGAGCCGAAATTCTGCCGGAACAACGTGGAGATGTTTTTAGACGAGCAGGAGGAAAGCGGGTTCATCCCCCGCACTATGGGCGTGTGCTACCCAAAGCCCCGGCACCACTTTAAGCCGTTTTTGGCTCAAACGGCGCTGCTGGGCTGCCGCCAGACCGGGGATTTCCGCTGGCTTTGCGGCAAATATTACGACAGACTAAAGCGCTATCTGCACTACTGGTTCTGGCACTGCGACGCCGACAAGAACGGCCTGTGCTTCTGGGACGGCTCTGACCACAGCGGCATGGACAACCAGGCGCCGCGCTTGGGGCTCATCGGCCGCATGGAGTTTGAGGGCGTGGATCTGAACTGCTATCTGGTTCGGGAGCTTTGGGCTATGAAAGAAATCGCGGAGGAACTTGGCAGAAAAGAGGACGCCAAGGAGTTCTCTTCCCACGCGGAAAAGCTCTGCAAGCTTATCAATGAAATCTTTTGGGACGAGGAGGTCGGCTTCTACTTCGACAGGAGCGAAGAAACCGGCAGGCTCAATAAGATAAAGAGTATCTCCGGCTTTTTCCCGCTGTGGCTGAACATCGTGCCCCAGGATCGGGCACAGCGGCTGGTGAAAGAGCACCTCTTAAACCCGGATGAGTTTTGGCTTACCTACCCCGTGGCCACCTGGGCCAAGGACGAGCCGGGATACTATCAGGAGCGCAAGGGCAAGGAGTGCACCTGGATGGGCGCTACCTGGATCCCAACCAACTATATGATCTTCCACGGCCTTAGAAACCAGGGCTTCTGTGCGGAGGCCAAAGAGCTTGCGGAAAAGACGTTTTCCTTGGTTTTGGGGGAGAGCACCACACGGGAATACTACAACGGCGAGACCGGGGCCGGACAGGGGCTCTCCCCCTTCTGGGGATGGTCCTCTCTGGGCTATGTGATGACCTTGGAACAGATGCTGGGCTATGACCCCACCGACCTTTCCCGCCGGGAGTTTTTGCGGTTAGACGGCTTGTGCAACAACTGAAAGGAGGCAAAACAATGAAGCTGGTGTCCTGGAACGTCAACGGCCTGCGGGCCTGTATGAAAAAGGGCTTTAGGGAGTTCCTTGCCGCGGAGGACCCGGACGTCATCTGCCTGCAGGAGACGAAAATGCAGAAGGAGCAGGCGGATTTCGGCTTTCCCGGCTACTTGGAATACTGGAACTCCTGTTCCACAAAGAAGGGCTATTCCGGCACCGCGCTGTTTACCAAAACGGAGCCACTGTCCATTACCTACGGCATTGGAAACGAGGAATTTGACGGGGAGGGCCGGGTCATCGCCGCTGAGTACCCCAATTTTATCCTTGTGACCGTGTATACGCCCAACGCCCAGCGGGAGCTGACCCGTTTAGACTACCGTATGCGGTTCGAGGACGAGTTCCGGGCGTATCTCAGCAGCCTGCGAGAAAGAAAGCCGGTCATCGTCTGCGGCGATATGAACGTTGCCCACGAGCCCATCGACCTGAAGAATCCCAAGCCCAACATTGGAAACGCAGGCTTCACCGATGAGGAACGGGGCAAGTTCAGCGAGCTGCTGGCCTCCGGCTTTGTGGACACCTTCCGCCACTTCTACCCGGACAAGACAGGAGCCTACTCCTGGTGGAGCTACATGTACCACGCCAGGGAAAACAACGCCGGATGGCGCATCGACTATTTTTTGGCGGACGAAAGGCTGACGGAAATGCTCACAGACAGCCGCATTTTGCCGGAGGTCACCGGCAGCGACCACTGCCCGGTGGAACTGTTCCTTCGGAATCAGATATAAGGAGATAACTATGGAACAACTCAACCATCTCAAGCAATGGATAGCGGAAAGCAAAAGCACGGTCTTTTTGGGCGGAGCGGGCGTCTCCACCGCCAGCGGCATCCCGGACTTCCGCAGCGCCCACGGCCTGTACATGCAGAAAAAGCAGGGCATCTCCTATGAGGAAATGCTCTCTCACACCTATTTTGTCACCCATACGGCGGAGTTCTACGACTTTCTGCGGAACGTGATGCTCTACCCGGAGGCAAAACCCAACAAGGCCCACTATGCCTTGAAAAAGCTGGAGGATGACGGGAAGCTCAATGCCGTCATCACCCAGAACATCGACGGTCTTCACCAGATGGCCGGCAGCAAAAACGTCATCGAGCTCCACGGCAGCGAGAACCGCTATTACTGCCTTTCCTGCGGCAAGAAATACGACATGTCCTGCGTGACGGAAACCGAGGGCGTGCCCAGGTGCTCCTGCGGCGGAACCATCCGCCCGGACGTGGTGCTGTACGAGGAATCCCTGAACCAGCAGGATTTGGCCCGGGCCATCCGCCTGGTGGAAAACGCGGATCTGCTGCTGGTGGGCGGCACCTCACTGGTGGTGTACCCGGTGGCGGGGCTCGTCAACTACCTCATGCCAGGGGCAAGGCTGGTTATTTTGAACCGGGACCCCACCCCCTATGACAGCCGAGCCGATCTGCTCTTCCATGAGGATCTGGGGGAAATTTTAGCAAAAGCTGCAGAATAGTAACTTTCTCGATTTCAGTCTTTCCATTTTGCACAGGATAGCGTGGGAGTCCAACACAAAACAGCCGGGGAGCTTTCCCCGGCTGTCGTTACGCGATCAGATATTTTTACTGGCAGTTTTTCTTTAAAGTAGCCAACTGCTCCTTCAGCTCCTTGGGCAGCTTGTCGCCGAAGCGGGTGTAAAACTCCTCGATGCCCTCGGCTTCCTTGGCCCACTTTGCCTTATCGACCTCCAGGATGGACTTCAGGGTATCGACGGAGAAATCCAGACCCTCCAGGTTAATGTCCTCAGCGTAGGGCACATAGCCAATAGCGGTCTCCCTGGCGTCCACCTTGCCCTCGCAGCGCTTGATGATCCACTCCAGCACGCGGAGGTTGTCACCGAAGCCCGGCCAAATGAAGTGGCCATCCTCATCGGTGCGGAACCAGTTGACATTGAAGATCTTGGGGGCCTTGTCACCCAGCTTCTTGCCCATGTCAATCCAGTGCTGGAAATAGTCACCCATGTGATAGCCGCAGAAGGGCAGCATGGCCATGGGATCCCGGCGGACAACGCCTACGGCGCCGGCTGCGGCGGCGGTGGTCTCAGAGCCCACGATGGAGCCGATGAACACGCCATTGTCCCAGCTCTTGGACTGGTAGACCAGCGGTACGGTATCGGGACGGCGGCCGCCGAAGATGATGGCGGAGACCGGTACTCCCTTGGGGTTTTCAAACTCGCTGCTGAGGCAGGGGCAGTTCCTGGTGGGGGCAGTGAAGCGGCTATTGGGATGGGCCAGCTTGTTGCCCTCGGCGATGAACTCGGGGCCGTTCACATGCTTGCCGGTCCACTCCTCCGCGTTGACGGGCGGATTCTTATCCAGGGACTCCCACCACACGGTGTTGTCGTCCAGATTGCGAGCCACATTGGTGAAGATGGTGCCCTGCTGGGTGGAAATCAGGGCGTTGGGGTTGGACTTCATGTTGGTGCCGGGGGCCACGCCGAAGAAGCCGTTTTCCGGGTTGATGGCATACAGCCT
>CAZYLJ010000119.1:3926-4254 GCA_964648555.1 uncultured Acutalibacter sp.
TGCCGTCCTCACCCTGGCGCATCCAGGAAATGTCGTCACCGACGGTCCAGACCTTGTAGCCCTGCTTCTTATAGCCCTCCGGCGGAATGAGCATGGCCAGGTTGGTCTTGCCGCAGGCGGACGGGAACGCGGCGCATACGTACTTTGTCTCGCCCTGGGGATTTTCGATGCCCAGGATCAGCATGTGCTCGGCCATCCAGCCCTCGTTCTTGGCCTGATAGGAGGCAATGCGCAGGGCAAAGCACTTCTTGCCCAGCAACACGTTGCCGCCATAAGCGGAGTTGACGGAAATGATGGTGTTATCCTCGGGGAACTGGCAGATCCAGCG
>CAZYLJ010000120.1:0-4182 GCA_964648555.1 uncultured Acutalibacter sp.
GACGCCCTGCGCTTTACCATGATCACCGGCAACAGCATGGGCAACGACATCAATTTTTCCGAGGAGAAGGTGGCCTCCTGCCGGAACTTCGCCAACAAAATTTGGAACGCCGCCCGGTTCATCCACATGAACATCGACGATAAGGACGTGCCCTACGCCCTGCCGGAGACCCTCACCCTGGAGGACAAGTGGATTTTAAGCCGCTTTAACACATTGGCAAAGGAAATGACCGACAACATGGAGAAGTTCGAGCTGGGCGTGGCCGCCGCCAAGGTGTATGACTACCTGTGGGGCGATTTCTGCGACTGGTTTATCGAGCTTGCGAAAATTCGCATGAACGGCTCCGATGAGCAGGACGCCCGGAACGCTCGCCAGGTGCTGGTGTGGACGCTTTCCAACACCTTGAAGCTGCTGCATCCCTTCATGCCCTTTATCACGGAGGAGATCTGGCAGAGCCTGCCCCACGAGGACTGTGAGGCGCTGATCGTGGCCAGGTGGCCGGAGTACAGCGAAAGCCTGCACTTCCCTCAGGCGGAAGCGGAAATGACGAAGGTGATGGAGCTGGTCACAGCCGTGCGCACCCGCCGCAGCGAGATGAATGTGCCTCCTCAGAAGAAGGCTCACCTCTTTGTGGAGACCGCCGGTGCCGCCCCCTTTGAGACGGAGCGGGAGGCGATCCTGCGGCTGGCCTGCTGCGAGGGTATGACCGTCGCCGAAAGCCTCACCGCCCCGGAGGGGGCCGTCACCGTGGTCACCGCCGCCTGCCGCGGGTACCTGCCCATGGAGGAGCTGGTGGACAAGCAGGCCGAAACGGCCAGGCTTACAAAGGAGCTGGAAAGCGCCGAAAAACAGCTGCAAAACGCCGAAGCCAAGCTTCAAAACGAGGCCTTTATCAGCAAGGCCCCGCAGAAGGTCATCGACGGCGTGAAGGATAACGCGGAAAAGCTCAGGGAAAAGGTGAGAATGATAGAAGATTCGCTGAAGGCGCTGAAATAATTTCCCGCGCTTGACACGCTTCCCCAAAAAATTCATTTTAGTTCTACTATAATAGTCCTGAAAAGGACGTGAAAAGGCTTTGTGAAAGGCTTTGCGAGCAGTGCTGATAAGATGCTTTTTCAGTACCGAGCGCTCTACTTTCGGCAATCGCCCGGTTTGGGAACGAATTGCCAAAGGAGCATCCTTTTTCACAGGGCTTTTTTCTTTTGCCGCAATTATCCATAAAAAGAAAGGAAGCAGAAATATGAGTGTGCAGCTAAGCTATAAGGACGGCGTCCTCACCGCCATGCTCAGCGGGGAGATCGACCACCACAGCGCCCGGGAAATGCGAGAGGCCATCGACGACGCCTCCCAAAAGCTGAAGCCCTACTGCCTGCGGCTGGATTTTTCCGGCGTGCCCTTTATGGACAGCTCCGGCATCGGCCTGGTGCTGGGCAGAGTGCGGCTCTACAATTTCTGGCGGGGCCACGTGGTGCTGTGCGGCCTGTCTCAGAGCCTCAACAGAATGGTGGAGCTTTCCGGCGTGGGGTCGGTGGCGGCCATTGAGAGGAGGGCGGGATGATGAAGCCCTTGAATCAGACCCAGATCACCTTTCCCTCCAATTCCGTCAACGAAAGCTTTGGCCGGGCGGCGGTGTCCGCCTTTTTAAGCCAGCTGGATCCCACTGTCTCCGACTTGACAGAGATGAAGACCGCCGTTTCCGAGGCGGTGACCAATGCCATCGTCCACGGCTACCGGGACCGGATCGGCCTGGTCTACATAACGGCGAAGATCTTTCAAAACGGCAAGGTGGTGGTCCGCGTCCGGGATAAGGGCTGCGGCATCCCGGATATCCAGCGGGCTATGGAGCCCCTGTTTTCCACTGGCGGTGAGGAGCGCGCCGGGCTGGGCTTTTCCGTCATGCAGAGCTTTTGTGACAGCGTGCGGGTCACATCCAGGGAGGGCCGGGGCACCAGCGTGACCCTGACAAAGCATTTTGACTCCTGCCGGTGACGCGCCGCCCGTGGCCGTGGAGGAGAACATCGGCCTGGTGCGCCTGTGCGCCAGGCGCTTTGAGCGCAAGGGTGTAGAGTACGACGACCTGTTCCAGGCCGGGTGCGTGGGGCTTATCAAGGCGGCGGAAAACTTCGACGCCGGCCGGGGCTTGCGGTTTTCCACCTATGCCGTGCCGGTCATCCTGGGGGAGATGCGCCGTCTCTTCCGGGAGGGCGGCGCAATGCGGGTGTCTCGCGGCATGCGGGATCTTTCCAAAAAGGCCGGAGAAGCGGAAGAGCGCCTTCATGCAGAGCTGGGCCGCGCCCCCACTGTTTCAGAATTGGCGCAGTCCATGGACGTTACCGTGCAGAAAGCGGCGCTGGCCCTGGGGGCGTCAAAAATCCCCCTCTCCCTGACAGGAGAGGGGGATGGGGAGCAGTTGGAAATACCCGTGGAAGCCCCGGAGGAAAAGATGACGGAGCGCATGACGCTGTACGCCATCCTGCAAACGCTGGAGGAGCGTGACAGAAAGCTCATCGCCTGCCGGTATTTCCAGGGCAGAACCCAGGTGGAGACCGCCGCCCTGCTCGGCATGACCCAGGTGCAGGTCAGCCGCCGGGAGAAGAAAATCCTGCTTTACATGCGCGGATGCTTTGAAAGTTAAAATGCAGGGCTACAAATAATACGATGGCCCGGCCTTCTTGGGCTTTAAGTCAGAGGGCAGCAGAGAGTAGAGGGTCAGATCCACGATGCCTTTGTCCGGCCAGAGAAACCCCTCCCGGATGGTGCCTTCCTTTTGGAAGCCGCAGCGTTCCAGCACCAGCACGCCCCGGTAGTTGGTGGGCAGCACATAGGCCTGAATACGGTTGACGCCGATGGTGGTCATCAGGTATTCCGAGGCAGCCCGCACCGCGGCGGAGGCGTAGCCCCGGCCCGTGTCCCGCCGGTTCAGGGTAAAGGAGATGGTCACCGCGCCGATCTCCCGGTCGATGTCCAATATTTCCAGCACGCCCGCCAGCCGGCGCTCCCTGTCGTTGGGATAAATGCCCAGCACCACCGCCCGCTTTTCCCGGAACAGGCTGTCCGCCTGCTTCAGCTTTCCGGCACATTCCGCCGGGGAGCGCAGCGCTGCCGTGGGGGCGAAGCGGTAGTTCTCCTCGTCGCCCATCATGCTCCAAAGCTCTTTCAGATCCAGCTCCGCCATCCGGGAAAGCGTCACCTTTTCCGCCGCGATGAACGGGAAGCTGGAAAACAGCAGATTCGTCTTCATGACAGCGCTCCTTCCGTTTAGTCGCCCAGCAGCCTCACCAGGTCGAGGGGCTTTTCAATTTGTTCCGCGCCTGCAATCTTCCCAAAGCCGTAGGCCGCGTGCAGGAACGGGACCCCCGCCTTGTCGGCAGCCTCCTTGTCGAGGATGGTATCGCCCACATAGACAGGCCTTTCAATGTGATTGCGCTTTGCCACCAGCAGAATATTTTCCCACTTGTCAAGGCCGGTATTTCCCACACATTCCCAATCCTTGAAATATTTGCCCAGACCGTGGGCGTCCAGAAAGCAGGGGATGTATTCGGCGTTGCAGTTGCTGACGATGAACAGCGGCAGCTTGGCGGAAAGGGCGCGAAGCGTCTCCTCCAGGCCATCATACAGCACGCCGCCGTGGGCCCGCAGGTAGTCGTTTTCCACCACGCTGCATTTTTCAAAAAGCTCCATCCAGCGCTGCCTGTCAAGGTAGGGGAACAGCGTTTTCATCAGCGGCTCCGGGGCCATTCCCATAACGCCCTCCACCTCTTTCAGGGTGGGGGCCTCCTTCACATCCGGCACATCCTCCAAAGCCAGGGCCCAGCTTTTGCAGATGGACTCCGTGGCGTTCCACAGGGTGCCGTCCAGATCGAATAAAATTCCGTCATATTTCATCCTTGCCATGTCCATGCTTCCTTTCGCACGCAGTGCAGTATTTTCTGTCTCCGCCGGTGTAGCCGGAAAGGGGATCTCGCAGAAAACCGGGAAACGCAGGAAAAAATCTGTTGCATTTTCCAAGAAAAAAGTGATATAGTAATACCGTATCCATCCAAATGCTATCTTAACACATTTTCCCGCCGGTGTATAGAAAATGTTTTGTATTTCTGTACGCCAAAAATATTTTTTCAATTTTCTTGAAAAAAGAGTTGACAATGAGGGAGGAAATATGATAAGATAGTCAAGCGCTCGAAG
>CAZYLJ010000121.1:0-1873 GCA_964648555.1 uncultured Acutalibacter sp.
AAGCAGAAGGCCACCACCGCTACGAACACCGGGGAGAGCCGCACCTTGAATTTATCGGAGCGGTTCAGAATGTCCACCATGGCAATGCCGATGGCGGCCATCAAAAAGCCGTTCAGGGTGTGAAGTATCGTGTCCCAGAAGGGGAAGATAAGATAGTATTCCTGGATCTCCCCCAAAATTTCGGCGGAAAAAATGAACAGCAGGATAATGACCTCCAGCGTGTTGGGCACGTCGATGTGAAGGGTGCGCTCCACAAAGCTGGGGATCATGAACAGCACAAGCGTCAGGCCGCAGAGGAAGGCGTTGTAGTAATCCCGCACCCAAAGCTGCCGGATGAGCACAATGAGCACCAGCAGCCGCAGCACCAGATAGGTGCAGAGCAGCGCCGGATGCGCTTTTGCCTCCTGCCTCAGGGCAGCCCGCTTTTCCAGGCGCCGGACCCGCTTTTCCTCTTTCGTCAGTTTTTTCTTTTCCTTTTTGGGCATATGCTTCCTCTTTCAGTTTTTCAGGCTCTGCATGGGGGCGGGTATCTTTCCGCCCCTGTTGATAAACGCGGCGGGAGAGGCGGTGTTCACCGCCATGATGGGCCCCTGGCCCAAAAGGCCGCCAAAGTCCAGCTCCTCTCCGGCTTTTCTGCCGATGGCCGGGATGACCCGGACGGCGGTGGTCTTGGAATTCACCATGCCGATGGCGGCTTCATCCGCGATAATGCCGGAAATGATGTCGGGGGTCACGTCGCCGGGGATGCAGACCATGTCAAGGCCCACGGAGCACACGGCCGTCATGGCCTCCAGCTTCGTCAGGGTCAAACAGCCGCTGCGGGCCGCCGCGATCATGCCGGCGTCCTCTGTGACAGGGATAAACGCGCCGGAAAGGCCCCCCACACTGGAGGACGCCATAACGCCGCCCTTCTTCACCGCGTCGTACAGCACAGCCAGCGCCGCAGTGGTACCGTAAGCGCCGCACTGCTCCAGGCCCATGCTCTCCAGAATGTAGGCAACGCTGTCGCCGACGGCCGGGGTGGGGGCCAGGGAAAGATCGACGATGCCAAAGGGCACGCACAGCCTGCGGCTGGCCTCCTGGGCCACCAGCTGGCCCATGCGGGTGATCTTGAAGGCGGTGCGCTTGATGAGCTCCGCGATTTCCGTCAGGCTCTTGCCTTCGCCGTACTTCTTGACGGCCGCCCTGACCACGCCGGGGCCGGAAACGCCCACGTTGATGACGCACTCCGGCTCGCCGGGGCCGTGGAACGCGCCGGCCATAAAGGGGTTGTCCTCCGGGGCGTTGCAGAACACCACCAGCTTGGCCGCGCCGATGCACTCCCGGTCCCTGGTGCGCCGGGCGGTCTCCAGCACCACCCGGCCCATCTTCTTCACGGCGTCCATGTTGATGCCCGCCTTGGTGGAGCCCACATTGACGGAGGAACACACGAGCTCCGTTTCGGAGAGGGCCTCCGGGATGCTCTCGATGAGGGCGTAATCGCCGGGGCCGAAGCCCTTCTGCACCAGGGCCGAATATCCGCCGATAAAATTGACGCCCACCGTGCGGGCGGCCTTATCCAACGCCCTGGCAAAGCGCACAGGGGAAGCAGCGGGGCAGGCCCCCGCCAACATGGCGATGGGCGTGACGGACACCCGCTTGTTGATAATGGGGATGCCGTACCGGCGGGAAATATCCTCGCCTGTCTTCACCAGGTGCTCGGCGTAGCGGCAGATCTTGTCGTAGACCTTCCCGGCGGCCTTTTCCGCGTCGGGGTCGATGCAGTCCAGCAGGGAAATGCCCATGGTGATGGTGCGCACATCCAGGTCCTCGTTGTCGATCATTTCTATGGTTTCCAGAATTTCGTTTGTATTCATGGTTCCCTCCATGCCAG
>CAZYLJ010000121.1:1973-3973 GCA_964648555.1 uncultured Acutalibacter sp.
ATATCTTATGCATCGAATGAAAGATATCCTCGTGCATCACGTGGATCTTTAAATTCCGGCGCTCGCCCATGGCGTTGAACAGATCGCTCAGCTCCGCCACGGAAACGGACGCCCCGGTAATGTCTACCAGCATGACCATGACGAACATCTCCTGCAGGATGGACTGGGTGACCTCCAGCACATTGACGCCCTTCTCCGCGCACAGGCCGGAGACCTCTGACAAAATGCCCACCATGTCCTTGCCAACAACTGTGATGACGGCCTTCTCTGTTTTCTCCATTTGCTGTTCCTTCCTTTCCTAAGCTTTCTTTTTTCATTATCCCGCCTGGGGGAAGTTTTGTCAAGGAAAATACGGGGCGGCGGCAGAAGGGGCGTCACGCCCAAAAGGAAAGACTTGAAACCTGCAGGGGCAGGAGAGTATAATGGGGAAAAAGGAGGAGACACCATGGAAAAAATACCGAAAATTTTACTGGAAAAGGCCCAGGAGCTGGAAGAGCTGACCGGGAAAAAATATCCGGAATTAAAGCCCCTTGCCAGGCAGTGCTTTTTGAACACCGTGGAGACCACCGTACAGGAGCTTGCCGACGGAAGCTATTTTGTCATCACCGGGGATATCCCCGCCATGTGGCTGCGGGACAGCGCCGCCCAGCTGAAGCCTTATCTGAAGTATGCCGGGGAGGACGAGCAGCTGCGGGATATCCTGCGCAGCGTCATTGGAAAGCATGTGTTTTATGTAAACCTGGATCCCTATGCCAACGCCTTTAACAGCGAGGAAAACTGGAAATGCTGGGACAAGGATCGCACCGATTTTACCAGCGGCTGGGTCTGGGAGCGGAAGTACGAGGTGGATTCCCTTTGCGCCTCTTTGTACCTTGCCCACGACTATTTTGAGGCCACCGGGGACACGGCCATTTTCACCCCGGAATTTAAGAGGATGGTGGAGACCATTTACAGCACCTTCCGCCGGGAGCAGTACCACGGCGTTCTGCTGGAGGACAAGTGCCCCACGGAGAAGAGCAAATACTACTTCCAGCGGCCCCGGGCCTGGCGGCCCAGCGACACCCTGCCCATGCACGGCGCGGGCAGGCCCGTGAACTTTACCGGCATGACCTGGTCGGGCTTCCGGCCCTCGGACGACAGCTGCCGGTTCGGGTATCTCATCCCCGCCAACATGATGGCCGTGGTGGCGCTGCGCAGAGCGGCGGAGCTTTTGCGGGCCGGCGGGTACAACGACTCTGTTCTCGAGGACAACTGCCGCGGCCTGGCCGCCGACATTGAGGACGGCATCGAGACCTACGGTGTGGTAGATCACCCCAAGTACGGGAAAATGTACGCCTATGAGACCGACGGCTTTGGCGGCTTCAACCTGATGGACGACGCCAACTCCCCCAGCCTGCTTTCCATCCCCTACCTGGGCTACCGTCCGGCAGACGACCCCATTTACCAAAACACCCGGCGGTTCGTCCTCTCTGAGGACAACCCCTACTATTTCAGCGGCAGCGCGGCAAAGGGCATCGGCAGCCCCCACACTCCGCCCCGATACATCTGGCACATTGGCCTGTGCATGCAGATTCTGACCAGCACCGACGAGGATGAGAAGCGGGAGTGCCTTGACATGATCGCCCGCACCCACGCCGGCACCAACTTCATGCACGAGGGCTTTGACGCGGACGACCCCGCGAAGTTTACCCGGCCCTGGTTCGCCTGGGCAAACACGCTGTTCGCCCAAATGCTGGAGGGCCAGGTAAAGGACGCGTAAAAGAAAAAAATAAAATTTCCAGTTGACAAACCCGCTTTCCTTCGCTATAATATCTTTTGCAATTAAGTTGCGGGTGTAGCTCATCTGGTAGAGCGCCACCTTGCCAAGGTGGAGGTAGCGAGTTCGAGCCTCGTCGTCCGCTCCAAAAGGAAAGAGAAGACCAGCAGGTCTTCTCTTTCCTTTTTTCAGTTGATCGAGGCTTGAACTTGCGTTTTAACGTACGACAAAGCTTTCCGACAGG
>CAZYLJ010000122.1:0-3967 GCA_964648555.1 uncultured Acutalibacter sp.
CGGCGATTCCCTCTCGGGCATCAACGGCGTGGCAAGGCCCGGCATCGTCCACCGCATCGACAAGGATACCAGCGGGCTGCTCATCGTGGCGAAAAACGATTTTGCCCATACCCGCTTGGCGGAGCAGATCAGGACCCACAGCTTTACCCGGGAGTACAGCGCCGTGGTATACGGCAATATCAAAGAGGATTCCGGCACGGTGGACAAGCCCATCGGCCGCCATCCCACAGAGCGCAAGCGCATGGCGGTGCTGCCCGGTTCTCCCACAGCCCGGCGCGCCGTGACCCATTTTCAGGTGGTCAGGCGCTTTCAGGACTTTACCCAGCTGCGCCTTCGGCTGGAAACGGGCCGCACGCACCAGATTCGCGTCCATATGGCGTCGTTGGGCCATCCCGTGGCGGGTGACCCGGTGTACGGCCCAAAGAAGGTGCTGACCTTCCTGCACGGCCAGTGCCTTCACGCGGGGAAGATCGGCTTTGTCCATCCCCGCACGGGGGAGTATATTGAGTTTATCGCCCCGCTGCCCGATTATTTTACCGATTTTATCAACACCTTGCAGAAAGGGGAAAGCAACTGAATGTCCAGGGGAGAGGGATCAACGAGGGAGACGCGTGAGGAACCGGGTCAGCGTGAAAGCGCCCAAAGCAGCCGAAAGCTGATCCAGGCCGCACTGGTGCTGACCGCCTTTGGCGTGGTGCTCCTGATTTACGCCGTCTTCTATCTGCGGGGGAATTTTCAGTTTACCGTCGTTCAGGACGTGCCCGCTTCTTCCATAGCGGAGAAAGCGATGCCCTCCGCTCAAGAGGAACAGAGCAGCCTGCCGCTTACAGAGCATTCCATCAATCTGAACACTGCTACTGCGGAAGAGCTTACCGCCCTCCCCGGGATTGGCCCGGTGCTTGCCCAGCGCATTGTGGACTACCGGGAGGATATTGGCGGCTTCCTCGTTCTGGAAGACCTTCTGGAGGTGGAGGGCGTGGGCGAAAAGACCCTTGAGAAATTGAAGAGCTACCTTTTCCTGGAATAAACGCAAAATGAAAAAGCCCTTTGCCATCTGCGGCAGGGGGCTTTTCTGTTATTTATCTTTTTACCATTTGTCACTGGGGAATTTGACTCCCATAGCTTTCCGGGCCTCTTCCATCAGCCGGGAGACCTCCAGGGCCAGCTCACTGCAGCGCCCATATTCCTCCCGTGAGGCCTCCGGCTCTGTGATGTACCGATAAAAATCCCTGGCTTCCCAGCCCATCAGCTTAAATTTCTCGTCCTCGCCGTGAAGCTTTTCTACTGTGCCGTCCTTCCGGCGCAGGGTCACGCCGTTGATCTTGGAAATGGAGTCCACCGAAACCGTGCCCTCCGTTCCCTGAAAGTCGCTGTTGGCGCCAGCCTGCCCCAGCTTGGAGTAGGTGAGCGTCACCAGCTTGTCGGGGTATTCCAGCGTCAACACGCCGGCGCCGTCAATTCCGTTTGGAAGTTTCCTGGGGCAGGTGTGTACAGCCGTCGGCCTGCCGAACAGCGCCAGGGCGGGGTAGACGCAGTAAACGCCCAGATCCATCAGCGCGCCGGTCTCCAGCGCAGGGTTAAAGATATTGGGCAGCTCCCCTGTAAGATAGCTGTCCAGCTTGGAGGAGCGCTGGCAGAAATCCAGCTTTGCCATGGTGATCTGCCCGATCTTTCCAAGGGCGTCCTCCAATGTTTTCCGCTGGGGCTGGTGCAGGAACATGATGGCCTCCATATAGACCACGTTGTTTTCCTTGGCCAGCTCCTGCAGTTCCTGCACCTTTTCCCACTGGGCGCAGAGGGGCTTCTCGCATATGACGTGCTTTTTGTGGCACAGCAGGGTCTTGCACTGCTCGTAGTGGAAGGCGTTGGGGCTCGCCACATAGACGGCGTCGATCTCATCGCACCGGGCCAGCTCCTCCAAATCGGTGAAGACAAGGGAAGCACCATGCTTTCCGGCGTATTCCTCGCCGCGCTCCCTGCTGCGGGAGTAGACGGCGCCCAGCTTCCAAAGGCCGCTGTCCTTAGCGCCATGGATGTACTCATCCGTGATCCAGCCGGAGCCAACTGTCGCAAATTGCAGCATATCAGACCTCATCCCAGTAGCGCTTCAGGTTGGCAAGACCGATGCGGGCGGCCTCCACCGGCTCCTCCATGCCCTCGAATTCGATAGCGATGGTGCCGTCGTACCCGGCGGCCTTCAGAATGTGGAGGCACTGCTTTACCGGCACATTGCCGTGGCCGATAATGGTGCCACGCAGGAAATTCCCGGCCCTGGTCCGGAACGCGCCCTCGCCGGGATCGGCGTCATAGAAGCTCTTCCACACAAAGTCCTTGGCGTGAACGTACTTCGTATAGGGAGCCACCCTTGCAACCGCCAGAGAGGGGTCCTCGTCGGCGCACATAAAGTTGCCGATGTCGCACAGCAGAGCGAAATTGGGGTGCTGTACCGTGTTAAACAACAGCTCCACCCGCTCGGAGTCCTGGGAGAAGAAGCCGTGGTTTTCCGTCATGGTCATGATGCCCTTGCCGGAAGCATATTCGGCAATCTCCCGAACGCTTTCCGCCAGCTGGGGAACAAGGGCGGCGTAGCTCTTGGGGTCGTCCTTCCGGCCGGAGGTGATATCGTGGCGCATCTGGGGCGCGCCTATAGCCGCGGCCACATCCACCATTGCCTTGACCCGGGCGACCTCCTCCCGGGCGTTGGCGCTGCCGTACAGGCCGTTGAGCAGGTCGGCTCCCACGGCAAAGGAGGAGACCTCCAGCCCAAGCTCGTCAGCCTGCGCCTTGATCTCCCCGGCCCGCTGCAAGCGTTCCTCTTGGGTCTTGCAGTCGCCGAAGTTCACAAAGTCCACGGCCTCAATGGCGTCAAAGCCCAGTTCCTTGGCCGTCCTGATGCACTCTGTGGGAGCCATCGTTCCTTTGCGGATGGCGCTGAAAAAGCTGTAAATACTGATGGAAAATTTCATGCTTTATCAATCCTTTCTAAAAATAATGTCTGTTTATTCTCAATCGCCGAAGCTGATGCCAATCTGACGGGCCGCTTGAATTTCTCCGCAGCCCACCGGCACAGTCTTCAGCTTGCCTGCCACGTCTTTCAGGGGCACCGGCACGGTCTCGCCGCCCACAACGCCCACCATGACGCCAAAGCGCTTTTCCTTGATGAACCTTGCCGCCGTGGCGCCCAGCCTGGTGCACAGCACCCGGTCGTAGGCACAGGGGCTGCCGCCCCGCTGGAAGTGCCCGGGCACGCACACGCGGATCTCGTTGTCAATCTTCTCCTGCAATTCCTCCGCGATGCGGTACACGATGGAGGGGTGCTTGAAGTCGGCCCTTGCCTTTTTGAACTCCTTTTTGGTCATGGCGGCCTCCTCCTTGGAGATAGCGCCCTCCGCCACAGCCAGGATGGAGAACTTCTTGCCCTTTTCAATGCGGTTTGTCAACGTTTTTGCCACCTTGTTGATGTCGTAGGGGATTTCCGGCAGCAGGATCACATCCGCGCCGCCGGCAATGCCTGCCGAAAGGGTGAGCCAGCCGACCTTGTGCCCCATGACCTCCACGATGAAGATGCGCCCGTGGGAGGTGGCCGTTGTGTGGATGCAGTCTATGACGTTCGTGGCGATCTCCACCGCGCTGTGAAAGCCGAAGGTCACCTCGGTGCCCCAGATGTCGTTGTCGATGGTCTTGGGCAGATGGATGACATTGAGGCCCTCCTCCCGGAGAAGGTTGGCGGTCTTCTGGGTGCCGTTTCCGCCCAGAATGACCAGGCAATCCAGCTTCATCTTCTTGTAGTTGTCCTTCATGGCCTTGACCTTGTCCACGCTGTTTTCGTCGATGACGCGGATGGTCTTAAAGGGCTGGCGGGAGGTGCCCAGCAGCGTGCCGCCCAGGGTGAGGATGCCGGAAAAATCGGATTCGTTCATCAGGGCGTATTCGCCGAAGATCAAGCCTTTATAGCCGTCCTTGATGC
>CAZYLJ010000123.1:0-3958 GCA_964648555.1 uncultured Acutalibacter sp.
AGGGTTGCAATTTGAGGGGGGCCGTTGTATAGTGGTGGTAAACCGAAAACAGGATGGAGAGGAGAAAACAGAATGCTGTTTGTGTATTATCCCAAGTGTACGACCTGTCAGCGGGCCAAGGCTTTCCTGGAAGCGCGCGGCGTGGATTTTACCCCGCGTGACATCAAGCGGGAGAACCCGTCCCGGGACGAGCTGGCGCGGTGGTATGCCGCCAGCGGACTGCCCCTGAAAAAGTTTTTTAATACCAGCGGTCTGCAATACCGGGCCCTGAACCTGAAGGAGCGGCTGCCGTCCCTGAGTGTGGAAGAGCAGCTCGACCTGCTGGCCTCGGACGGAATGCTGGTCAAACGGCCCCTCCTGATCGGGGACGGCTTCGTCCTGGCCGGCTTCCGGCAGGAGCAGTGGGAAGAGAAGCTGAAATGACCCCGTATACGCTGATCCGCTCCTCCCGGCGCACCCTCTCCCTGGAGGTCACCCGGGAGCTGGCCGTCCTGGTGCGCGCGCCCACGCGCTGTCCCAAGGGGGAAATCGACCGCTTTGTGGAGCGCCACCAGGACTGGATCGCCGCCCGCCTGGAGCAGCAGCGCCGGCGTCTGGCCGCCCACCCGGAGCCGGCGGAGGAGGAGCGGCAGGCCCTGATCGACCGGGCCCGGCGCGAGCTGCCGGAGCGGGTGGCGCACTACGCCGCCATCATGGGCGTACAGCCGAGCGGGATCACCATCACCGGGGCGCGCACGCGCTACGGAAGCTGCAGCGGGAAAAACCGGCTCTGCTTCACATGGCGGCTGATGGCTTATCCGGACGAGGCCATCGACAGCGTGGTGGTGCATGAGCTGGCCCACATTGTCCACAAAAATCACGGGCGGGACTTTTACGCGCTGGTGAGATCGGTCCTGCCCGACTATGACCGGCGAAAAAAGCTGTTGGAGGAGTGAGCGCCATGGAGATCAAGCCGGGGCGTTACCGCAAAATTGATTAACCCGAACCTGAAGGTGTTGGGGGTGATTTCCACGCTGTACGATACCAAGGGGTTGGATGACCGGGAAATTTTGGCTCTTCTCAAAAGAAATGCAATCAGGGGCGCCGTGATGAACTGGAGGAACTTGAAAGGCTAAGGTGGAGGTTGCTGCTCAGAATTGATTGTATCGAAAAATTGCAGCGCAGCTCAAAAGGCAATCAATAATTGCCTGAATGTAAACCACATGCGGTTTACATTATAATGGTTATTCATATAGAATTTGAGGTGAAGATCATGGAACTAAACGAAAAGCTGTGTTCTTTACGAAAAGAGAAAAGAATGTCTCAACAGGAACTGGCTGAGGCTCTCAACGTATCACGCCAAGCGGTGTCCAGATGGGAAACAGGAGTTTCTGTTCCAAGTATGGAGAATCTGCTGGCGTTGAGCAGGGCCTTTGGAGTTTCGGTGAACGAATTCATAAATGGCGATGCCTTGGAGCCTGGAAAGGAGAAAGAAGAAAAGAAAGCAAAGGAGCCAATTTCTCATAGGCCTTTACGAAATGTTTTTCTAATGATCTTGGCAGTTGCAGTGACTGTTGCAATGATAGAAATTGTATGTTTCGCCCGGAAGAGAGCGGAACCGGTAAATCAAAATGTAGTGAGGTTTCAGGAACTGGAAGATGAGAGAGTTTATGATTCTGATATAGTTGTAAGTGAACCATAATAAGGGGGGATAATGCAATGATAAAGAAATCTGTTGTAGCGGCGGTATGTGAATTTATTTTAATCCAGTGGGGGGTACTGTAAAGTGGTGGGATTTATTCCGGGCGATATAATGATGAGGGTGATGATGTTATATTTGGGGGCGATTGGGCTTGCTGCGGCATCGGTTGTGATTATCAGGAAACGGAAGAAGTTACCTTATGAATTATGGATACCAAGCTTGGCAATTTGCGCCTTGGGTGCAGTAGGAATATCGTTTGCTGCTACATGTGTTGCGGCGGCATTTGTAATAGCGAAGTAAGAAGTTTGACCCTAAAATAAGCTGTATATATAATTTGATTGACAGGCAATTTTTTCCTGCTGTGCTATCTATGATATACGATGGCTGTCGGAGCCGATTGGCGATGCGGGAAAATTCAAAAAATGGAGGAAATGATATGAAACGGCGGATATTTGCTTTTTCCCTTGCTGTTACCGCATTTCTGTTAGGAACATCAGTTTTTGCGGCAGAAGCAGCAGCTGAAGAAGCAGAGGAGGTAATAACCGAAGCTTATGAGTACAAGGCTGTTCCGGGAAGTAAAGAGTGGGAATCCCTCTATGAGCCGGAAGAAAAGCTCGCGGCTTGCTATGTACCTCCGGAGGCAATGGAAAAGATGACTACGGAAGCTTTGGTGGAAACCGTGTTGAATTATCCGTTGCTTGCAGATATGTACGCATACAATTCCATCGAAATTGGAATTCAGGTGGTGTCAACATACTTTGGCGGAATAAAGGAATTGATGGCGCGTCAGGATGCAGAGGAAGTATTGTACGAATATAGCTTGAAAGAAACAAAACGAACAATCGATACGGATATTACCTATTTTTATTGCGATACTTTACTGGATTATATTTCTACAGAAGAAGCAAGAGAAGGCCGGGCAATACAGCTTACGGAAACTACCGTAGAACGCCGGTGACGCATTTGTTCAGAGGTTCCTTAAAAAGGGACTGCCTCTTATGATTCCGGGGAATCAGTTTGAGGCAGCCCCTTTTCATATCCGGGAAATTTCCGCCACGGGACATCCGTCATTCGTCCTTTTTTGATAGGGACAGGGACGTATAATAAGCTCTGGCCGGATCAGCCGCTTGGGGGGTCCCCGCCGCGGGGGCCGGGCAAAGGAGGGGAGAGCCGTGACCGTGGTTTACATCGACGTGCTCTTTCTGCTCAATCTGGTGGTGGACTACCTGCTGCTGCTGGCGTCGGCCCGCATTACGGGGGAGATGATTTCCCGGCTCAGACTGGCCTTGGGAGCGCTGCTGGGGGCCGCGTACGCCGCGGTCCTTTTTCTGCCGGGGTGCGCGTGGCTGTCCCACCCGGTTTGCCGCGCCTGCGTGGCCGTGCTCATGGTGCTGACCGGGTTCGGCGGCAGCCCCAGACTGCTCCGGCTGCTGCTGGTGTTCCTTGGGGTTTCCGCCGCCCTGGGCGGGTTGGTGCTGGCCCTGCAGCTGCTCGGGGGCGGGGGGCTGACGCTGGAGAACGGGGTGCTCTACACCGGCTTCGACGTCCGGCTCCTGCTGGTCACGGCCATCCTCTGCTACGCGGCTCTGAGTCTGGCCTTTGGGCGGGCGGCGCGGCACGGCGGAACGCGGCGGGACCTGTGTCCCGCCCGCCTGACGCTGGGGGAAAAGAGCCTCGGCCTGACCGTGCTGATCGATACGGGCAACACCCTGACCGACCCGGTCAATAACCGCCCGGTGATGGTGGCGGAGGCGCGGGCCCTGAGTACGCTGCTGCCGGAGGGGCTCGACCCCGCGGACCCGGTGGGCACCCTGGAGCGGCTGGAGGATGAGGAGACGCGCCGGCGGCTGCGCCTGCTGCCGTACCGGGCGGTCGGGGTGGAATACGGTATGCTGCTGGCGGTGCGGACCGACCGGGCCGTCCTGGGAAAGCGGGAGCTGGAGGGCCTTCTGGTCGCCCTTTCCCCCACGCCGGTGTCGGACGGCGGAGGGTATCAGGCGCTGATCGGAGAAATCAGTTAGAGGAGGAAACAGCATGACTGGAAAGCTGTGTCTGGGTATACATAAGCTGCTGGCCCGCCTGGGGCTGGGCGGTATGGGAAAGGTCATGTACATCGGCGGCAGCGACGTTCTGCCGCCGCCCCTGAAAAGGGAAGAGGAAGGGGAGCTGATCGCCCGGCTGGAAAGCGGGGACGAGGAGGCGAAAAGCCGCCTGATCGAGCACAATCTGCGCCTGGTGGTCTACATCGCCCGCCGGTTTGAGAACACCGGGGTCAAT
>CAZYLJ010000124.1:0-3936 GCA_964648555.1 uncultured Acutalibacter sp.
ACCACGGCGAAGGCGGCCACGGGATTTTTCCCGCTCTGCCCCACGGCGATCTTGCTGTTGAAGTAGTCCAGGGCGTACTTTGCCAGCTCGCTGCGGAAGTTCTCCATATTGCCGAAGGTCCAGGAGATGGGAGCGGTGGAGCTGCCCAACTCCTGGGCCACCCGCTTGATGTTGACACTCTGCGGCCCCTCCCGGATAACAAGCCGCAGAGCGGTCTCCAAAATACGTTCTCTGGGTATCTGTACTTTCGGCGGCATAGTTTCATCACCTTAAAAATGCTTTTATATGAACTAGTTTATATTATAGTGCCTTGTCGCTCCCTTGTCAAGGCGTTTGTCTGAATTTCATGCAAAGAAATTCCCGGCGGCGTCTTTGATAAGGCGTATCACATCGGCAGCGGCTGTCTTTGTATCGTGATGCAGATTTTTGATTCCATCAAAAATCTGCATCACGGCCCTTTTATGGTGAAGCTTGCGGGATGTCTTTTGGCGTGTTATGAAATCAACCGTCTTGCATATTTGAAAAAGCGTTGTATAATGTTGTATCATACGGATGTCCCATGGAGCCAAAGAGGCTCCTGTGGAATAGGGGGCTTACACAAATGACGGCCGCATTGAAAAGATGGATGATCGCCGCCGGTCTGTTTCTGGTAGTGACGGAGCTGCTTTTGCTGACCGTCGGAATTTCCTGGATGTATTGCGTTTGCAAGGTCCTTACAAGCGCGTGCTGCCTGTGCGCCGGTATTGTGCTGTTTCAAAACGCCGGCGGCAAACGGTTCCCCAAGCTCATGCTGTTTGCCTTTGTCGGCTGCTTTTTGGGAGACGCCGTTCTGGGCGTCAACAGCGTTGCGCCGGCGGAGGTGTTTTTCCTGCTGGGTATGTTGGCCTTCGAGAGCGCGCAGATCCTTTTCTGCTGTGCCTTCGCGAAGGAGGGACACGGCAACTGGCCGGACATTGTGATCCCTGTGGCAGGCTTGATTTTTGTGCTGAGCCTGGAATATTTCTGCCCAACCATTGAGCTGGGCGAAATGGTCGGCTTTGCCGCTGTTTATGCCGGCACGGTGTATACCATGGCGGGGAAATGCACCTCTCTTTTCCTGGAGCACAAGCGTGAGGCGTGGACGAAGTGGCTCCTGGCCGGCGCGGTTTTATTCGCCCTTTCCGACACTGAGCTTTTCCTCACGCTTTTCCATGTGCCGCCTCTGCCGAACAGCGAGCTTTTCAATCATTTGCTCTATTTTCCCGCCCTGCTCTTTCTGCTTCTGGGTACATACAGGTATGAGACGGTCAAGAAAGGGGTGGATGCTCGTGAGAAAAGCCATACGATTGCGTGATTGAAAAGGAATTTTCAACCATACGAAGCCGCGGCACCCAGCCGTATTATCGAAAGCGAGGCGGAGCGTATAGAACACTTGACCGGAGTTTATCAAAACGTGGGTATTGATACGATATGATGAGCGGCAATCTTATGACAAGGAGGACATAAAGTCATGCGTACAGAAGCAAACCTGCAAAACAGCTTTTTTATGAATCCAATGATCCGCAAGCTCTACAAGGTATCGGAAACCGCGGACGCGGAACAAAACGCGGTCAGCTATGGCGGCGTCGCGGCAAAGGTCATCTTCTTCATGTTGTGGGCGGTGGTCGGCGTCGTTGCCTTTTATATCGTGCGCCCGCAGTTGACCGCGGGCGAAGTGATTGTTCTGGATAACGGTATGCGTATCCATCCCCTGGAGGCGGTGGTTTTCCTTGGCGCTTTCGTGCTGTCGCTCATCGCGCCGCTGCTGGCCTTTGCCATCAAGCCGTTGGTACCGGTCCTTGGAAGCGTTTATTGCCTGTGCTTCAGTTACAGCTTCACCTGTCTGGGCGATCTGCTGCCGGCGGAATACGGCGGAATGATCACGGCGGCAACGGTCATAACGATCATTCTGGTTGCGGTCATGGCGATCCTTTATATGACCGGAGTGGTCAGCGTCACGCATAAATTCCGGACCGTAGTGACCACACTGTTTTTTACGGCCTTGTTGAGCGGCGTCGTGGTGTTTCTGCTCAGCCTGATACCGGGTTTTGAGGGCATCCTTACCTTCATCCGCGACAATGTGGCGGTGAGCATCGCCGTTTCCGTACTCTACATCATCATTGCCTGCCTGTTTTTGCTGGTCGATTTTCAGGCGATCCGGGACTGCGTGGAAAAGCAATTGCCGAAAAAGTATGAATGGATCGGCGCGTTTGGCCTTGCCTATACAATCTTCTACCTGTTTTTGCAGGTATTCAACCTGATTTCCAAGATCCAAAACAGCGGCAAAACCCAGTCCTGACCGGCAGAAAGGGCCGGACGCCGTCCCGGTTGATTTGCCTCTTGACAATTCTCGCCAAGGGGACTATAATTGCGTCATCCCGCGTGAGTTTAGCACCACAACGTGCTAAAGTGCGCCAACACTTTCGAGGAGGAAAGACAGAATGAAAAAGTATCTTGCGCTGCTGCTTGCTGTTGTGATGGTCTTCGCCCTGGCCGCCTGCGGCGGCGGCTCCACCACCGACGCCACCGACGCCCCCGTCTCTGAGGCCCCCGCTTCCGAGGCTCCCGCCGACGACGCCCCCGCCGCCGGGAGTTACAACGTGGGCATCTGCCAGCTGGTCCAGCACCCCGCTTTGGACCAGGCCACCCAGGGCTTCATGGACGCTCTGGAGGAGGCCCTGCCCGGCCAGGTGACCTTTGACAACCAGAACGCCTCCAACGACATTCCCATGTGCTCCACCATCGTCAACCAGTTCGTGGCCGACGGCGTGGACCTGATGCTCTGCAACGCCACCCCCGCCCTCCAGGCCGCCGCCGCCGCCACCGTGGACATCCCCATCCTGGGCACCTCCGTGACGGAGTACGGCGTGGCCCTGGAGATCGACAACTTCTCCGGCACCGTGGGCGGCAACATCTCCGGCACCTCCGACCTGGCTCCCCTGGATCAGCAGGCCGCGATGATCCAGGAGTGGTACCCCGACGCCAAGACCGTGGGCCTTGTCTACTGCTCCGCCGAGGCCAACAGCCAGTACCAGGTGGACGTGGTGAAGGCCGAGCTGGAGAAGCTGGGCTACACCGCCGAGCTCTACTCCTTCTCTGACTCCAACGACCTGGCCGCCGTGGTGGAGAGCGCCGTCGCCGCCAGCGACGTGCTCTACGTCCCCACCGACAACACCGTCGCCGCCAACACCGGCATCATCGAGAACATCTGCCGCCCCGCCAAGAAGCCCGTCTTCTGCGGCGAGGAGGGCATCTGCGAGGGCTGCGGCGTGGCCACCCTGTCCATCAGCTACTATGACCTGGGCGTGGCCACCGGCAAGATGGCCGCCAAGATCCTCACCGGCGAGGCCGACATCTCCACCATGCCCATCGAGTACGCGCCCGCCACCCCCAAGTACAACGCCGAGATCTGCGCCGACCTGGGCCTGACCCCGCCCGAGGGCTACGAGGCCATTGAGGCCGCCGAGTAAAAATCCTTCCAGTTCTGAAAAAACGCCGGAAAAGGGCTTCCCTTTTCCGGCGTTTTTTGATATAATACCTTGGGGTATCGACCTTTATCCCGGCACTCTGGAAAGGAAGAAGGAGACGCTATGAATCCACTGGCGCTTTTGAATGCCATGCCCGGCGCCATATCCCAGGGCCTGATTTGGGGCATTATGGCCATCGGGGTGTACATCACCTATAAGATCCTGGATGTGGCCGACCTGACGGTGGACGGCACCATGTGCCTGGGCGGCGCGGTGTTCATCGTGACCACGATGGGCGGCATGCCCATGTGGGCGGCCCTGTTGCTGGCCTTTGTGTCAGGTTTGCTGGCGGGCCTGGCCACCGGGCTCTTCCACACGGTTTGCGGCATTCCCGCTATCCTCTCGGGCATCCTGACCCAGCTTGCCCTCTACTCGGTGAACCTGCGGATCA
>CAZYLJ010000125.1:0-3926 GCA_964648555.1 uncultured Acutalibacter sp.
CACTCAGCATAGCTCCTCTTTGATCACCGTTGCCACATCCTGGGCCAGCTTTTCGGTGAGGGCCTCGTCCAGGCCCTCCACCATGACCCGCAGGAGGGGCTCTGTGCCGGAAGGTCGCACGATGATCCTGCCGTTTTTGCCCAGGGTCTCCGTCACCTTGTCGATGGCCGTCCTCACCCTGTGGTCGGTGTAAAATGCCAGCTTACCCTCCGGCGAGATAGGGATGTTGACGATGGTCTGGGGGAAGCGCTGCATCAGGGTAGCCAAAGAGGAAAGCTTCGCCTCCCTGCGGCGCATGAGGCTCAACAGCTGGCAGGCGGTCATCTGGCCGTCGCCGGTGGTGGCGAAGTCCCGGAAGATCACGTGGCCGCTCTGTTCGCCGCCGAAATTGTAGCCGTCTAACAGCATTTCCTCCAGCACGTAGCGGTCGCCGACCTTGGTGGCCTCGAACCGCATGCCGTTGTCCTCACAGAAACGCTGGAAGCCCATGTTCGTCATGATGGTGCCCACCACCGTGTTTTTATTGAGCTTGCCCCGGCTCTTCATGTCCATGGCGCAGATGGCCATGATGAAGTCGCCGTCCACGAAATTGCCCTGCTCATCCACCATCAGGCAGCGGTCGGCGTCGCCGTCAAAGGCCACACCCGCGTCCGCCTCATGGGTCTTCATGTATTCGATGAGCCCCTCCATGTGGGTGGAGCCGCAGTCACGGTTCACGTTGACGCCGTCGGGCTTGTCGTTGAGCATGGTGACCCTGGCCCCAAGCTCGGTAAACAGCGTTTCCGCCGTGACGCTGGCGGAGCCGTTGGCCGTGTCGACAACGATACTGAGGCCGTCCAGGGAGAAGTGCACCGTGTTCTTCACGTGGTCGATGTAATCCCGCACGGCGTTATCGGCGTGAGCCATCGTGCCGATGCCGTCCTCCGCCGGGAAGTCGCCGGAAATGTCCGTCTTTCCAAGGACGATATCCTCGATGCGCTCCTCCAGGTCGTCGGGGAGCTTGAAGCCGTCGCCGGAGAAGATTTTGATGCCGTTATATTCAAAGGAATTGTGGGAGGCCGAGATCATGATGCCGGCGTCAGCCTTGTATTTCTCCACAAGATACGCCACCGCCGGGGTGGGTACCACGCCCAGGGTCACAACGCTTGCCCCGATGCTGCAAAGTCCCGCCGCCATAGCGGTCTCCAGCATATCGGAGGAAAGCCGGGTGTCCTTGCCGATGAGCACCTTGGGGTGCCGGTTGGTTTTATTGGTCAGCACCTGGGCCGCCGCTCTTCCCAGTTGGGTGGCCAGCTCGCAGGTCAGGTCCTTGTTGGCAATGCCCCGAATGCCGTCCGTTCCAAAAAGTCTTCCCATAAAATCTCTCCGTTCTGTAAAATTCAAAGCTTTGTCATTCCTGCCTGCTCCTTCAGTCTTCCAGCTTCATCTGCTCCGCTTCGCTTCCATCGCCCCGCAGGGCAGCGGGCACGGGCAGCCCCAGATGGAGATACGCTGCCTTTGTGACGCAGCGGCCGCGGGGGGTTCTGGCCAAAAAGCCGATCTGCATCAGGTACGGCTCGTTTACGTCCTCAATGGTGACGGCCTCCTCGCCGATGGCCGCAGCCAGGGTTTCCAGCCCCACCGGCCCGCCGCCGTAGTTCTGGATGATAGCCGTCAGCATGCTCCTGTCGCTCCTGTCAAGCCCCAGCTCGTCAATCTCCATCCGGTCAAGGCCGATGCGGGCGGTGTTCAGGGTGATGACCCCCTCGCTCATGACCTCGGCGAAATCCCGCACCCGCTTTAACAGCCTGTTGGCGATACGGGGCGTACCTCTTGACCGGGAGGCAATCTCCAGGGCGGCGTCGGCGTCGATCTGCGCCCCCAAAATACCGGCGCTGCGCAGGACGATCTTTGAAAGCTCCTGGGGGGAGTACAATTCCAGCCGCAGCACCACGCCAAACCTGTCGCGCAGGGGGGCGGAAAGCTGACCGGCCCTGGTGGTGGCCCCCACCAGGGTAAAGTGCGGCAGCGGCAGGTGGTAGGACGCGGCCATCTGCCCCTTGCCGGTAATGATGTCCAGCGCGTAGTCCTCCATGGCGGGGTACAGGATCTCCTCCACCGTGCGGGGCAGCCGGTGCACCTCATCGATGAACAGCACGTCGCCGGGGCTCAGGTTCGTCAGCAGCGCCGCCAGGTCGCCGGGCTTTTCAATGGCCGGGCCGCTGGTGATGCGCAGATTCACCCCAAGCTCGTTTGCGACAATGCCCGCCAGAGTGGTCTTGCCCAGGCCGGGCGGGCCATATAGCAGCACGTGGTCCAGGGTCTCCTTCCGGCTTTTGGCGGCCTCGATGAACACCTTCAAATTTTCCTTTACCTTGTCCTGGCCGATGTATTCCGAAAACGTCCGGGGGCGCAGGGGATTCTCCACCTCGCTGTCCTCCGGGGTGTAAGAGGTCTCCGTCAGCCGGTTTTCAAAGTCCAGGTCGTCCTCCCAATCGGGCTGACGGCCCTTTCCGCTGGTGCGCTCTATCATAGGGCGAGTCCCTCCCTCTTTTTCTTACTATCTCGCAAAGCTCTTCAACGCCTGACGGATCAGCTCCTCCGGCGGCAGGGCGGAATCCAACCGTCCCACGGCGGCGGCCGCGTCAGAGGGCGAATAGCCCAGGGTGACCAGTGCCTCCACCGCCTGGGCGGCGTTGCCGGAGGCCGAGGGCCCGCCGGGCTGGATGTCGTCCAGCGCCAGCCCCGCAGAGCCGGACAGGTCCTTGAACCTGTCTTTTAATTCCAGCACGATGCGCTGGCCCAATTTTGGCCCCACACCGTTTGCCTTGGTAAAGCGCTTGGAGTCCTTTGCCGCCACAGCCAAAGCCACGTCCTCCGGGGTCATTTCCGACAAAATGGCGATGCCCACCTTCGGCCCCACGCCGCTGATGGAGGTCAACAGCTTAAAGCAGTTCAGCTCCCGCTCGGTGAGAAAGCCGAACAGATCGAGGGCGTCCTCCCGGACGTTCAGGTGGGTAAACAGGGTGGCCTCCTTCCCAAGCTGGGGCAGGCCCCGCAGGGTGTTCATGGAGGTGAAGCACTTAAAGCCCACGCCCCCTGCGCTGATGACAGCCAGGCCCGGCGCGGTGTGGATCAGCTTTCCGGTAATGGAGTAAAACACGGTCTCTTCCCCTTTCGTCTTAAATCGCTTTTTCCGGCCTTCTGGCCCGCTCCAGCAAATTGCGCCGCAAAATGCTGCCCGCCGCCTGGCCGTGCGTGATGGCTATGGCCAAAGCGTCGGAGGTGTCGTCGGGCTTTGGCACCTCGTCTAAGGAAAGCAGCTTTCGGGTCATTTCCTGCACCTGGGGCTTTAGCGCCTTGCCGTAGCCCGTCACCGCCTGCTTTACCTGCATGGGAGTGTACTCATACAGGGGCACCTCGGCCTGGGCAAGGGTCAGCAGGATGACCCCTCTGGCCTCCGCCACGCCGATACCGGTGGTCTTATTGTTGGAAAAGTAGAGCTTTTCCACAGCGGCGGCCTGCGGCTTCAGCTCCTGCAAAAGCTCCGTCATGCCCTCGTAGATTTCCTTCAGGCGCAGGCCGAAGTCCTCCCCCGCCTCTGTGGTGATGGCGCCGTATTCCACCGCGTGGTACGCGCCCCCGGCAGCCTCCACCAGGCCGTAGCCCACAATGGCGTAGCCCGGGTCTATCCCCAAAATGCGCATGCTCTTCCCCCATTTCCCAGATTTTCACACGTGAAGTCAGCACGCAAGCCCTGCTTACAATGTGCCCGACTGCGGATGTGAAGAAATTAAAACATTCTTGAGCCGCAAAGCGGCTCCTCCTTGAACATTTGGCCCCTGAGGTCAAATGTCTCATGATACAATGTTCTCCGGAATTCCCGGAAGCTTTTGCTTTCGTTGGAATTCCGTGAGGTTGTCATAGCATAGGCGCGGAACGCGCCC
>CAZYLJ010000126.1:0-3840 GCA_964648555.1 uncultured Acutalibacter sp.
TTTGCTTTCGTTGGAATTCCGTGAGGTTATTATACCATACACTTCCAGAAAAAGCAAAGGCATGGGAAAACTCCCATGCCTTCTGCGTTTTTCCTGTTTTTCCCGCCTTATTCCAAAGCGGCGGCGGCCTTTTGCAGCTCCTCGATAATGTGAATGTGCTGGGGGCAGTGGGCCTCACACTTGCCACACCGGAGACATTCGGAGGCCTTGCCGCCATCTCTGGTGGCGCCGCTGTAGCGGCCCTTGGCGCCCTCCCTGTTGTTGTAGAGCAGCAGGCCGTTCATGGCGGAGAACACTCCGGGAATGTTGATCTTCCGGGGGCAACCATCCACACAGTACTTGCAGGCGGTGCAGGGAATGGTGGGGGTGCTGTTCAAAATATCCACCGCCTTGCCCACGACGGCCCGCTCGCTTTCGGACAGGGGCTTAAAGTTCTCCATATAGGACACGTTGTCGTTTAACTGCTCTTCGTTGGACATGCCGGAAAGCACGGTGACGATGCCCTCCAAAGAGGCGGCATAGCGCACGGCCCAGCTGGGTACGGAAAGCTCCGGATGCGCGTCCTTAAAGAGCTTCTGCACCTCGGGGGTCATGGTGGCCAGGGCCCCGCCCTTCACGGGCTCCATGATGATGACGGGCTTGTTGTACTTTCTCGCCATCTCATAGCACTTGCGGGACTGGACGTTCTCGCTCTCCCAGTCGGCATAGTTAATCTGCAGCTGAACGAACTCCAGCTCAGGATGGTGCTTCAAAATGTCCTCCAGCACCTCGGCGCTGTCGTGGAAGGAGAAGCCGATGTGTTTGGCCCTTCCCTCAGCCTTGACCTTCTTCATGAAATCCCAGCAGCCCATAGCGTCCGCTTTCCTGGCGTTTTCCGCGCCCATGGAGTGCAGAAGATAAAAATCGAAGTAGGAAACCCCGGCCCTGTCCAGGGACACCTGGAACACCTTTTCCATTTCCTCCGGCGCCTTCAGATCCCACAACGGCAGCTTGGAGGCGCACTGGAAGCTGTCGCGGGGATAACGGTCCACCACGGCTTCCTTCAGGGCCGCCTCGCTCTTGCCCTGTATGTACACATAGGCCGTGTCAAAATAGGTAAACCCCTTGCTCATGAATGTGTCCACCATGCGCTTGACCTGCTCGATGTCCACATCCTCGCCCTTCATGGGCAGGCGCATCAGGCCAAAGCCCAGCTTTTTGATACTTTCTCCCAAATACTTTTCTGCCATACCAATTTCCTCTCCGGGGCTTGGGCCCCTTGTTTTCTCGGTTTCTGTCCGTACTTTTTCAATTATAAGGGTTAAACCGCACTTTAAGTCAACCCCCAAAAAAGAGAAATTTTTAAAACTCCTTTTCTTTTCCCGTTTTTCAAGCTACAATAGAAGAATACCCGGAGAAATCTTCAGAAGCGACACGCCAAAACAAAAGGAGGCCGAAGGGATGAAAAACGAAACGCAAAAGCGGCTGACGCGTGCCGTTTTTGTCCTGCTGGCCCTGGGCGGAGCGCTGCTCCTGCTCCTTTTTGTGATACGGCCCCCCTGCCTCATATCCAGCGTTACCGGCTTTCTCTGCGCCGGGTGCGGAGGCCAGCGCATGGCCCTTGCCCTCCTTCGGGGCGATTTCCCCGCCGCCTTCCATTACAACGGCTTTTTGCTTTTGAGCCTGCCATTATGGGCGGCTTACATCATCGCCGAGACCGTCTTTTACGTCCGGGGCAAGCCGCCCCTTTACCGCCGCAGGCCCGTTCTGGCCGCCATAGGGGTCTACCTGCTGCTGGCCGTCGTCTTTTCCGTCCTGCGCAACCTGCCGGGGTTTGAGATGCTAAGGCCCTGAGCGCCGCCCCGCTTTCCGGCAAATTCACAGAAGCCGTCGCTCCGGCGAGTGACGGCTTTGTTTTTATCAAATTTTAACTGCCGTGTCAAAAATGGGCACGCTTGTGCCTTTTATTTGTTCTCCTGGTCGCCCACGGGCATAGGGTACTTGCGCATGTAGGAGAGCAGCTCATCCACCGTGGTGAAGGCAAGGCCCGTCACGGTGTCGGCCGCGCCGTAGTAAATGGCGATACGGCCCGTCTCCGGGTCGGTCAGCGTGGCACAGGGGAAGGTGACGTTGGGCACATCGCCGGTCAGCTCGTAGTCCACCTCGGGCCCAAAGACATAGAACCTGCCCCGCTCCTTGACGATCCAGGGCCTGTCGATGTCCAGCAGGGCCACGCCAAAGCGGTAAACGAAGCCGTTGCAGGAATTTAAGACGCCGTGGTAGATCATCAGCCAGCCCTCGTCGGTCTCAATGGGGGTGGGCCCGGGGCCTACCTTCTTGGACTGCCAACCGTTGGCCGTGCCGAACAGCCAGCGGTGCTTGCCCCAATAGCAAAGGTCGGGGCTCTCGCTGAAGAAGATGTCGCCAAAGGGCGTATGGCCTGTGTCACTGGGGCGGCTGACCATGGCGTACTTGCCATTGATCTTCCGGGGGAACAGTACGCCGTTGCGGTTGTAGGGCAGGAAGGCGTTCTCCAGCTGGTAGAACTTCTTGAAATCGTAGGTGTAGCCCACGCCGATGGTGGGGCCGTGGTACCCGTTGCACCAGGTGATGTAATAGCGGTCCTCGATGAAGCACACCCGGGGGTCGTAGCGGTACTCTTTGCGGACCACATCCTTTTCCCCCTCAAAAACGATGGGGTCATGGTTAATCTCCCAGTGGATGCCGTCCTTGGAGAACCCGGCGAAAATGTCCATCTCCACGCCGCGGTTGTCACAGCGGAACACGCCGGCGTAGGCGTCGCCGAACACCACCACAGCGGAGTTGAAAATGCTGTTGGAGGTGGGGATGGCATCCCGCTTGATGATGGGGTTTTCCGTGTAGCGCCACACGGGCTTGTCGCAGCCCGCCGGTTTGTCCTGCCAGGGCATGTTGGGAAGGGCCGGTCTTCCAATAATCTTGGCCATAGGTAAAGCTCCTCTTTTCTTCCAGATTTGTCGGTTGGTGCGCGTGATGCAAATGCCTGCGGGCGTCAGCAGTATATTTGCAAACTGTCGGTGATCCGTTTGGCACCAGCTCTACGCTTATTATAGCATAACTTTGGCAGAAAGAAAGAGGGAATTCCCTCTTGCGGGGCAAATTTGCCCCGCAAATTTGCCCCGCAAAATTTCTCCGCCTAAAAAAATCAATTCCCCGTCCGCTCGAACTCTGCCCGCAGCTTTTCCAGCGCCTTCTTTTCGATGCGGGAGACATAGCTGCGGGAAATGCCCATCCGCTTTGCCACCTCCCGCTGAGGCAGGGGGCGGCCGCCCCGCAAGCCGTACCGCATACAGATAATCTCCTTCTCCCGTGGGGCCAGCGCGTCCTTTAAAAAGCCGTACAGCTTTTCGCTTTTCATCTTCACGTCCAGGCTGTCGATGATGGTGTCATCCACCGCCAGGGTGTCCATCAAAGTCAGGGTGTTCCCGTCCTTGTCCGTGTCAATGGGCTCATTGATGGACACGTCCTGAGAGGACTTCTTCCCCGCCCGGAAGAACATGAGGATCTCATTTTCAATACACCTGGAGGCGTAGCTGGACAGCTTGATGCCCTTACCGGCGTCGAAGGTGTCAACGGCCTTGATGAGCCCGATGGTGCCGATGGAGATCAGGTCCTCCTGGTCATTTTGGCTGGCGTAGTACTTTTTCACGATGTGGGCCACGAGCCGTAAATTGTGCTCGATGAGCTTTCTCCGGGCGGCGGTGCTGCCCCGGGCCATCTCGTCAAGGCAGCGCTTTTCCTCCGCCGCGCTCAGCGCCCTGGGGAAGGTGCCACCGCCGGTGACGTGCAGGAACAGGTAAACGATCTTTGACAGGATATCCA
>CAZYLJ010000127.1:0-3836 GCA_964648555.1 uncultured Acutalibacter sp.
CCGTGAGGTTATTATAACATATATTTCCCGTTCCTTCAAGGATTGGGTTTTGTAGAGACTTTTCGCTTCGCAGAGATATATGGAGATATACAGGAATTTTTGGAACGATACGCTCCCTGGTCCCCGTATCCGGCGCCGATATTGACAAAACAGACCACGACAAGTACAATCAAACCAGTTGACTTATTGAGAGGGTGCGTAAAAGGATGCCTAGGTTTTTTGTGGAGACAGAGCCCGTCGGGGAATTTTTTGTGGGCGGAGAAAACGGCCGTCACATGGTGCGCTCCCTGCGGATGCGGCCGGGGGAAAGTGTCACTCTGTGCGCGGGTACGGGGAAGGATTTTCTCTGCACGGTGCTTTCCTGTGTGGAGGACGGCGCATGGGTACGGCTGGATAAAACAGCGGAGAGCCATGGAGAGCCGGAAACGTATATCACAGTTTGCCAGTGCTGGCCCAAGGGCGATAAACTGGAGACCGTGGTGCAAAAGGCGGTGGAGCTGGGGGCGGGGGAAATTTGGTCCCTGGAAAGTATCCGGTGTGTTTCCCGGCCGGAGAAAAAGGCTGCCGAAAAGAAGCGGGAGCGGTTGCAGAAGATTGCGCTGGAGGCCGCCCAGCAAAGCGGCCGGGGGAAAGTGCCCCGGGTGCTGGCCTCCTCCAGCTTAGAGCAGGCGCTGCAAGCGGCCAAAGAGCGGGGTGACATTCTGTTTTGCTACGAAAAGGGGACGGAAAGCCTGAAAAAGGCATTGAAAACGGCCGGCAGCAGACTGTTTTTGTTTGTGGGGCCGGAGGGCGGCTTCGCCCCGGAGGAAGCCGAGCTGGCAAAAAGCCTTGGGGGAAAGCTCATCACCCTGGGGCCGCGCATCCTGCGCACGGAGACCGCGCCTTTAGCGGCGTTGTCCGCCATTTTGTATGAACGGGGGGAATTTGAGCTGTGAAAAACGTGTTGATTACCGGGGCCTCCGGCGGCATTGGCCGGGCGCTGGCAATGGCCTTTGCCCAAAAGGGCTATGGCGTGGCATTGCAGTATTACAAAAACCAACAGGCTGCCGAGGAAGCTGTGGAGCGCATCGCCTTTGGGGGCGGCAGCGCTGCCTGCTTTCAGGCGGATCTGAGAAAAGAAGAGGACGTGGAAAAACTGTTCCAGGCGGCAGAGGGGCGCTTTGGCTTTTTGGGCACTCTCGTCAACAACGCCGGGGTGGACTGGAAGGGCCTCTTCACCGACATGACGCTTTATGACTGGAACCGGGTGATGGAAACGAATGTCACCGGGGCGTTTCTTTGCTGTCGCAGAGCTTTGCCCGCTATGATACGCCAAAAGCAGGGCTCCATCGTGAATGTTTCCTCCATGTGGGGAGAGGTGGGGGCCTCTTGCGAGGCCGCCTACTCCGCGTCAAAGGCGGCGCTCATCGGCCTGACAAAGGCCCTTGCCAAGGAGGAGGGGCCCTCCGGCATCAGAATAAACTGCGTGACCCCCGGCGTCATCGACACGGCCATGAACGGCGACCTGAGCGAAGAGGACATGGCGGCCCTCAAAGATGAAACGCCCCTTGGGCGCATCGGCACCCCGGAGGAGGTCGCCCAGGCCGTCCTGCTCCTTTCTGAGCACCCCTTCATCACCGGCCAGGTGCTGGGGGTCAGCGGTGGGCTCATCATATAGGATCAGGCAAAGAGCTTTACCTGCCGTTTTCTGCCTTCTTTATGTTCCGCGCTATCATACGTTTTCCCTCATTTGACAAATCTGCCGTTTTCTATTACAATAACTTGGTTGATGTTTTGCCTTTATCCGGCGGTGAAAAATTGGCCGGACGAGGCTAAAAATAAAACGAAAAAATGAAGATCGTGACGGTGAGCAGACCATGAGCTTTCGTATTTTGGGCACCGGCAGCGCCCTGCCGGAAAAGATCGTGACGAACGACGACCTTTCCACTATGGTGGAGACCTCTGACGAGTGGATCACAAAGCGGGTAGGGGTCAAGCAGCGCCGGGTGTGCACCACGGAGACGGTGACGGATCTGGGGGCGCTGGCAGCTGGCCGGGCTCTGGAGGCTGCCGGGGTCAAGCCGGAGGAGCTTGACCTGATTATCGCCCCAACCATCAGCGCGGACACCATTTCCCCCGGCCTGGGCGGCATGGTGCAGAACCGCCTGGGGGCCCATTGTCCCGCCTTCGATATGAACGTGGCCTGCCCGGGATTCCTGTTCGGTCTGGACGTGGCCGCCGGATTCTTTGCCCGGAAGGTGGTGAAGAGGGTGCTGGTGGTCAGCGCGGAGCGCATGAGCGGCCTTCTCGACTGGACTGACAGAAGCACCTGCTGCATTTTTGGCGACGGTGCCGGTGCCGCAGTGCTGGGCGAGGGCGACAATTATCTGGCAAGCGTTTTGCACACCCAGGGCGGCGACGACATCATTTCCATCCCCACAGCCTGGGATAATTCCCCTTTCTATCAAAACCAGCGGGGCAAGTCCTGCGTACACATGCAGGGTCAGGAGACCTACAAGTTCGCGGTGACCTCTATGGTCACGGACATCCGCGACGTGATGGAAAAGGCCCATGTCAACGGGGAGCAGATTAAGGCCGTCATCCCCCACCAGGCCAATTACCGCATCATCAACGAGGCACGGCGCAGGCTGCCGGAAATCGCCCCGGAGAGGTTCTGCGTGAATATTGAAAGGGTCGGCAATACCTCCTCCGCCAGCGAGCCCATCCTGTTGGACGAGGTGAATCGGGCGGGGCTGTTGAACCCCGGCGATCTGGTGCTCCTTTCCGCCTTTGGCGGGGGGCTTTCCAGCGCGGCTTCTATCATTCGATGGTAAGGGCCCGCGGGACACCCCCTAATAGGGTTCCCCGCCACCTTTGAAAGGGTGGGAAAAGCGATTATTGCATTTTACTATTTATGAAAGGAATTTCACCATGATCAAAACACCGATTTGTGATCTGCTCGGCATTCAATATCCCATTTTCCAGGGGGGCATGGCCTGGATCTCCGACGGAAAGCTGGCGGCGGCCGTGTCAAACGGCGGCGGCCTGGGCATCATTTCCGCCATGAACGCCAACGCCGGGCATTTGAAGCAGGAGATCGACATTGCCAGAAGATTGACTGACAAGCCCTTTGGGGTGAATATCATGCTGATGTCGCCCTTTGCGGAAGAGGTGGCAAAGCTGGCGGCGGAGGAGCACGTGGCTGTGGTGACTACCGGCGCGGGGAATCCCTCCCGCTATATGCCCATGTGGAAAGAGGCCGGGGTGAAGGTGGTGCCTGTGGTGGCTTCTGTAGCCATGGCAAGGCTTGTGACAAAGGCCGGGGCCGCGGCCATCATTGCAGAGGGCGGCGAGTCCGGCGGCCATGTGGGCGATTTGACCACCATGGTGCTGGTGCCCCAGGTGTGCGACGCTACCGACCTGCCGGTTCTGGCGGCGGGCGGTATCGGTGACGGTCGGGGAATCGCTGCGGCGTTCCAGTTAGGGGCCGTAGGCGTCCAGGTGGGCACCCGGTTCCTGGTGGCGGAGGAGTGCGGCGTGCACCCCAATTACAAGAAAAAGGTCTTAAACGCCAACGATATCGCCACCATGGTCACAGGCAAGCGCCTGGGTCATCCGGTGCGGCAGATCAGAAATCAGTTCGCCAAGGAGTACGCAAAGGCCGAGTACAGCCAGATTTCCGATGAGGAGCTGGAGGCCATGGGCCGGGGCGCGCTGTATCGGGCGGCCGTGGAGGGCGACGAAAAGACCGGCGATTTTCTGGCCGGGCAGATCTCCGGCATGGTGAACAAGGAGCAGCCCGCCGCCGAGATCATCGAGGAGATGTTCGCGGAGGCCGAGGAGGTCCTGAAGACCGC
>CAZYLJ010000128.1:0-3790 GCA_964648555.1 uncultured Acutalibacter sp.
GGCCTTGTGGCAGACATGAACGCCATCCGCCGGGACGAGGAGCTGGACAATCTCCACTCCATCTACGTGGACCAGTGGGACTGGGAAAAGGTCATCGACCGGGGAATGCGAAGCCCGGCGTATTTGCAGGAAACGGTCCGGCGCATTGTCAGTGCCGTCTGCGGCACCCTGGACGAGCTGAAATGGCAGTTCCCGGAGCTGGAAACGGAGCTTACCCGAGAGGTGTATTTCGTCACCGCCCAAGAGCTTGAGGATCGCTGGCCCGATCTGACGCCCAGGGAGCGGGAGGACGAGATCGTGAAGGAGAAGAAAACGGTGTTCATCCAGCAGATTGGCGGGAAGCTGAAAAGCGGCCGGCGGCACGATGGCCGGGCCCCCGACTACGACGACTGGGAGTTAAACGGCGACCTGCTGTTCTGGCACGAGCCCCTCTCTCGGGCGCTGGAGGTCAGCAGCATGGGAATACGGGTGGACGCGGCGTCGCTGGATTCCCAGCTGAGAGAGGCCGGGTGCGACGACCGGCGGGCGCTGCCCTTCCACACGATGCTGCTGGCAAACGAGCTGCCCCTGACCATCGGCGGGGGCATCGGGCAGAGCAGGCTCTGCATGCTGCTGCTGGGCAAGGCCCACATTGGCGAGGTGCAGGCCTCTCTGTGGGACGACGCCACCCGGAAAGCCTGTGAGGAAGCGGGGGTCACCCTGCTGTAGAGCTGAAAAAGGAGAGTCCCCTGAAACGAATCAGGGGACTTTTCATCTGATGATCGGGCGGCGTCAAACGCGGGCGGGCTCGGGCTCTTTCCGCTTAGCGTCCAGCTTTTCCAGGAGCCCAACAAGCTGTGCGCAGGCCCGGGACTTGTCAAAGCCTTCGCAGCACCGCCGCATGGAGGCCAGCCGCTCCTTATCCGCCAAAAGGGAGGAGACCGTGCCGGCAAAATCCTCTTCCTTCCTGAGATGCACCCCCATGCCGTGGGCGCTTAAAAAGGCGGCGTTGTCCTCTTCCTGGCCGGGGATGGCGTCAAAGACGGCCAGAGGCAGGTTGCAGGCCAGGGCCTCTGAAACGGTGAGCCCGCCGGGCTTTGTGATAAGCAGGTCGGAAAGCCGCATGTAGTTTTCCACCTCGTTGGTGAAGAACACCAGCTTTGTGGGGGGATGGGGCTGCTGCCGCAATTCCTCCTCAAAGGCGGCGTACAGCTTTTTGTTGCGCCCGGTGATGACGATGAGCTGCATGGGCACCTTCGTTTCGCTCAGGCTGCGGAACAGCTTGATGATATTGGAGACGCCGAAGCTGCCCGCCATGAACAGCAGCGTGGGCAGGTCGGGGTCAAGGCCCAGGGCACGGCGGGCCTGAGAGCGTTCCTCCGGGGTCTCCTCCGGCTGGAAAAAGGCCTCGTGAACCGGGATGCCGAAGGGGTGTATCTTTTCCCTGGGCACGCCAAGGCCGCAGGTGGCGGCCACCATGTCGTCGCAGGCCACAGAGTAGGCGTCCACGCCGGGGGCGGTGTAGGCCCGATGGGGGCCGTAGTCGGTGATGACGCTGACCAGCGACGCGCCGATCAGGCCGCTTTCTTTCAGGCTGGCCGCCATTTCCGCCGCGAAGGGGTGTGTGGTGACGATGGCGTCCGGGCCGTACTCCTGCACGGCCTTCAGCAGAAGAGACGCGAACTTGCCGTTCAGCTTCGGCACCAGGGAGGAGAACCGGCTTTGCCGGTTGGTGCGCTTATAGAGCTTCCCGAACAGGGCGGGCGTCTTTTTCGCCATGAACAGATAGCTGTCGCAAACGGTTCTGTCCAGCAGCTTCCCCACGGCCTTTAACGCGTCCACTGTCAGCACGTCGTGGGAGGTGTGGCCCTTTATGTATTCCTCCAGCGCGTGGGCCGCGCGCAGGTGGCCGCCGCCCGTGGCCGCGGTCAGGATCATGATCTTCATATGCTATACCCCAAAAATTTTATAGGTCCGAAAAAATAACGCTTCATTCTGAAAATTATTATAGCATCGTGTTGTAAAAAAATCCAGCGGTTATTTGTCAACGCGAGAAAACGTGATAATATTTCTGTAACCATTTTGGAACTTTTCGGCGCTTTACTTTTTCAATATATATGGTTATAATAAATAACAGGAATATTGTAAGACTGTATGATCGGCCTTTTGGTGTGACGACAGATCAAATCGTGAAAAGGGGAAGGGATCATTCGAGTGAAGCTTTGGAAAAAAGCGACGGTTTTAGCGGCGGCCCTGCTGCTTGCGGCGGGAATGGCCGCCTGCTCCCACAACGGGCAGGAGACAAGCTCTTCCGGCCTTTCCGAGACGGTCCCCACCGTGTTCCCGGAGGGCACCAGCATTGGCGGGAAGAACATTTCCGGCAAGACCGTGGAGGAGGCCGTGGAGATTTGCCAGGCAGCGGTGCAGGAGGAAGTGGATGCCCTGGCGATCACGGTGAAGTTCAAGGATGACACGGTCTCCCTGGGCAAGGGGGATTTCACCAGTCAAAATGTGTTCGACATGACGCTGCCCCGCCTTCTGGAGACGCAGGAGGCCGGCGAATACGAGCTTTCCTACGTGACGGATCTTTCCGAGGCCGGCATGCAGAAGCTGAAGGACGCCGCCAAAAGCTGCGTGGCAAAGGGCGAGAACGCCACGGTTTCCAGCTTTGACTTCGACACCAAGACCTTCACGTTTACAGAGGAGAAAAACGGCAGCCGGGTGGACATGATGGCCACCCTGAAAAGCGTGCGCCAGCTCCTTTCGCAAAAGCACGGCGGGGCCATTCAGGCCGCTTTTATCGAGACAAAGCCGGAGATCACCAGGGAGTATTTGGCCGATAATTTCAAGCAGCTTTCCACCTATTCCACTGTTTCCACCAACACGGCCAACGGCAACAGCAACATGGCCCTGGCTCTTTCTTATGTAAACGGCACGGTCCTGCAGCCGGGCGAGACCTTCTCCTATAACGCCTGCATCGGCGACAGCACCGACCCCAACAAGGGCTGGCTGTCCGCGGGAGGGCTGGTCGGCGGTCTTATGGTACAGGTGTATGGCGGCGGCATCTGCCAGGGCTCTACCACCCTATATAACGCCGCGCTGCTGGCCGGCATGGAGATCGTGGCAAGGGAGTGCCACAGCACGCCCTCCAGCTACTGCCCCATCGGCCTGGACGCCACAGTGGACTACGGCAACATCGACTTCCAGTTTAAGAACCCCCTGGAGAACCCGGTGTATATTTCCGCCTGGATGGACGGCGTGACGCTGTATGTGAGCTTCTACGGCTGCCTGCCCGAGGAGTGGGACAGGATCGAGGTGGGCAGTCAGCAGACCGGCAGCGAGCCGCCCAAGGACACCGTGAATTTCAAGGTGGATGAAAATCTGGAAACGGGACAGTACGTCAGGCTTTCCACCGGCAACACCGGCTACAGCGCCAAGGCGTGGCGCACCTTCTATAAGGGCGAGGCCCAGGTAAAGACGGAGGATCTTCCCTCCTCCACCTATCCGGCCACGGGCATGACCTACTCCGTTGGCCCGGATACCGACACCGAAAAGGTGGACACCACCAAGGAATCCGGCACTACAGAGCCGGAGGCGACGCCCACGCCCGCGCCCACCCCGGCGCCCACGCCGGAGCCGCCCGTTATCGACACCCCGACCCCGGAGCCGTCCGCCGTTATTGAGCCTACGCCCGGGCCGGACGATATCGATTCCAGCGGCATAGTGGATTGGGGAGATTGAGCAATATGAAAGACGGATTTTTCAGGGTGGCCGCCGCCACGCCGATGGTGAAGGTGGCCGATCCCAAACA
>CAZYLJ010000129.1:0-3755 GCA_964648555.1 uncultured Acutalibacter sp.
GCCTTGCCATTCGATTCGGCGGGGCCATGGACGGCATCGAGGTCATGGCGGTGATTTTCGCGAAAAAGCTGGGTGTCACGGTGGGCACCTTTGTGATGGCCTACAATGTGCTGCTCTATATTATCTGCGGCTGTGTGCTCCACAGCTGGGTACTGCCCCTCTATTCCATCGTCACCTACATGGCCGCCCTGAAGACGGTGGATTTCATCGTGGAGGGCATCGACCGCTCCAAGGCGGTGGTCATCGTCACGGTCAGGCAGGAGGAAATCTGCGCCGCCCTTTCCGGCGCCTTCGAGCAGGGCATGACCATCTTGGACGGCAAGGGGTATTATTCCAATGCCCAAAAGCGGATTGTTTACATCGTCCTCAACCGCTTCCAGATCGGCAGAATGAAAAACATCGTCCACTCCATTGATCCCACCGCCTATATCACCATCAGCGAGGTGGCCGATGTTTTTAAGCTGAACCAGTCTCCCAGTCAGATCAAAAAATGATCTGCGGCGGTGTCCAAGGGCCTTGCAGCTATTTTAAACGATTGGCCGCTTTAGGGTTCAAAAGTTCCTTTTATATCCTTGTAAAAGGTTGCCTGTAAAGGATTGTGGCGTATAATACTGCCCAAGAAGGAAAATGAGAGTGGACAGCCGGAGAAAAGGCAGCGAGTTCCGCATTGACAAGCAGGGAAGAATAGAGTATGCTGTAGTTGGTTAGCGGTATCTAACATACTACGGCTCACTTTGGAGGAAACAGCATGGAAAAACTCACAGTGAAGATCGACGGGATGATGTGCGGCATGTGCGAAAGCCATGTCAACGATGCGGTGCGGAAGGCCTTTTCTGTCAAGAAGGTCACGTCCTCCCACAGCAGAGGGGAGACGGTGATCCTGACAGAGGGGGAGATCGACGAGGCCGCTTTGCGCGGGGCCATAGAGGAGACAGGCTACCGGGTGCTTTCCGTCAGCCGGGAGCCCTATGAGAAAAAAGGCCTGTTCTCCGCGCTCGATAATTTCCGCCGCAAATGATAGAATCAAAAGCGGAAATCGTTTCGGAGAAAAGGACGGGAATTTCGGAAGAGCTGCCCGGCCTGCTGCTGGCCTGGTACGACGCATACGCCAGGGTGCTGCCCTGGCGGGACGAGCCCACGCCTTACCGGGTATGGGTCTCGGAGATCATGCTGCAGCAGACCCGGGTGGAGGCGGTAAAGCCCTTCTATACACGGTTTTTACAAGAGCTGCCCACGGTAGAGGCTTTGGCCGCCGCTCCGGAGGAGCAGCTTTTGAAGCTTTGGGAGGGCCTGGGCTATTACAGCCGTGTCCGAAATCTGCAAAAGGGCGCGAAGCAGGTAATGGAGCGCTTTGGTGGAGAGATACCCGGCAGCTTTGAAGAACTGCTCACCCTGCCCGGTGTGGGGGAGTACACCGCCGGGGCCATTGCCTCCATCGCCTTTCAGAAGGCTGTGCCTGCCGTGGACGGCAATGTGTTGCGGGTGGTCTCCCGGCTGAAGGCCAGCAGCGACAACGTGCTCTCCCCACAGGTGAAGCGAAGCTGGTCACAGCAGGTGGCCGCCCTGATCCCCAAAGACAGGGCCGGGGACTTTAACCAGGCGCTGATGGAGCTTGGGGCCACGGTCTGCCTGCCAAACGGCGCGCCCCGGTGCGAATGTTGCCCGCTGCTTTCCATTTGTCAGGGAAGAAAGCTCGGCATAGCGGCCGAGCTGCCGGTAAAAGCGCCCAAAAAGCCCCGCCGGGTGGAGGAGCGCACCGTGTTCCTGCTGACCTGCCGGGGAAGGCTGGCCTTAGCTCTTCGGCCGGAAAAGGGCCTGCTGGCCGGCATGTACGAGCTGCCCGCCGCTCCCGGCCATCTTTCCGAAAAGGAAGCGGAAAAGGCTTTGAAGGCATGGGGCATAATGCCCATGTCCCCCTTGCGGGAGCTGCAAGCGGCAAAGCATATCTTTACCCATGTGGAGTGGCAAATGACCGGCTGGGCCGCAGAAGCGCGGGAGCCGGTGCCCGGCTTTACCTGGGTGACGGGAGAGGAGTTGAACAGCGAGATCGCCCTGCCCTCGGCCTTCCGGGCCTATCGGGAAGATATTTGGCAAAGGCTGGGTTGACCTTTCCTGCAATTTAAGGTAAAATTGTTGCATACTAGTGAAAACTGGGAATGTGAAAAATAGACGCCGCAAGGCGGAGTGCGGGAGAGCGTATGGCGCAGGAGAAACGACAGAGCTTTATGAAGGGGGCGGCAATCCTTACCGCCTCTACTCTCATTGTGAAAATTCTGGGGCTTTTCTTCTCCATCCCTCTGTCCAATTTCATCGGCGACGACGGCATGTCCTATTTTTACACGGCGTACCAGATCTTTGCCGTGTTCCTCACCTTATCCACCGCAGGCCTGCCCGTGGCGGTCTCCCGCATGGTGAGCACCGCCTACTCTCAGGGCAGGAAAAAGGAAGCCGACCGCGTGTTTTTCGTGGCGTTTTGGCTGTTTTTTGCCGTGGGTATTCTGGGCTGCGCCGCCATGTTCTTCGGCGCGGGATGGATCGCCGACCGGCTGATGGCCAACCCCGGCGCGGACAAGGCCATCATGGCGCTGGCCCCCACCATGTTCTTCGTCTCGCTGATGTCCGCCCTGCGGGGGTATTTCCAGGGCCGCTCCAACATGACGCCCACCGCCGTCTCCCAGACCATCGAGGCCGTGACCAAGGTGGTCATCGGCGTTGGGCTGGCGGTGTATATTTTGAACCAGTACGAGTCCGACGCCTGGGCCGCTGTGGGTGCCATCATCGGCGTGTCCGTCAGCGCGTTTTTGGGCCTTGCCTATCTGGCGGCCTACAAGCTGCGGCAGAACCGGCGGGACAAGGCCGACCGTACCGGGGAATCCGCAGAATCGCTGTCCGCGCCCAGCGGGGAGCTGTTAAGAAACCTTTTGAAATTTGCGGTGCCCATCACACTGGGCTCGTGCTTTTTGAACATCCTGGACCTGATCGGCGACAGCGTGCTGATGAACCGCCTGCAATTTACGGCGGGCTTTTCCGAGGCTCAGGCCCAGACCATGTACACCGCCCTGTGCAACGCCAGAAAGTATTTCGATCTGCCCGGGGCCTTTGTCATCCCCATTTCCACAAGCCTTCTGCCCATGCTTTCCGGGGCGGTGGCCTCCCACGACCAGGACTCCATCGACAACATCACCACCCTTTCCCTGCGGGTGACGCTGCTGATCTCCATCCCGGCCTCGGTGGGCATGTGTCTGTTTTCGCAGCCTATTTGCGGCGTGCTGCTGGCCGGCCGACTGGAAATGGCAGAGGCTGCCGCGCCTCTTTTGGCCATGCTCAGCATCGCCATCGCCTTTAACAGCACCTTATACACCACCAACGCCATTTTACAGAGCTTCGGCCACCCGGTCATCCCCGTCAGGAATATGGCTATTGGCGGCGTGGTAAAGGTGGCGCTTTCCTATGTGCTCAACGGTATGCCCTCCGTCAATGTCATGGGCTCGGCCATCAGCACGGTGGTTTCCTACCTGCTCATCATGGTCTTAAATTTCCTGTCCATCCGCAAGCTCCTGCCAAGCCTGCCCAGCATGGTCAAAACAGCCCTGCCCATGGTGTTTTCCGCCCTTGTGATGGGGGCGGGCTCCTACGGCGCTTACCGGGCGCTTTGCCTGGTGCTGCCTTACCGGGCGGCCTTTGTCCCGGCTGTCATCCTGGCGGTGGCACTGTACGCGGCCGTCATCCTTCTCACCGGCTGTGTCACCTATGAG
>CAZYLJ010000130.1:0-3715 GCA_964648555.1 uncultured Acutalibacter sp.
GGGAAGGTCTTCCGCAATATGGAAGAGGCCCTGATGGCCTACGACGCCAAATATATCAGCCTGCAGGCAAAGATCAAGGTCCGCCGCACGGCAGAGTTCCGGGGACAGAAGATCTCCGGCCTGGTGGAGACCACCATGGGCCGCATGATCTTCAACAACCCCATCCCCCAGGATCTGGGCTATGTGGACCGCTCCACCCCGGAGGGCGCTCTCAAATTTGAGATCGACTTCCTGGTGGGAAAGAAGCAGCTGGGCCAGATCATCGAGCGCTGTATCAAGATACACGGCACGGAGGAAACCGCCGAGGTGCTGGACGCCATCAAGGCGCAGGGCTACAAATACTCCACCTTCAGCGGCATCACCGTGGCCGTTTCCGACGCTACCATCCCCGCCGAGAAGGCGAAGATGGTGGAAGAGGCCGAAAACGAGATCGACGAGATCACCGCCGATTACAACGAGGGCCTGCTGGCCGAGGCCGAGCGGTACAACGCTGTGCTGCGCGTGTGGAATCGGTGCACCAACGACGTTGCCGCCGCCCTTAGAAGCGGCCTGGATCGCTACAACCCCATCTTTATGATGGCGGATTCCGGCGCCCGCGGCAGCATCAGCAACCTGAACCAGCTGGCCGGCATGCGCGGCCTGATGGCCAACACCGCCGGCAAGACCATCGAGATCCCCATCAAGGCAAACTACCGCGAGGGTCTGAACATTTTGGAATACTTCCTGTCCTCCCGCGGCGCCCGCAAGGGCCTGACCGACACCGCTCTGCGTACCGCCGACTCCGGCTACCTGACCCGCCGCCTGGTGGACGTTTCCCAGGAGGTCATCATTCGGGAGAACGACTGCGGTACCACCGAGGGCCTTGAGGTCTTCAGCATCACCGCCGGGCCCGAGTCCATCGAGCCCCTGGCCGAGCGCCTGGTGGGCCGTTACCTGACCGAGGATTTCTGCGACGAGAACGGCAATGTGCTGGTCTCCAAGGACAAGATGATGAACGACGCCGACGCGGAGCTCATCGTCAGCCGCGGGGTGGAGCGCATCAAGATCCGTTCCGTCTTGAACTGCCGCGCCAAGAATGGCGTGTGCCGCAAGTGCTACGGCTCCTCCCTGGCGAATGGCCAGCCTGTCCAGGTGGGCGAGGCCGTGGGCATCATCGCCGCCCAGTCCATCGGCGAGCCCGGCACCCAGCTTACCATGCGTACCTTCCACACCGGCGGTGTTGCCAGCGCCGAGGATATCACCCAGGGCCTTCCCCGTATCGACGAGCTGTTTGAGGGCCGCAAGCCCAAGCACGTGGCCATCATCAACGAGATCGACGGCAAGGTCCGCTTTGAGGAGATCAAGAAGAACCGCCACGTGGTGGTCACCAACGAAGACACCGGCGAGTCCCGCTCTTATCTCATTCCCTTCGGCTCCCACGTCACCGTGGAGGAGGGCCAGTATATCAAGCGCGGCAAGCGCCTTACAGAGGGCTCTGTCAACCCCCACGACCTGCTGGCCATTTCCGGCACCGAAGAGGTCCAGGATTACCTGATCCAGGAAGTGCAGCGCGTTTATCGGATGCAGGGCGTGGATATCAACGACAAGCACATCGAGATCATTGTCCGGCAGATGCTCCGCAAGGTGCGGATAGACGACCCGGGCGACACCGATCTGCTCCTCAATGCCCTGGCCGATAAGAACGAGGTGTTCTCCGCCAACGAGGCCATCCGCCAGCGCATCGCCGCCGGGGAAGAGGGCCTGCGGGAGGCTGCTTACACCCCCATCCTGCTGGGAATCACAAAGGCGTCCCTGGCCACCGATTCCTTCATGTCCGCCGCCTCCTTCCAGGAGACCACCCGCGTGCTGACCGACGCCGCCATCAAGGGTAAGGTGGATACGCTGATGGGCCTGAAGGAAAACGTCATCATCGGCAAGCTGGTTCCCGCCGGCACCGGCATGAAGTGCTACAACGAGGTGGAGATCGAGCCGGAGTACGCGCCCCTGCCCCAGCCGGAGGAGGACGACGGCCTGCCGGATATCCGCATGGATCTGGATGTGCCCCCGCTGAGCGCTGACACGGCCGGCGCGGACGCTTCCGCGGAATAAGATTTGTTCCTGTCCGTCGGGGAGAAACGCTTGACAACGGGCAAGCCTTCGCAGTATAATAACTAACTGGCCCGCGTATTCTATCTTTGTTGTGAAAGCGCCAGCTTCCGGCGCTGCACATAAATAAAATTTTTCAGGAAAGGAGGAACACTATGCCTACCTTCAACCAGCTCATCAACAACGGCAGAAGCACCGCCGTAAAGAAGAGCAAGTCTCCCGCTTTGTTAAAGGGATGGAACTCCAAGAAGCGCATCGCTATCGACCAGGATTCCCCCCAGAAGCGCGGCGTGTGCACCACCGTGGGCACCAAGACGCCGAAGAAGCCCAACTCCGCTCTGCGCAAATTCGCCAGAGTGCGGCTTTCCAACGGCATCGAGGTCAACGCGTACATCCCCGGTGTCAGCCACAACCTGCAGGAGCACAGCGTGGTAATGATCCGCGGCGGCAAGGTCCGTGACCTGCCCGGCGTTCGGTACCACATCATCCGCGGCACCCTGGACACCCAGGGCGTTGCCAAGCGCATGCAGGCCCGCTCCAAGTACGGCGCGAAGCGCCCCAAGGCCGGAGCAAAGTCTTAACGCAGGAAAGCTTCGTATGGCTGGCCCCAAAGGGGGCGAGGCATTTTATGTATAGATTCCTAACTGGGGTCGCGTAAACTGCCGGTTGGCCAAACGGAAGCCGCTTAGCGGCGGCTTTTGAGTACCGATGATATCATTTTATGAAGGAGGGAAGATCATGCCAAGAAGAGGCAATGTGGCAAAGCGCGATGTTTTGCCCGACCCCATGTATCATTCCAAGCTTGTCACCCGCCTGGTGAACAACATCATGCTGGACGGCAAGAAGGGCGTTGCCCAGAAGATCGTGTACGGCGCGTTCAGCATCGTGCAGGAGAAGACCGGCAAGGAGCCCTTAGAGGTGTTTGAGCAGGCCATGGAAAACGTTATGCCCAGCCTGGAGTGCAAGTCCCGCCGTGTGGGCGGTTCTACCTACCAGGTGCCCATGGAGGTCCGGCCCGAGCGCCGGCAGACCCTGGGCCTGCGCTGGCTTACCACTTACGCCCGGCAGCGCTCTGAGCGCACCATGCAGGAGCGCCTGGCCGCCGAAATCATGGATGCCACGAACGGCAACGGCGGCGCCGCCAAAAAGCGTGAGGATACCCACAAGATGGCAGAGGCAAACCGCGCCTTCGCCCATTACAGATGGTAAGCCCGCAATAGGGCGGCTGGGCCGCCTGAATGGAGAAAGGAGGACATTTCGTTTATGGCCCGTCAAGTACCACTGGAACAAACCAGAAACATTGGCATCATGGCCCATATCGACGCCGGTAAGACCACCACTACCGAACGCATCCTGTTCTACACCGGCGTGAATTACAAGATCGGCGAGACCCACGAGGGCGCCGCCACAATGGACTGGATGGCCCAGGAGCAGGAGCGCGGCATCACTATCACGTCCGCGGCCACCACGTGCTTCTGGCCCGACAGTCAGGGCCGTCAAAATCGTATCAACATCATTGACACCCCCGGCCACGTGGACTTCACTGTGGAAGTGCAGCGCTCACTGCGCGTGCTGGACGGTTCTGTCACTGTGTTCTGCGCCAAGGGCGGCGTGGAGCCCCAGAGCGAGA
>CAZYLJ010000131.1:0-3675 GCA_964648555.1 uncultured Acutalibacter sp.
CCGCGTCAATGCCGATGGTGTCGTGCCTGTCCAAAAGCATGGCGATCTTCAGCTTGGTGCCCACGCCGTCCGTGCCGGAAACCAGGATGGGCTCCTTCATGCCGGCAAGGTTTGGGGCAAACAGGCCACCGAAGCCGCCGATGCCGGAAATTACCCCGGGAATGTTCGTGCGCTTCACGTGCTCTTTCATCAGCTCCACAGACCGATAGCCCGCGGTCACGTCCACCCCCGCGGCCTTGTAGCTGTCGCTGTAGCTTTTCAGCGTTTCAACGGGTCGCCCCGCCTGTAATTCCACGTCCTTTTCAGCCATTCTTTTACTCCCTTCTAACAGCTGATTACCCATATCTGACGGCTAGATGGCCCAGTTGCCGTTCTTGAAGATCTGCACCTTCTTGCCACTCCTTGTGTAGCCGGTCACGTCCAGCTCCCTGGAACCCACCATGAAATCCACATGGATGATGGAATCGTTGACGCCCTTTTCCAGAAGCTCCTCATTGCTCATGCTTTCAAAGCCGGGGATGGTCTCGTTAAAGCCCGCACCCAGCGCCACATGACAGGCGGCGTTCTCATCAAACAGGGTGTTGTAGAACAGGATGCCCGAATTGGAAATGGGGGAATCGTCCGGCACCAGGGCCAGCTCGCCCAGCATACACGCGCCCTCGTCCATCCGGATCATGTGCTCCAAAAGCTCCTGGCCCTGCTCCGCCTTGACGGAAACAGCCTTGCCGTCCTTGAAGGTGACGGAGAACTTGTCGATCAGATTGCCCTGATAGGACAGGGGCATAGTGGAGACCAGGGTGCCCTCGCATTTGCCCCGCATGGGAGAGGTGAAGACCTCCTCCGAGGGCATGTTGGGGTTGTAGGAAACGCCGTTTCGGGGCAGGGTGTCACAGCCGCCGTGCCACTGGGCGCCGGGAATGAGCCAGCACTTGAAGTCCGTGCCGTTTTTGCCCTGATAGTGGAGGTAGTCCAGATCAAGGGAGTTGAGCTTCTCGCACTTTTTGTGCAGGGTCTCGTTGTGCTTTGCCCACTCGGCCACGGGGTCGTTGTCGGCGGTGACGCGGGTGGTCTGCAAAATGGCCTCCCACAGCTTTTCCACCGCGGCTGCGGGCCGCTCGTCCGGGAACACCTTCTTAGCCCATTTCTTTGAGGGCACGGCTAAGATCGTCCACTGGTACTTGTTGTCCATGGCGTCCCGGTAGGGCTTCATGATCTTGCCCCGGGCCGCCCCGGATTTCTGCATCTTCGTCACGTTCACGCCCTTTAAGCCGTCCGGGTCGGCGGAGGCGATGTGGATGGTGGCGGGCAAGGCTTCTCCCATAAGCTTCATCCGCTCCTTCTCCCATTCCTCCACCTTGGAAAGCTGGGTCAGCGTCTCGTGCCGGTATTTGAGCTTTGTCACGGCCTGGTCTCCCCAGTCGATCATCACCCACTTGGCCCCGGCACGGTAGGCCTCTTCGGCCACCATCTCGGCAAATTCGTGCTGGTCCACCTGGGCGGAGATGACGCAGCCCTGGCCCTTTTGCAGGTTGACGCCGGTCTTCACGGCCAGCTTGGCGTACTTGCGCATAACGGTTTTTTTCATGTCGATTTCCTTTCCAAAACAAATGATTGTGAGCCAAAAAATCTTTATAGCATCCCCATAAGAGCAGCGGCCCGAAACACTACAGTTCTTCCAGCTTCTCCTGCAGGGCCTCATCCTTTTTCCGGACGCTCTCTTCCATCTCCGCTTTCATGGCGGAGAGCTGGCCCTGGAGCTCCTCGTCGGAGAGGGCCAGCATCTGGGCGGCCAAAATGGCGGCGTTGTCCGCGCCGTCGATGGCCACGGTGGCCACAGGGATGCCGGAGGGCATTTGTACTGTGGCGAGCAGCGCGTCCAGGCCGTCCAGGGTGGAGGACTTTACCGGGATGCCGATAACGGGCAGTGTAGTGTGGGCCGCCAGCACGCCTGCCAGATGGGCGGCCTTCCCGGCGGCGGCAATGATGACGCCAAAGCCGTTTGCCCTGGCGTTCTTGGAAAACTCTGCGGCGGCATCCGGCGTGCGGTGGGCGCTCATAACGTGGGCATCAACGGGGATGCCTAGGGCTTTCAGCCGCTTGATGGCGGGAGCCACCACCGGCAGGTCGCTGTCGCTGCCCATGATGACCGCTATTTTTTTACTCATAAGGATAACCTCTTTCTCAAAATGGAGTCAACAAGATAAAGTATAGTATGAATCGAAAAAAAGTGCAAGAGCACAGGCCTTGCGAAGGCAAAGAAAATCCCGGCTCTCGCCGGGATTTTTTGGTCAATCTCCATACCATTTTTCCAAGGTGTCAAAATCCGCGCCGTTCTCAAGGCCATTGCCGTGCCCCGCTACAATGTTCAGCTCATAAAGCACGGTGTAGTTCTCGCGGCTCGTTTCAAATCTGTCACGGTCCACCTTGGTATCGCCCAAAAGATAGGTCCCGCCATCCGGGTCATCCACGTTCCAGCGGGCTTCCATGCAGTAGGAATTGGCCTCGTCGGCCGTCCCTACAGAGTCCCAGGGGATATACACATACTGGGTGTTCATAGTGTCTCCAGTGGCCTGCTTGACACAACGGACCAGGTACACTGCGCCGTCCTTGCCCTTGGCAATTCCCACAGAGCCGCTGTTCCCGCCCACCTCCTGATAGAGAATGCCGTCGTCCAGGAGCTTGGGCTCATCCTCCAACAGGGCAAACAGGGCGTAAGAGACGCTCCAGGTGCCGTTGGCCGCTTTCGTCTCGTACGCCGCCAGGAAATCCTGATTCCCGTCGCCGTCAAAATCGTCCACGCACCCCAGGGGCTCGAAGGTATAGTTTTCTGCAAAGGTCGCGCTGTCCTCGATCCAGTCGATGGCGTCGTCCAGGCTATTCCCGAAGGAGAGCACAGGGCCAGGCCCCTGTATGATCTCGGGAGTCTGCGCAGAAGAAGACGGTTCAGACGCCGGAACCGATTCCGGCGCAGAGGAGACGGTTTCCTGCGGCAAAGACGGCTGACTGCTGATAACCATTTCAGAAGAGCTTACCGTCTCGGGCTGCCCTGACCGCGTGTTGAGGTTTCCGCCAATGAGAATGCCTCCCAGCAGGGCGGAAAGCACAACGCCCACCACCGCCACAATCACAAGAGGAACGACCCATCCGGGCCGTTGAGGCTTCTGGGGGAACCCGGGTCCGCCGGGCTGCGGGGCGCCGGGCTGCGGCTGGTATTGATTTGGGATTTGGTTTTGATAGGGCTGTTGGGATTGTTGGAGCTGTTGGGGCTGTTGGTTCAGTGGTCCATATGGCTGCTGATTCATAACAGTGCTCCTTTCTACTTCTCGTCTTTTCCCATCAGTTCCTTCATGGAGACTGCCAGTCCCGCAAGGCTCTGGATGTTGGAGGGGACAATGATCTTGGTGGCCTTGCCGTCGGCGGCCTTCTCAAAGGCCTCCAGGCTCTTTAAGGCGATGACGGGCTCGCCGGGGTTTGCTTCGTTCATCAGGCGCACCGCCTCTGCCCGGGCCTTCTGGACAGTCAAAATGGCCTCGGCCTCGCCCTGGGCCTCCCTGATCTTCGTCTCCTTTACGGCGTCGGCCCGCAAAACAGCAGACTCCTTCTGGCCCTCGGCGATCAAAATGGCGCTGCGCTTTTCACCCTCGGCGTCCAGGATCTTCGCCCGGCGCTCGCGCT
>CAZYLJ010000132.1:0-3665 GCA_964648555.1 uncultured Acutalibacter sp.
ACCGCTTCGCAGTTCAATCATGCTATAATAACCTCACGGAATACTTTCAAAATCGAAGATTTTGAGTATTCCGGAGAACATTGAAGCATGGGTCGGTCGGCTAAGACCGCCTCCCTCACAGAGGACGAACCGCTTCGCAGTTCAATCATGCTATAATAACCTCACGGAATACTTTCAAAATCGGACTTCAATTTTGTCTTATGCTTGCGTGATATTTTGTTTGAAAGGGATGACCAATATGGATTCGATGAGAAAACGCTGGATATTCCTTCTCTCCACGGGTGTGCTGGCCGTGGTGCTTGTTGTTGCGGTGATCGTCACCCTGATGCAGGGCCCCCGGGAGAGCACTGTGGAGCTTATCTCTCAGACGGATACCGAATACATAGTGGACGACTTGTACGAGGGGCAGATGAGCATCCCTAAGTTTCAGATTTCGGGCAGCAGCTATAAGCCCGACGACTTTGTGGAAAAGCGGGGCATCGTCACCTATGAGGGCGGCGACTCCTGGGTGGGCATCAACGTCAACCAGAAGAAGGGAGAAATCGACTGGGCCCAGGTGGCCGCCAACGGCGTGGATTACGCCATGATCCGGGTGGGCTACCGCAATTACGGCGACGGCCGTTTGATGCCGGATACCCTCTTTGAGGAGAACATCAAGGGCGCCACGGAGGCCGGGCTTCCCGTGGGTGTGTATTTTTATTCCAAGGCCGTCACCGACGCCGAGGCCGAAGAAGAGGCCACCTACGTTTTGGAGCAGATACGCACCTACAACATCACTTACCCGGTGGTGTTTTACTGGGAGTACGATCTGAAGGAAGACGGCAGCCTGGACCAGGATTCCCGCACAAAGCAGTGCAACGGCGACCAGGTGACGGGCTTTGTGGACACCTTCTGCAAAAAGGTGAAGGCCGCCAGCTACACGGCGGGCTTCTACTGCGACAAGACTATGGGCTATGAAAAGCTGGATCTGGAGAAGCTCTCCGGCTATGAGATGTGGTACGCGGAGTTCCGCACAGTGCCCAGCTTCTTCTATGATTTCGGCATGTGGCAGTACACAAAAGAGGGCACGGTGCCCGGCATTTCCGAAAAGGTGCCCATCAGCCTGGCCTTGAAAAAGTACGAATAACGACAGCGGCCGTTGATTCCGGGAAGGGGGCGAGGGCGGTATGAAAAAGCTGGAACCTGAACAGCAGAAAAAAATATTCCGTATCGCCCTGTGCGCCCTGGCGGGGGCGCTGATCCTGGTGGGCGCGGTAATGCTGGCCCTGGAAAGCGGCGGCGAGCCGGACGGAGGGACAGGCTTGTACAGCGGCGTCTCCGTGCCGGACAACGAGCTGTTGGTCAGCGATATTTATGAAGGTGAGACCCTGATTCCCAAATTTGAGCTGCCGGAAAACCAGTATGATATGGAAAAGTTCATGAAGGGCGAGGACGGATATCTCCGCTATGACGACTGGAACGCCAGGCTGGGGGTGGACGTCTCCGAGTTTCAGGGACAGGTGGACTGGGAACAGGTGAAGGAGGCCGGTATGGATTTCGCCATGCTGCGCATTGGCTACCGTGGCATGACCCAGGGCTTTCTGAACGTGGACGAGACCTTCGAGCAGAACTTCCAGGGGGCCACGGATGCGGGACTTTTCGTGGGGGTGTATTTCTTCTCCCAGGCCGTGACGGAGGCCGAGGCCAGGGCTGAGGCGGATTTCGTCATTGAAACGCTGAACGGCAGGAAGCTTGCCTACCCCGTGGTGTTTGACTGGGAGCAGCCCAATACGTCCTCCGGGGAAAACCTGCGGGCCTCCCATGTGAATGGGGACGAGGCGGCCCGGTACGGCGTGGCCTTCTGTGAGAGGATCAAAGAGGCGGGTTACCGGCCCGCCGTCTACACCAACAAGTATCTCGCCTACGAGTTCTTCGACCTGAGCCAGTGGAAGGATTACGACCTCTGGTACGCGGAGTACCAGGACGTGCCCAGCCTGCACTACGATTTCCGCATGTGGCAGTACACCGATTCCGGCCAGGTGCCCGGCATTGAGGGCGGCGTGGATATGAACATCTGCTTCAAGCCTTATTAAAATCATGAAAGAGGCGCTGTTGGGTTTTATGATTTGGCAGCGCTTTTTATAGCGAAAAAACACTGCATTGACAGGGAGGATCACAGAATGAACGAAATGATAGAAAAGATCGTCAGCCGCCACGCTATCCGCAAATTCCAAAGCAGGCAGATCGAGAACGATATTCTGGAACAGATTTTGCAGGCCGGCCTTTACGCCCCCAGTGCGGGAAATAACCAGCGAGGCACTATTGTAGTCATGCAAGACCGGGAAACGAACCGGAAGCTGGGCAAGATCAACCGTTCCGCAGATATGGTCAGCAAGGCCGACCCCAAAACGATCAAAGCGGTTTCGGCGGAGCAGCCCAGTATCCGGGACGACCTGAGCATTCAAAACGCCTTTTACGATGCGCCCACGGTGCTGGCGCTGTTCGCCCGCAAGGGGCGCTACTGCCACGACGACGCGGCGTTTATGGCGGAGAACATGTGGCTGGCCGCCCATTTTCTCGGGGTGGGAGCCTGCTATATCGGCCGCGCTGAGGAGACCTTTGCGTCTGAGTATGGAAAAGAGCTGTGCGGGAAGTGGGGGATCTCTGAGGATCTGGAGCCGGTAGGATTCCTGCTGCTGGGATATTTGGAAGGAGACCTGCCCCACAGCAAGCCCCGGAAGGAGGGGCGGATCCTCCGCGATTGACCGCTGTCTGCGGATCGGCGTGACGCCCTGTGTCCTTGCTTTCAAAGATTCTCATACTTTAGGAGCTTTGCCTCTGCTGTGACTGTGTTTGGGAACACTGTCCGCTCAGCAGGGGCTTTTTTCTTTTCTCTTTTTCCTCTTCTATTTTGTAAATAAACTGTGGCTTTTCTTGCAATCAGCGCGGTTCCCGTGTATAATAAGCTTATCTATTGTTTTATGGAATCGGGCGAGTAAACGGCCCGTGAAAATCATCAAGAGAAGAAAGAGGGCCGCAAAAAAGAATGGCTAACAATATTCTGACGAAGCTTTTTGGAAATTACAGCAAGAGGGAGCTGAAACGCAACCAACCTCTGGTGGATAAGGTATTGGGGTTGGAGGATCGATACAGGGACATGAGCGACGAGGAGCTGAAGGCCCAGACCGGGCTTTTGAAGGAGCGCCTGCAAAAGGGCGAGACCCTGGACGACATTTTGCCGGAGGCCTTTGCCGCCTGCCGGGAGGCTATGGATCGGGTGCTTTCTATTCGGCTGTTTCCGGTGCAGGTGCAGGGCGGTGTGGTTCTGCACCAGGGCCGCATCGCGGAGATGAAGACCGGCGAGGGCAAGACCTTTGCCCTGGCCCTGCCCGCCTATTTGAACGCCCTTTCCGGCGAGGGCGTCCACGTGGTCACAGTCAACGAGTACCTGGCAAAATACCAGGGCGAGATGATGGCCCGCGTCTTTAACTTTATGGGGCTGACAGTGGGCATTGCCCTAAACGGCATGAGCCCCCAGGAGAAAAAAGCCGCTTACGCCTGCGACATCACCTACGGCACCAACAACGAGATGGGCTTTGACTATCTGCGGGACAACATGGTTATTTACAAGGAAAACAAGGTCCAGCGGGGGCACCATTACGCCATTGTGGACGAGGTGGACTCCA
>CAZYLJ010000133.1:0-824 GCA_964648555.1 uncultured Acutalibacter sp.
ATGGCTTTATTGTACCAACCGCATTTTCGGATTGCGAATGTGCCGATTTTTATTCTGCACATTTGCACCCTTAATATAGAAAGAGCCGAGAAGCACTTCTGCACTTCTCGACTCTCTCAGCCCTCGCAACGCTGTTCTTTTTGCCTTTTGGTGTAACTGCCTTTAGACCGTCCAGCAACGGTCCCTCCCGGCTTTTTGTTTTGCTTTCACTTACTCGTCGTCCTTCTTGCAGTGCTCGCAGTCGCAGTTGTCGTCCTCGTCGAAGTCGAACTCCAGCGTCTCGCCGCAGCCGGGGCAGGTGATGCTGCCGGCATCCAGCATATCGTCGGAAAGCTGGATGGTGCCGCCGCAGGTGGGGCAGGTCACCTCAAACTCCGCGTCGTCATCCTCGCCGTGGCAGTGCCCGCAGCCGAGCTCATCGTCGTCCTCCAGGCCGTAGACTTCCTCTTCCACGCTGCCCAGGTCCTCGTCGATCTCGTCAACGGTATCGCTCAAAAGATCGAAGCCGTCCTCCAGCTCCTCCACCGAGGCGCACAGGTCGTTCAGCAGCTCTACAATGGCGTTCAGCACCTTTGTCTCCTTCGAGTTGGGGTCAAGCTCCAGGCCCTCCATCAGGCCGCGGATATAAGAAGCCTTCTCAGAATTTGTCATAAAGCAATTCTCCTTTTTCTACTTCTTCCAAATCAATAAACGGCGCCGCTTTCCGTTACGCGCGCTCCATGTACTCCCCGGTACGCGTGTCGATGCGGATCATCTCACCCTCGTTGATAAACAGGGGCACGCGGATCTCCGCGCCAGTCTCCAAGGTGGCGGGCTTCAAGGTG
>CAZYLJ010000133.1:834-3665 GCA_964648555.1 uncultured Acutalibacter sp.
TGTTGGTGGCGGTGTCGCCCTTCACGCCGGGCTCGGCCTTGATGACCTGCAGCTCCACGAAGTTGGGAGGCTCGATGCCAAACACATTGCCCTTGTAGGAAAGCACCTTGCAGCTCATGTTCTCCTTGACGAACTTGAAGTTGTCGCCCAGCACGCTGCCGTTGATGGGCACCTGCTCGTAGGTCTCGGTGTCCATGAAGTAGTACAGGTCGCCGTCGCTGTACAGGTACTCCATATCCTTGCGCTCGATGTAAGCGGTGGGGAATTTGTCGGTGGGATTAAAGGTGCGCTCTGTCACCGCGCCGGAAATGACGTTGCGGATCTTAGTGCGCACAAAGGCGGCGCCCTTGCCAGGCTTCACATGCTGAAACTCGATGATGGAGTACACCCCGCCATCCATTTCAAAGGTTACGCCGTTCCTGAAATCACCTGCTGTTACCATATCCAAATCAACCTCCAAAAAATGATTCACAGTGTTTCAATTCATTTTATCGTATTCTCCGCCTAATTTCAAGGGGAAATTACAATTCCGGCGCGCCCGCCGCGAATTTTATCTCTCCAAAAGGCGGAAAAGCCTCAGATTTCGATCAATTCCTTGGGAGATTTTGTAAGGCTGCGGCACCCATCCGGGGTGATGAGCAGCATATCCTCGATTCTCACGCCGCAGAAGCCCTCGATGTAGATGCCCGGCTCATCTGTGATGACCATGCCCGGTTCGCAGGGGGTCTTGTCCAGCTTGGAGAACCGGGGCCACTCGTGTATCTCAAAGCCAACCCCGTGGCCAAGTCCGTGGCCGAAGGTACCGGGATAGTCCTTTTCGATGATGTCCCGGGCGAGCTTGTCCACATCGCTGCAGAGCATGCCGGGCCTTACGCTGTCGATGACGGCCAGCTGGGCCTTCAAAACGGTGTCGTAGATCTTCCGCTGCTCCTCTGAGACGTGCCCCAGGGCCACCGTGCGGGTCATGTCGGAGTGGTAGCCGTCTAAGAGCGCGCCGGTGTCCATCGTGATAAAGTCGCCCCTCTGCACCTTGTAATCGGAGGGCACCGCGTGGCACTGGGAGCCGTTCTTCCCCGCGGCCACGATAAGCTCAAAGGCCACGTTCTCCGCGCCGTTCCTGCGCATGTAAAACTCAATCTCCAGCGCCAGCTCCCGCTCGGTCACGCCCTCCCTGATATATGGCAGGATGTGGGTAAAGGCCGCGTCGGTAATGGCCTGGGAGTCCTCGATCTTTTTTATTTCCTCCGGGGACTTGATCATCCGCCGGCGGTGGATGACGCTGTCAAGGGAATCGTCCAGTACCGCCCGGGCCCCGTGGGAGGCAAAAAGCTTTTCAAATTTCCTCCCCTGGGCCACGGAGAGCTTGTCGATCTCCAGGTAGATTTCCCTCAGCCCGTGGCGGTCGATGAGCTCGCCCAAGGTCTCGTCCATGCTGGAAAATCCCACAACCTGGCAGTATTTCGCCTTGGCCCTGGCCGCCTCCTCATAGCGGAAATCCATCAGCAGGTACGCCTGCTCCGTGGTGACCAGCAACGCGCCGTCTGTTGAGGGGAACTGGGTAAAATACCGGCGGTTCCGCTCGGAAAAGACCAGGGCGGCCTTTTGCCTGTCGCCGCAAAGCAGGGTTTCCGCCAAACGCTCTACAGGGTTCTTCATTGAATGACATCCTTTCTGTATGGTAGCTTTTTTCGCAAGCCCTTTTCAAAATGCCTGCGGATACGGAAGGTCACGCCGTCCTCCGGCTCGATGGGCGTCAGCAGCACGGACCGCATGCCGCACAGGTTGGCCCCCACCACATCCGTAAAAATTTGATCGCCGATGATGGCACATTCCCGCCGCTTTACCCTGCAGAGGCGCATCCCCTTCCGGTAGCCAAAGGGAAAAGGCTTCATGGCGAAGCTGATAAAGGGCAGGCCGAATTCCTTCGCGAAGGCCGACACCCGCCGCTTGAAGTTGTTGGAGACGATGACCAGCTGAAAGCCGGCCGCTTTCAGGGTGTTTGCCCATTCCACCGCCCCGGGCAGGGGCCGGTGGGAGGAAAAGGAGGCGATGGTGTTGTCCACGTCCAGCAGCAGCGCCCGCACCCCCAGGGAAGAAAGGAACTCCGGGGTCAGCGCGAAAATATTCTGTTTGACCGCCGTGGGACGAAACAGGGCCATAGGTGCGGCCACCTTCCTTTCTGCAAAAACAAAAGCGGGCAAAAGCCCGCTTTGAAGAGCATTGCAACACAGCCCTCCGCACATTACTTATACTTGCGCTTGCGAGCTGCTTCTGACTTCTTCTTGCGCTTGACGGAAGGCTTTTCGTAAGCCTCTCTCTTACGGACCTCCTGGATGACGCCGGCGCGCGCGCACTGCTTTTTGAAGCGGCGAAGAGCGCTGTCCAGAGATTCGTTCTCCTTGATTCGGATTTCAGCCATGTATTTCCCTCCCATCAGCCCTAAGGCAGGGGTCTTTTTTCGTCATATCATTCCAAATATAACAGAGTTATTATAGTCCTCTTGCCTTCCGTTGTCAAGCCTTTCTTTTACGCCTTTCCGTTTTTTGGAAAAATACCGCACAACGCAAAAATTGATGCTGTATTAGCCCTCGGAGCAGTTTGCCGTTACCGAGAAGGGCCCTCCGTAACGGTCAGTTCCTTTTTGACGTCCGGGCAGCCGGGGGCGGAGAAGGTGACCGTGATCTTCCCGGGCTTCTCCCCCGCGCGGACCACCGCCATGACCCGCCCGTCAAAGGTGGGCCAGGTCTTGTCCTGGTAGCCGCCCTCGGTGCTGGGCGCGCCGGAGCCAAAGCCCAGCAGCGTCCCGGCCCCCTCTACCGTGACGGAAACAT
>CAZYLJ010000134.1:0-3654 GCA_964648555.1 uncultured Acutalibacter sp.
GTCAACGCCGGGGAGGACTATGTAAAGGTCGGCGCCAGGGGCGAGACCTACTACCTGGCAAAGGCCCTGTGCGATACGGTTTTGGGCGAGGACGGGTATGAGATCATGGAAGAGTACAAGGGCGCTGATCTGGAATACAAGGAGTACGAGCCCCTGTTCGATTTTGTCACCCCCAATGAGAAATGCTGGTACGTGGTCTGCGACGACTACGTGACCCTGACAGACGGCACCGGCGTGGTGCATATCGCCCCGGCCTTCGGCGAGGACGACGCCAAGGTGGGAAGGAAGTACGGCCTGCCCCTGGTGCAGCTGGTGGACGGCAAGGGCCAGATGACCGCCGAGACCAAGTGGGCAGGCACCTTCTGCAAGGACGCCGACGCCCCCATTTTGCAGGATCTGGAGGATCGGGGCCTGCTGTTCTCCGCGCCAAAGTTTGAGCACAGCTACCCCTTCTGCTGGCGGTGCGACACGCCCCTCATCTACTATGCCAGGGAATCCTGGTACATCAAGATGACCGACGTGAAGGAGGAGCTCATCGCAAACAACAACACGGTCAACTGGATGCCGGAAAGCATCGGCAAGGGCCGCTTCGGCGACTGGCTGGAAAATCTGCAGGACTGGGCCGTCAGCCGGAACCGCTACTGGGGCACGCCGCTGAACATCTGGGAGTGCGAGTGCGGCCACAAGCACGCTGTCGGCAGCATCGCGGAATTAATGGAAATGTCGCCCAATTGCCCGGAGGATATCGAGCTGCACCGCCCCTATGTGGACGAGGTGACCATCACCTGTCCCCACTGCGGCAAGCAGATGCACCGGGTACCCGAGGTCATTGACTGCTGGTTCGACTCCGGCTCCATGCCCTTTGCCCAGTACCATTATCCCTTTGAGAACAGGGAGCTGTTCGAGCGGCAGTTCCCCGCCGACTTCATCTCCGAGGCCGTGGATCAGACGAGAGGCTGGTTTTATACCCTGCTGGCCATTTCCACGCTTTTGTTCCACAAGGCCCCCTATAAAAACGTGCTGGTCCAGGGGCTGGTGCAGGACGAAAACGGCAAGAAGATGAGCAAGTCGAAGGGCAACGCCGTAGAGCCCATGGAAGCCCTGGAAAGGTTTGGGGCCGATTCCCTGCGGTGGTATTTCTACACCAACTCCGCCCCCTGGCTGCCCAGCCGTTTCCACGAAAAGGCCGTCATCGAGGGCCAGAAGAAATTCTTCTCCACCCTGTGGAACACCTATGCCTTCTTCGTGCTGTACGCCAACATCGACGGCTTCGACGCCACCCGGTATCAGCTGGAGGACTGCGCCCTGACCGTCATGGACAAATGGCTGCTTTCCCGCTTGAACTCCACCGTGAAGGAAGTGGACGGCTGCCTTGCCGGTTACCGGGTGCCGGAGGCCGCCCGGGCCCTGCAGGAGTTTGTGGACGAGATGAGCAACTGGTATGTCCGCCGCAGCAGAGAGCGCTTCTGGGCCCACGGGGAGACCGAGGACAAGACCGCCGCCTACATGACGCTGTACACCGCCCTTGTCACTACCGCCAAAATGGCGGCCCCCATGGCCCCTTTTATGAGCGAGGAGATCTACCGCAACCTGGTGTGCTCTCTTGATAAAGGCGCGCCGGAAAGCGTCCACCTGTGCGCTTACCCCGTGTGCGACGGGGGCAGGGTGGATCCGGCGCTGGAAAAGGACATGGACGAGGTGCTGAAAATCGTCACCCTGGGCCGCGCGGCCCGGAACCTTTCCAATCGGAAGAACCGGCAGCCCCTGCGGACCCTCTTTACCGATGCCGACCCCAATTTGGGCGAGCTGTACCGGGGCATCATCCAGCAGGAGCTGAACGTGAAGGAGCTTTCCTTCCTTTCCGATATGTCCGGGCTCATCACCTACACCTTCAAGCCCCAGCTGCGCATTTTGGGCCAGAAGTACGGCAAGCGCATCGGGGAGATCAGAAACGCCCTGCAGTCGCTGGACGGGGCCGCGGCCAAAAAGCAGCTCGACAGCGACGGCGTGTTGAAGCTCACCCTGCCGGACGGCGATATCGAGCTGACCGCCGAGGAGCTGCTCATCGAGGCTGCCCAAAAGGAGGGCTTCACCTCTGTCTCTGACAAGGGCCTGACGGTGGCATTGGATACCACCCTGACCGAGGAGCTCATCGAGGAGGGCTTCGTCCGGGAGATCGTCTCCAAGCTGCAGTCCATGCGGAAGGACGCGGGCTTCAACGTCACCGACCACATTGAGGTCTACCAGTCCGGCAGCGGCAAGGTTAGCGAGGTGCTGAAAAAGAACGAGGCCGCCATCCTCCGCGACGTGCTGGGAGAAGCCTGCCATTACAATGAATTGGACGGCTACACCGCCCAGTGGGACATCAACGGTGAGGATGCCGAGCTCGGCGTGAAAGTCATCAGATAAAAAAAGATCCCCGGGGCCCGCCCTGGGGATTTTTTTACGGTTATTTTTTGAGGTCCTCGATCAGCGCGTCCACATTTTCATCCTTTGTGGCCCAGCTGGTGCAGACGCGCACGGCGGTGTGAGATTCGTCCACCTTTTCCCAGAAGGAGAAGGTGTATTTCTCCTGCAGCTTTTTCAAAACGCTGTTCGGGAAGACGATGAACTGCTGGTTGGTGGGGGAGGGCACATATTCCGGGAAGCCTGCCGCCTTGCACGCCCCGGCGATCCTGTACGCCTGCTCATTGGCCCTGCGGCAGATCTTCTCATACAGCCCATTGGTGAAAAGCTCCTCAAACTGTAGCCCCAATAGCCGCCCCTTGGCCAGCATCCCGCCGTTCTGCTTGATGGCGTAGCGGAAGTCCTGGTTGAGGGTATGGTTCGTGATGACCACGGCCTCGCCAAACAGGGCCCCGCACTTGGTGCCGCCTATATAAAAGGCGTCGCATAGCTTTGCCAGAACCGGCAGGGTCACGTCGGTGCCGTCGGCGGTCAGGCCGTAGCCCATGCGGGCGCCGTCGCAGAAGAGATAAAGCTGGTACTTGCTGCAGATGAAAAAAAGCTCTTCCAGCTCGGCCTTGGTGTACAGCGCCCCGCTTTCCGTGGGATGGGAGATGTACACCATCTTGGGCTGCACCGTGTGGCCGTAGGGGGTAGTCTCGGCGTAATGCTCAGCGCATACGGCATCCACCTGGGCGGCGCTGAGCTTCCCGTCCCTGCCGCAGGGCACGGAAAGCACCTTGTGGCCCGTGGCCTCTACCGCGCCGGTCTCGTGGACGTTGATGTGGCCCGTCGCCGGGGAGATGACCCCCTGGTGGGGCCGCAGGGCCGCCCGAATGACGGTGAAATTGGCCTGGGTGCCGCCCACCAGGAAATGCACCCCGGCGTCGTTTCCCACGCCGCATGCCTGACGGATCAGGGCCCGGGCGTGCTCGCAGTGCTCGTCCTCGCCGTAGCCCACGGTCTGCTCCGGATTGGAGGCCGTCATGGCCGCCAAAATATTGGGGTGGCACCCCTCGGTATAGTCGCAGTTAAAATAGATCATTGGTCTTTCTTCCTCTCCTCATTTCTTGTACGATATGTAATGGGGCCGCTCGGAATGGCTTTCCCAAAATTCCTCGACGCCATTGTCACGTATTTCTTTATTCCCATCTAGCCATTGCTGGTACACTTCTTCCTCAAACAGGCCCTTTGTCTTCTGGCAGGGGA
>CAZYLJ010000135.1:0-3615 GCA_964648555.1 uncultured Acutalibacter sp.
TAGTCCTCCAGATTCTGCTTCAGCAGGGTGGGGGTGTCCAGGCCGTAGGGGCACTTTTTCTTGCACTGGCCGCAGCCTATGCAGTCGTTGATCTTCCGCATCATGGCCTGGTTCTGCTCGTTCATCAGCACCTTTGAGGGGCTGCGGCGGATGAGCTGTGACATGCGGGCGCACTGGTTGATGACGATGCCCTTGGGGCAGGGCATGCAGTAGCCGCAGGCACGGCAGAAGTTTCCGATGAGCTCTTTCCTGTCCTTCTCAATGACAGCCTTGATCTCCGGGTCATCCATAGAGGGTGGGTTGTCTATGTAGGAGAGGAACTCGTCCAGCTCGCTTTCCCGCTGGACGCCCCAAATGGGCAGAGCGTTTTCAAAGGAGGCCTGCCAGGCGTAGGCCGCGGCGGAGTTGGTGATGAGCCCGCCGGAAAGCCCCTTCATGGAGATGAAGCCCACATTGCTCTCCCTGCAGAGCTCGACCAGGGCGATGTCCTTTTCCGTGGCCAGATAGCAGAAAGGAAATTGCAGTGTGTCGTACAGGCCGGAGCGCACCGCCTCCTCCGCCACGTTCAGCCGGTGGTTCGTCAGGCCGATAAAGCGTATTTTTCCCTGCTTCTTTGCCTCCAGCATGGCTTCATACAGGCCGGTGCCGTCGCCGGGCCTGGGGCAGAAGGCCGGGTTGTGGAACTGGTAAACGTCGATGTAGTCCGTCTTCAGCAGGGCGAGGCTCTTCTCCAGATCCTGCCAGAAGCCCTCCACGGTGGTGGACATGGTTTTGGTGGCGATGTAAATATCCTTCCGCACGTCTGAAAGGGCCAGGCCCATCTTTTCCTCGCTGTCGGTGTAGGCCCGGGCGGTGTCAAAATAGGTGACGCCCGCGCGGTACGCCTTTTGCAGCAGCTTTCCGGCATAGCCGCTGTCCACCCGTTGGATGGGCAGGGCGCCGAAGCCGTTTTTGTTCACCGTGATGCCCGTTCGCCCCAAAGTGACTGTGCTCATATGCTTCATCCTTTCCCTTCGTTTGACTTTATAATGTATGAAAACTTCGCCGTTGTCAAGGGTTTTCTTTGGAAAGGACAGGATACAAAAAATCCGCATTGGACAAAACCCTGAAATTTTATACAAAGAGTGAGACCCGCCTTGACAATGGCGCGGATCCGGGCGTATACTGAGACGGCTGAGAGATCAGCAGCAAAAGGAAGAAAGGACGATTTACCATGAAGAAAATCGTTATGAGCCTGGCGGCCTGCCTGGTGTGCGTTGCTCTGCTGGCGGCCTGCGGTGGCAGCGGCGACTCCAAGACCGAGAGCGGCAATATCTCCAGCAGCGCTGTGACCTCCTCCTCCTCCTCCGGTGAGACCACTTTCGAGGCCGGCGAGAGCACTTTCGAGGCCGGCGAGAGCACCTCCGAGGCCGGCGCTGCCGAGGCCGATGAGACCTCCTCCGAGGTCGGCTCCGACACGTTCAGCACCCTGGAGGATTTTATCAACAGCGACGAAATGCAGAGCCAGATCAGCTCGATCGTGGATTCCATAGCGGACAGCGGCATCACTGTGGATGTCACCGCCGAGGGCAACAGGCTGACCTATCTGTATACTTATTCCGCGGACATCCTGGAGGGCGTGGATATGGATTCCCTGACCTCTACCCTTAATGACGTCCTGGAGTCCTCCGCCGACACCTTTGAAGGCATCGCTTCTTCTTTGAAGAGCGCTGTCAATATCGACGATCCCGTGGTGGTCGTCACCTACGCCAAGGCTGATGGCACCATCATTGCCACCAGGGAGTTTACCGCCAACTGAGGCGCCGGGAAAAACGGAAGCAGGCAGGGCACGGTAAAAACGCTGCGCCCTGACCAGCCCCCGGCGGAGGAAATAGAGCTGGATCCCGCCTGCCTGACCGCCTGCCGGGAGGCGCTGGATTCGCTGACCCTGCCCTATGTGGAGGGGAAGACCTGGACTACCGACGCCTTTTACCGGGAAACGCCCAAGAAGGTGGAAAACCGAAAGGCCCGGGGCTGTATCTGCGTAGAGATGGAGTGCGCCTCTTTGGCGGCAGTTGCAAAATTCCGTGGCGTGGACTTCGCGCAGTTTTTGTGGGCGGGGGACAATCTGGACGCCCCGGAGTGGGAAAAGCGGACACTTTCCCAACGGGGAGCCACCCTTGCGGAGCAGGTCTTTCTCGGCGCGGTGGAAACGGGCAGAAGAATGGCAAAAAACAGGAAGTAAGGCAAATCAATTTTCAGGAGGCGCGCTATGGCACAGATCGCCACATTTTACGACCACATAAAGGACATCGCCAGGCAGGAGGGCATCTCCCTTACCGACGCCATGCTGGAGGCAAAAAAGCTCGGCATCGAGCTTTTGGAAATATCCCAGAACAACATCATCGGCCGGGAGGACGAGGTGGGGAGGGAGCTCTCCTATACCGGCCTGGGCATTTCGTCCATTCCCTCGTACTTCGACTTTGGCCGGAACACCGACGTGGACAGGCAAAGCGGCGAGCTGCTGGACGCCGCCCGGTATCTGGGGGCGAAAAAGCTGCTGGTCATCCCGGGCTTTTATAGGCCGGAGGATGACGAAGCCGAGCGGGAGCGGCAGATCGTCAGCATCATCCGCTGCCTGGACGAGCTGGGGGACAAGGCCGCCAAAGACGGCATCGAGCTGGTGATGGAGGACTTCGACAGCGAACTCGCACCCTATTCCACCATCGAGGGCGTCAGCCGGTTCGTCACCCGGTGCAAGAGCCTTTCGGCCTGCTTTGACACGGGCAATTTCCGCTACTCCGCCCAGGACGAGCTGGAAGCATACGACACCCTGCGGGGGAAGATCGGCCATGTGCATTTGAAAGACCGGGCCTACACCCCGCAAAACGGCGAGAACGGCAAAAGGGCCCTGGATGGCCGGATGCTGTATCCCGTGGCCGTGGGCGGCGGCGCGCTGAAGCTGAAAGAGATCGTGGCCCGTCTGCGGGCCGACGGCTACAACGGCGCGTACACCATCGAGCACTACGATTCCAACGATATGCTGGGGTGCCTTACCCAGTCCGCCGCCTGGGTGAAAGAGCAGCTGCAATAAAACCGCAGCGCAAAAAGGAAGAGTCCTGGGCGACCGGGGCTCTTCCTTTCTCTATTTTTCAAATTTTTAGACCCGGAACATCAGGTCCGCGTAAGTGGGATAGGGCCAGTATTCTGCGGCTGTGAGCTCCTCCATGCTGTCCACGGCGGCCCGCAGCCCGTTCATGGCGGGGATGACAGTGTCCCTGTAGTGGGTGGCCACAGTCAGGATGTTGGCGCTCCTTGTCTTTGCGTCATCCAGGGTGTCGTCCAGAGCGTTCACCCCGTCAAAGGCCTGATCCAGCAGCCCGGAAAGCTTTTTGATAAGTGCTGTCTCCGCTGTACAGGGCAATCCCTTTACAGCCTCCCGCTTGGCGGTCACGGCCTGGGCCAGCTCCGCCGTGTATCCGCTGACGGCGGGCAGGATGTCCTGCCTTACCATCTGGCTCATGGTCGAGGCTTCAATGCGCAGCGTCTTGGCATACTCCTCCATGATGGTTTCGTACCTTGCCTCCATCTCGGCCTCGGTGTAGATTTTGTGGGAGGTGAACAGCCGGATGTTTT
>CAZYLJ010000136.1:0-3609 GCA_964648555.1 uncultured Acutalibacter sp.
GCAAAAGTCCCTTTTTCCGTTTCCTTCCTCTTTCCATTTCCTTATTCCTTCCAATCTCAATTAGCGCCTGGGACGCTATAGTATCGAACTCAACTGAAGCAATGAAAAAACTTGCAAGAGTTTTTCGGTAATGAAATCCGACCCGGGTCTCATTATAGCATAAGCGAAAATGGAAAACAAGGGAAAACCTTTCGCCGCGGCCTCAGTCACGCCTGCGGGCCCGGTCTGCGCCAAACGCGCCTTTCAGCAGCTTCTCCCCCTCTACCACCAGCAGCGGGCACAGGGAAAGCCCGATCACGATCAGCCACTGGGGAAGGCTCAGGGCCGCCGTTTTGAACAGGGCTGCGAGGGGCGGCACCACCACCACGCCGACCATCAGCGCGGCACAGATGGCACAGGCAAGGTTCAGCTTTTTATTTCCAAAAATGCCCAGCTTGATGACCGAACGGTCGGACCGCATGTTGAAGCTGTGCACCAGCTGGGAAAGACTGAGCACCGCAAAGCCCATGGTGCGGCCGATCAGGGGCTCCATGGGGTCGGTGTCGAAGAACACCCGGCCGACGGTGTAGGCCAAAAGGGAAATGGCCCCCACCAGGCAGCCCTCTACCGCCACGGAAAAGCCCATTCCCCCCGAAAAAATGCCCTCGTTTCCGGGATGGGGCTTCCGATCCATCACGTCCCCCTCTATGGGGTCGGCGCCCAGGGCCAGGGCAGGCAGGGAATCTGTCACCAGATTCACCCACAAAAGCTGGATGGCAAGAAGCGGCGCGGGCGCTCTTAAGAGGAACGACAGGAACACCACCAGGATCTCCCCGATATTGCAGGAAAGCAGAAAGTGGACCGTCTTGCGGATATTGCCGTAGATGCCCCTGCCCTCCTTTACGGCACAGACGATGGTGGAGAAGTCATCGTCGGTAAGCACCATGTCCGCGGCGGACTTGGCCACCTCGGTGCCGTTTTGCCCCATGGCGCAGCCGATGTCGGCGCTCTTCAGGGCCGGGGCATCGTTGACACCATCGCCGGTCATGGCAACCACCATGCCCCGCTTTTGAAAGGCCTTTACGATCTTCACCTTGTGCTCCGGCGAGACCCGGGCAAACACCCGGTACCGGAAAATGTCCCGGCTCAGCTCGCTTTCGCCGAGACGGTCCAGCTCCGCTCCGGTGATGACGCCGCTTCCGCTGTCCGCGATGCCGACGCGCCGGGCGATGGCAAGGGCGGTCGCCGCATGGTCGCCGGTGATCATCACAGGCAGGATGCCCGCCCGCCTGCACTCCTTCACCGCCGCCTTTACGCCCGGCCTGGGCGGGTCCTCCATGCCGATGAGCCCGCAGAAGATGAGATCGCTTTCCGTTTCATCATCGCTCCCCGGCAGCGCGCGCACATCCCGATAGGCCACGGCCAGCACCCGCAGAGCCTTACCGGCCAATTCCGCGTTGTCGGACAAGATCCTCGCCTTCATGGAGCCGGTCAGGGGCGCGGCGCTTTCCCCGCGCCTGATCTGAGTGCAGTGGATAAGCAGCACGTCCGGCGCGCCCTTTGAAATGATGCGGTAGCCGCCGTCGAGCTTGTGGGCGGTGGTCATCATTTTCCGCCTGGAAGTGAAGGGGATCTCCCCCACCCGGGGAAAGGCCTGTTCCAGCTCCCGCTTCGGTTGGCGGCAGGCCCGCAGGAGCGCCGCCTCTGTGGGGTCGCCGATGTACTTTCCGTTCTCTTCCTCGCAGTTGCTGCACAGGGCGGCCAAATGCAGGGCAAATTGGGCGTTCTGCCCTTCCAGGGGCTCTTGCCCGTACACGCCGGAATAGGCGGTAACGGTCATTCTGTTCTGTGTCAGGGTGCCGGTCTTGTCGGAGCAGATGACCTGGGTGCTGCCCAGGGTCTCCACCGCCGCCATTCGCCGGACGATAGCCCGCTTTTGGGCCATGCGCTTCACGCCCATGGCAAGGACGATGGTCACCACCGCCGTCAGGCCCTCGGGGATGGCGGCCACGCCCAGGCTGATAGCAATCATGAACATTTCCAGGGGCTCGATCTTCTGCAGGAGGCCCAGAAGGAAGACCAGGGCGCAGATGACCACCACGCCGATGCCCAGCACCTTGCCGGTCTGCTTCAGCTTCTGCTGCAAGGGCGTTTGGGGCGACTTTTCCCCGTCCAGCATCCTGGCGATACGGCCCATAGCGGTATCCATCCCGGTGCCGGTGACCACGCCCACTCCCGCCCCGGAGGCCACGCCGGTAGAAGAAAACATCATGTTTTTTCGCTCGGAGAGCGCGGCGTCTTTCGGGCAGATGGCTTCGGCGTCCTTCCACACGGGCACGGACTCTCCGGTGAGAGCCGACTCCTCCCCCTGGAGCTCCACGCTTTTGATGAGCCGCACATCGGCGGGCACCAGGTCTCCCGCCCGCAGGACAATCACATCGCCGGGCACCAGCTCCCAGCTTTCCACCCGGCGCTTTTTCCCGTCCCGCAGCACCGCCGCGTGGGGGGAGGACATTTTCTTCAGGGCTTCGATGGCCCTGTCCGCCCGGACCTCCTGCACGGCACCGATGACGGCGTTGCACACCACGATGAGCAGGATGATAATGGAGTCGATATATTCGCTGTTCCCCTGCATCCGGGAGACCAGGAAGGACACGCCCGCCGCCGCCAGCAGAATGAGCACCATCAGGTCTTTGAACTGGCTCAAAAAGCGCAGGAGCAGGCTCTGCCGCTTCCCTCCCAGTATTTCGTTGCGGCCATATTTCAGCTGCCGCCTCCGGGCCTCCCGCTCGCTGAGGCCCCGGGCGGGATCCGAGCCCAGCTGCCGGACGGCCTCCTGCCAGCTCACACTGTGAAATTCCATTTTGCCACCACCTCTTCCTGTTATCTATATGGGAGCATGGGCAAGGGATATGCCGTGCCCTTGAAGACAACGGAGGAATGTGATATACTGAGCGTAAGATTTTGGAAAGCGGGTGCGTCATGGACGGGGTCAACTGGTTCGACGGGGCAGTCATGGCCTGGGTACAGGAAAATTTTCACAACGCCTTTACCGACGCGATATTCCCGGTCATCACCTATCTGGGTGAGTTTGGCGCGGTGTGGCTGGTGCTTGCCGCCGTACTGCTGTGCGGTAAAAGGACCAGGCTGTGGGGGGCCGGCGTGCTGGCGGCTCTGGTGCTGGGCGTCGCCCTGGGAGAAGGACTGCTGAAATACCTGGTGCAGCGGCCCCGGCCTTTCGCGGTCTTTCCGGACGCTTCCCTGCTCATCCCGCCGCCCAGCGGGTATTCCTTCCCCTCCGGCCACGCCTGCTCGTCCTTCGCGGCGTCAACCGTTCTGCTGCGGTATTCTAAAAAGCTGGGCGTGCCGGCGCTGATTTTGGCCGTGCTCATCGCCTTTTCCAGGGTGTTCCTGTTCGTCCACTGGCCCACCGATGTGCTGTGCGGCGCGGCTTTGGGCACGGCGCTGGGGCTTTTCGCCCCCTGGGCGGTGGAAAAGGCGCGGGAAAAATGGGCGCAAAGAAAAATGTGAAAAAGGTCTTGATTTTTCCCTTGCCATCCGTTATAATAAGGTACGTTGTCCGGGTGTGGCGCAGCTGGTAGCGCGCTTGACTGGGGGTCAAGAGGCCGT
>CAZYLJ010000137.1:0-3606 GCA_964648555.1 uncultured Acutalibacter sp.
AAGGCCATGAAGGTCCTGCGCTCCCGGCTCTTATCGAAGGAGGGGAAAAGGCCAGCGCCCAGGTTGCGGAGGAGAGAAGGAGCCAGGTTGGCAGCGGCGACCGCTCTGAGCGGATACGCACCTACAATTTTCCCCAGTCCCGGGTGACGGACCACCGCATCGGCCTGACGCTTTACAAGCTGGACGAAATCCTGGCCGGGGAGCTGGATCAGCTCATCGACCCGCTGATTGCTGCGGATCGGGCCGCCCGGCTGGAGGAGCAGCCTTAAGCTGTGTAAAAACCCGGAAAGCCGGGACAGAGAGGAGCTTTTTATGTTTTTCACTGTGGAAAAGAATGTTCTGCCGGCCAGCCGCCGGGGGGAGCAGCTTCGCATCGAGCCCTGGGGGGAGGATTCCCTGCGGGTGCGGGCCACGCGGTACCCGACCTTTACCGGCAACGACTGGGCCCTGGGCGAAAAAGTGCCACAGGCAGGAAAGAAGGCCGGAGTACTGTCCTTTTTTCGGGACGGAAAGCGCTACAAGGGCGGCCGGACTGTAAATGCTGCCGCGCCCGTTTCCTCCATCCCCGTTTTTGAAAAGCTGTGAGCATGAAGACCGAGCTTCTGTGCGGGACAAAGCCGGAGGATATCCGGCGGGCGGGGGAAATACTGCGAAACGGCGGTCTGGCGGCCATTCCCACCGAGACCGTGTACGGCCTGGCGGCCAACGCCCTGGACGGCCGGGCCGTTAAGCGCATTTTTGAAACGAAGGGCCGTCCCGGCGACAACCCGCTGATCGTCCATATCTGCGCGCTTTCCCAATGGGCTCCCCTGGTAAAAGAAGTGCCCCCTGCCGCCCAAAGGCTGGCGGAGTCCTTCTGGCCCGGCCCCCTTACCATTATTCTGGAAAAGTCCGGCCTTGTTCCTGTGGAGACCAGCGGCGGCTTGCCCACCGTGGCGGTTCGGTTCCCCTCCCACCCGGTGGCCCAGGCGGTCATCCGGGCGGCGGGGGTGCCCCTGGCCGCGCCCTCGGCCAACCCCTCCGGTAGGCCGAGCCCCACGGCCTTTGCCCACGTCAGGAAAGACCTTATGGGCAAGGTCGAGGCCCTGGTAGATGGCGGCGACTGCGATGTGGGCGTGGAGTCCACGGTGGTCACCTTGGCGTCCGGCACTCCACGGCTGCTGCGGCCCGGCGGCGTGACTCTTTCTCAGCTGCGCTCTGTGTTGGGTGAGGTGGAGGTGGATCCCGCCGTGCTGCACAGCTTGGAGGACGGCCGTCGCGCCGCCTCCCCCGGCATGAAGTACAGGCATTACTCCCCCAGGGCCGACGTGGTGGCGGTGGACGCCTCGCCCAGGGAATATGTGAATTATGTAAACCAACAGGCAAAACAGGAAGCGGGCGTTCATGCCCTTTGCTTTGACGAGGACATGCCGCTGCTTTCCTGCAAGGCCGTCAGCTACGGCGGCCGGTACGACGGTGAGGCTCAGGCTCACCGCCTGTTTGCCGCCCTCATCAAGCTGGATGAAATGGGCGCGAAACGCGTTCTGGCCCACATGCCCCGGAAGACCGGCGTGGGCCTTGCGGTGTATAACCGGCTCATTCGGGCGGCGGGGTTTCAAACCGTCAGGCCCGGCGGGATATACCTTGTGGGCCTGACCGGCCCCAGCGGCGCGGGAAAATCCACCGTGGGGAAGGCCTTTCAAGGGCTGGGGGCTGCGGTGCTGGACTGCGACGCCCTGACCCGCAGCGAAAAGGTCTACAACGGCGATTGCGTCAAGGAATTGCAAAATTCTTTTGGAGTGGACGTGGCGCCCAATGGGCGGCTTGACAGAAAAGAGCTGGCCCGCCGGGCCTTTCAAACGGAGGAAGGCCGGAAAAGGCTGGGAGAGATCACCTTCCCCCATATTGAGGCGGCGGTGAAGGCGGCGGTACAGCAGGCCGCCAACGCTGGGAAAAGACTGATGGTGCTGGACGCGCCCACGCTGTTTGAGTCCGGGCTGGATATGGCCTGCGCCAGGATCATCGCCGTCACCGCGCCGGAGGAGCAGAGGCTGGCCCGGGTCATGGCGAGAGACGGTGTCGGCGAGGCCGAAGCCCGCCTGCGTTTCGCGGCCCAGAAGCCGGAAAGCTTCTATCTTGACCGGGCCGACCATATCATTGAAAACACCGATGGGGAAGACGCTGCGGGAAAGGCCGCCGCGGTTTTCCGGGAGCTTGAGGAGGAGGCATGAAGAAACGGAACGCGGCCATAGCCGCAGTGCTGCTTACAGTGGCCCTTTTGGCGGCGCTGGCGGGGCCCGTGCTGAGAGACCACGTGCTGCGCCTTCTGTACCCGCGGCCCTACAGCCGGCTGGTGGAGCGGGAGGCAGAAGAGTTTAACCTCAGCGAAAGCCTGATCTACGCCGTCATCAAAACGGAAAGCGACTTTGACGAGGACGCCCAGTCTCAGGCCGGGGCCAGGGGCCTGATGCAGCTCACCCCGCAGACCTTTCAGTGGATCGCATCCCTTCATCCGCCGGAAAACGGCGGCGAGGACATCCTCGATCCCGGGGACAACATCCACTGCGGGTGCGCCCTGCTGCGGCTGCTGCTGGATCACTACGGCAGTCAGGAGACGGCCCTGTGCGCCTATAATGCCGGAATGGGCACGGTGTCCGGCTGGCTTACAGAGGGGGAATTTTCAGACGATGGCGAGAGCCTTCAAACCATCCCCTATCCGGAGACGGAGAATTATGTGAAAAAAGTGACCGCGGCGGCGGAAATGTACGAGGAGCTGTATGGGGACGGCGCTTGACAGGTTTTCCCCGGGGAGGAACGCCGCAGAAATTTTTCATAGGAGGACACGCTGTTTTGCAGCTTCTATTGACTTTTCTTGCAAGATGGAGTAAAGTGGTAAAGTGAAATCGAATAGGAAAGGATGAGCACTATGCCGAAGAAAAACGAAAAAACCGACTTGAAGGAGCTCGCCAAGGAGCTCTTTAACGACAAGACCCACGGCGTGAAAAAGGCCGGGTCCGCCGAGATGAAGAAGGCGGAAAAATTTGCCGAGGGCTACAAGGCCTTCCTGAACCAGGCCAAGACCGAGCGGGAAAGCGTGGACTTCGCCGTGCAGGCCGCCGAGGCTGCGGGCTTTGTGCCCTTTGACCCCGCCAAGCGGTACAAGGCCGGCGATAAGGTATATTACAACAACAGGGGCAAGGCCATGTGCCTGGCCGTCATCGGCAGGAAGGGCTGCAAGGAGGGCGTGCGTATTGCCGCCGCCCACATCGACAATCCCCGCATCGACCTGAAGCCCATCCCCCTGTATGAGCAGAACGAGCTGGCCCTGCTGAAGACCCACTACTACGGCGGCATCAAGAAGTACCAGTGGACGGCCATCCCCCTGTCCATGCACGGCAAGATCGTGCGCAAGGACGGCACGGAGATCACCGTGAACATTGGCGAAAAAGAGGGCGACCCCCAGTTCACCATCACCGACATCCTGCCCCATCTGGGCAAGGACCAGATGCAGAAGAAGCTGGGCGACGCCTTCACCGGCGAGGATCTGAACATTCTGGTGGGCAGTCTGCCCATGGAGGGCGAGGGCGAGCAGCTCTTCAAGCTGAACATCATGAACATCCTGCACCA
>CAZYLJ010000138.1:0-3562 GCA_964648555.1 uncultured Acutalibacter sp.
CATTGGTGTGGTCCGCATAAGCGACGCCGCGCAGACCGCGCTTGACTTTCCTGGTCTTTCCGTGGCCGTTCAGCAGGTGACGCTTATAGGCCTTGGCGCGCTTTACCTTGCCCGTTTTCGTGAGGTTGAACCGCTTTTTCGCGCCGCTGTGAGTTTTGATTTTCGGCATGACGTAAAACTCCTTTTCCTTACTTTTTGGGTTCCTTTGCCGCTTTGGAGGCCAGGAAAATGGACATATGACGGCCCTCCAGCTTGGGGGACTTATCCATGCTTCCAATGTCATCGCACGCTTCCGCAAATTTCAGCAACAGGTCGCGGCCAATGTCGGTATGGGCCATTTCGCGGCCGCGGAACCGGACAGTGACCTTGACGCGGTTGCCCTCGGCCAGGAACTTCCGGGCATTTTTCAGCTTGACGTTGAAATCGCCCACGTCGATACCGGGGGACATGCGCACCTCTTTGATCTCTACCACGTGCTGATTTTTGCGCGCTTCGCGCTCCCGCTTGGTCTGCTCGAACTTGTACTTGCCGTAGTCCATGAGCTTGCAAACGGGCGGCGTGGTGTTGGGGGAGATCTTTACAAGGTCGAGATCGCGGTCGAAGGCCAATTGCAGGGCCTCGCGGGAGGACATGATGCCCAACTGCTGCCCATCTTCGCTGATGAGACGGACCTCTCTGTCGCGGATGTCCTCATTTAACTGATGACCTGTGTTACTGATGGGGAAACACCTCCAAACAAGAAAAATGCGGCTGCCCGAAAGGACACCCGCTTTCATGCAGACAAACGCCGGCACAGCCGGCGGAGTTTGCGATGTTGACCTTTTGGCGTGAGCCGAAGGTGAGGAGGGGGCGCCCTTCCTGCTTTATTGTGCTGTGTTATTATACATGCAGAGGCTGCCGTTGTCAAGTGTAATCTGCAAATTCTTTTCCGATTTGGCCAGCCCTTGCCTTTTGTCCCCGAAACCGTTATAATAGGGCGAAATCGCAAAGAAAGCAGGGATTTGGAATGCTGCTTGCCATCGATATCGGCAATACCAATATCGTGCTCGGCGGGATCGAAAAGGGGAAGATCGCTTTTGTGGGCCGCATTGCCACCGACCGAAGCAAGACAGAGGACCAGTACAGCGTGGAATTACAAAGCGTTTTATCGCTGTACGGCGCCGATGCGGGAAAGATGGAGGGGGCGATTATCTCCTCTGTGGTGCCCCAGGCCTTGGGAGCGGTGAAGAGCGCCGTTCACCGCATCACGGGCAAAAAACCGCTGGTGGTGGGCCCGGGCATCAAGACCGGCCTGAACATTGCCATCGAGAGTCCTTCGGATATCGGCGCCGACCTTATCGTGTGTGCCGTGGCTGCGCTGGCGGAGTATCCGGCGCCCCTTGCCGTGGTGGATATGGGGACCGCCACCACTATTACCGTGGTGGATGAGAAGGGCAGCTTCATGGGCGGCAGTATCTGCCCCGGACTGGTGGGCTCTCTGAACGCTCTGTCCGCCGGGGCCTCCGCCCTGCCGGAGGTGAGCCTGGAAGGCTGCCTGAAGCTAATCGGCCGCAACACGGCAGAATGTATGCGCTCCGGCGCCCTGTACGGCCATGCTGCCATGGTGGACGGCATGCTGGAGCGGATGGAAGAGGCGCTGGGCAAGCCGCTGACCGCAGTGGCCACCGGCGGCGTGGCCAGGTTCGTGGCGCCCCTTTGCAAGCGGAAGATCTTCTATGATGAGCAGCTGCTTTTGAAAGGCTGCGCCCTGATCTACCGCAAGAATCAGCGGTAAAGGAACCCCCTCCGGGCCCAGCCCGAAGGGGGTTCTTCCTTGAAGTCAGACGAGGATCAGAGCCACCAGAGCGCCGCAGATGACCGCCCCCGCCAGCATGGGCAGACTGGACATGACCATGGAAGTGTCTCCCTCCGGCGCGAACCGCTCCGGTTTCTGCAGGTCGTAGCACAGGGGGACGGTCTCGCCCACCCGGAAGCGGTTTTTGTCCCGGCTGATCACGTCGAAGGGGCGGGTGTACTCCGTGCCGTCCACGGTATAGCGGAAGACAGGGCGGTAGTCGTGGTTGCGGCTTTTTTCCCGGGGGCTGCCGAAGTGCTGGATTTCCACCACTTTGCCCTCAGTCCGGCCTTCATAGTGCTTGAAGCGCAGGCCGGTCACCAGGGTCTGGATGCCGGTGAAGAGAAAAAGTGCGGCCAGCACGCCGAACAAAACAGCGAAGAACATGGCGTCATGCTCCTTTCACGAGGGGACGAAGGGCGGAGATCAGTCCGTCAACGTCATTTTCCGTGGTGGCGAAGCTGGCCACAAAGCGGATGACAGTATGGCCCGCGTCCGGCTTGTCCCAGATTTCAAAGGCCGCAGTTTCCCGCAGGGCGGGCAGCAACCCGTCCGGTACGATGGGAAACACCTGATTGGTGGGGGAGAGGGTCAGGAGTGGAACCCCCAGCTTTTGCAGTCCGTCCTGGAGCCGCCGGGCCAGACGGTCCGCTTCCCGGCCGAGCTCCCAGTACAGCCCGCCGGTGAACAGCGCGCTGAACTGGGCTCCCAGCAGAAAGCCTTTGGCCAGCACGCCGCCGCGCTGCTTTTTCAAACGGAAGAAATCGGGGCAGGCGCCGCTGTCAGGGAACACCAGAGCTTCGCCGAACAGGGCTCCGTTTTTGGTGCCGCCGACGGTGAAAGCGTCGCAGAGAGAAGCCATATCGGCAGGGGTCACATCGCAGACGGGAGAGGCAAGGGCGCAGCCCAGCCGCGCCCCGTCCACAAAGAGCTTCAGACCGTTTTCCCGGCAGAAGCGGGAAAGAGCGGCCAGCTCCGCCCGGGTATAGACCGCGCCCAGCTCCGTGGCCTGGGAAATGTAAAGAAGTCCCGGTTTCACCAGATGGGGGTCCTGGTGCCGCTCCATCAGGGGAGAGAGGGCCTCCGGCGTCACCTTGCCGCCGGCATCGGCGGGGATGGGAAGCAGCTTGTGGCCCGCCGCCTCCACCGCGCCGGCCTCATGGCCGTTGATGTGGCCGCTGTCGGCGCAGAGGACGCCCTCCCAGGGACGCAGCAGGGCGGCGATGGCCAGAAAATTGACCTGGGTGCCGCCGATGCAGAACTCCACCATAGCGCCGGGGCAGGCAAATTCCCTGCGGATCAGATCGGCAGCCTTCTGACAGCAGGGGTCCTGCCCGTAGCCCACATAGGGCCCGGCGCAGGCGGCCACGGCCTCCAGCACCCTGGGGTGGGCGCTGTGGGAATAGTCGTTTCGGAAGGCGTACATGGCAGTCACCTCACGCCTTGAAGCTGTCTTTCAGGCTCACCGAGCGGTTGAAGACCAGCGCGCCGGCCTTGGAGTCCTTGCTGTCGGCGCAGAAATAGCCCAGCCGCAGGAACTGGAAGCGGTCCGCCGGCTGAGCAGAGGCCAGGGAGGCCTCCAGCTTGCAGCCGGTCAGCACCTCAAGAGAATCCGGGTCGAGACAGTCCAGGAAATTCTTGTCGCCGCCGTCCGGGTCGGGGTCCAGGAACAGGTTGCGGTAGAGCCGCACTTCGGCCTCCACCGCCGTGGCGGCGTCCACCCAGTGG
>CAZYLJ010000139.1:0-3529 GCA_964648555.1 uncultured Acutalibacter sp.
ACTTTGCTTCCATGCCGCTGGTCGTGCAGGAGGGCCGTCGCTCCATCAACAATTTGCAGCGCTCCAGCTCCCTGTTTCTGGTCAAGACTATTTTCTCCGCCCTCATTGGCGTGCTGTTCATTTTCCTGAATTACACCTATCCCTTCCAGCCCATCCAGCAGACGCTCATCAGCTCCCTGACCATCGGCGTGCCTTCCTTTATCCTGGCGCTGGAGCCCAACAAGGAGCGGCTGCGGGGCAAGTTCATTACAAATGTTATCCGGCTGTGCACCCCCGCCGCCCTGACCATGACGGCAAATATCCTGGCCCTGTGCGCCCTAAGCGGCCCCCTGGGCCTCACCGAGGCGGAAATTTCCACCCTGGCCGTTATCGTTATCGCCTTTACCGGCTTTGTGATGCTGTTTAAGGTCTGCACGCCCTTTAACGGCCTGCGGGGCTTCCTGTTCGGAGCGCTGCTCGCGGTGTTCCTGGTGGCGCTGCTGTTCTTCGGGCCCTTCTTTGAGCTCACCGAGCTGTCGCTGCCCATGCTGGTGGCCCTGGCGCCCCTGATGCTCCTGTCCATTACGCTCATGCTGACGCTGCTCCATCTGGTGGATCACGTGATCGTCAATGCTTCTGTCAACCACCCCGCAAGCAGACGGAAGCAGGACAAAAAACGAGCCCGCCGCCGGGGGAACGCATAAAATCACAATGTGGAAAATATTAGTAGACTTTTACCAGGAGATAATGCTATAATAGAGAAAACACGCAGGAGGAAAAAACGTGAACTTTCAGCCTTTCACTACGCGAGAGCTCACTTCGCGGAACCACAAAAGCCTGCACTGAGCAAAAGAGAAGGGTGGCATACAAATGAAAAAGCGGTTGTTGGCCCTGGCGCTGAGTTTGTGCCTGGTAGTTGCCGGTATTTCCGGCTGCGGAAAACAGGAGAAGGACACCTCTTCCTCTTCTGGTTCCTCCGCAGTTTCCTCTGTGACCACGACCGCCCCCACGCCCGAGCAGACCGCGAAGGCGGTGCTGGTCAATGCGGACGGCGGCCTGAACATCCGCTCCAAGCCTTCCACGGACGGCGAGATACTCGATACCGCGGAAAACGGCAGCAAGCTGCCTTTGCTCGTCGAGACGCCCACCGACGGCTGGTACCAGATAGAATACAGCGGCCAGACCGCTTATGTTTCGGCGGAATACGCCTCCGTCGTCGATGTGACGCTGGAGGAATACAACCGCCTGCGCGCCGGCGATACCACCAGCAGCGCGCCCGCTCAAAACAGTGACGACCCCCAGGCGACCTCTTCTGCGGCATCCGGCAGTACGACCGCCACGCCGTCGCCCTCTCCCTCCACCGGCGGCAATGAGGACGGCGAGTAGAATGAAATGGCATACCGGGCCGAAGGGGGCTTTGCCCTGTTCGGCCCTTTTTTCTAGGAGGAGCATATGAACATTCTGATCATCGGCGGAGGCATGCTGGGCAGAAAGACCGCTGAGCTGCTGGACACCGCGGGCCACACGGTGGCCATTTTGGACGAAAGCGCGGACAACCTTTCCCTATTGGACCCCTCCTTTTCCGGAGTGACCGGCCTGGGCTTCCCCATGAACCTGGATGTCCTGCGAGGCGTTGGGATCGAGGGCTGCGACGCTGTGGCGGTGGTCACCGGCGACGACAGCCTGAACATTACCGTGGGGCAGATCGCCAGGAATTACTTCCATGTGCCAAAGGTGGTGGCCCGCATCGGCGACCCCCGGCGGGAATCTGTCTTTGCGGGGTTTGGGCTTGAGACCATCTGCCCCACCAACATGGCCGGCGAGCGGCTGGCCTCCGCACTGACCAACCCCCGTGAGACGCGGCAGGCCGCCTTCGGCAATTCCACCCTTTCCCTGACGGCCCGGCCCATCGACCGCAAATACATTGGACGCACCACAGACGACCTGGAGGTGCCCCCCGGAGATGGGATATTGGGCGTCTTGCGGGATAACGGACAGCTTTTGCTGCTGCCCCACAAGGGCCGCCTGAACCTGCTGGCCGGAGACTGCGTGATATACAGCCGGAAGATCGACTGAGAAAGGAATGGGGCAAAGCATGAAAATGGTGGTCATGGGCGGCGGGAAGACCGGCAAAAGTCTGGCCCGCGCCCTGCTGGACAGAAAATATGAAGTCAGCATTATCGAGTCGGACCGAAGCTACTGCCATCGCCTGGCGGACGAGCTGGACGCCACGGTCTGCCGGGGCGACGGCACCGACCTGAACGCCCTGGAGGCCGCCGGTACCCGGGACGCCGACTGCTTTATGGCTGTCACCGGCGTGGATCAGGACAACCTGGTGGCCGCCCAGCTGGCAAAGGAGTATTTCCACGCCAAAAAGGTCATCGCCCGGGTCAACGACCCCCGAAACGTGGAAACCTTCCACCTTTTGGGCATCGAGAACACCGTATGCAGCGCACAGATATTGACCAGCATGATCGAGCAGGAGGCCGATCAGACCCACATGCACCTGCTGGCATCCCTGAACCAGGGCAGGGCGGGCATCTGCTCCGTCACCCTGCCACAGAACTCCGCCCTGGACGGCGCGGCTTTGCAGGACTTTAAGGTGCCCGTTGGGTCGCTGATCATCTCCATCATCCGGAATGGCGAGCTCACCATCCCCAACGGCTCCACCGTGCTGCACGCCGGGGACGAGCTGGTGGCCGTTGCCGGGGAAAAGGTGCAGAAGGCTCTGGTAAAAATGCTTTTATCTGCCCGGTAAGCGAAAAAATTTAAAAAATAGTAATAATTCCTACTTTACAAATCCTGTAAAGTGTGGTAAGATAAGACCGTAAAAAGACAGCCCGGGAGGAAGGTATGGAAAAGCGTGAAAATTTCAGCAGGAAGCGCACGGCCATTCTCTGTGCCCTGCGGGAAACAGACACCCACCCTACGGCGGAATGGGTCTATCAAACGCTGCGGCCCAGATACCCGGACCTGAGTCTGGGCACTGTGTACCGCAACCTGAAATTCTTCTGCCAGCGCGGCAGGGCCCAAAGCGTGGGCGTTATCGGCGGGCAGGAGCATTTTGACGGCGACGTGCGGCCCCACGCCCATTTTATCTGCTCTGAATGTGGGGCGGTGCTGGATGTGCCGAAAGAGTTTTTCGGCCCGGAGGAGCTTTTACAGCTCTCCCAGAGCACCGGCAACCAGATCGCTTCGGCCAGCGTCACGTTCCGGGGCCTTTGCGGGCTGTGCGCGGCGAAACACAACACAACGGAATGAATGCGGACGATTTTCCGCATCATCAATAAATAGGAGGTAAATAGCTATGAAAAAGTATGTTTGCTCTGTTTGCGGTTATGTTTACGAAGGGGAGAATCCCCCCGAGAAGTGCCCTGTCTGCGGCGCTCCCGCCGAGAAGTTCACCGAGCAGTCCGGCGAGATGAGCTGGGCCGCCGAGCATGTGGTCGGCGTTGCCAAGGGCGCGGATGAGAAGATCATCCAGGGCCTCAGAGAGAACTTCCAGGGCGAGTGCACCGAGGTCGGCATGTACCTGGCTATGGCCCGTGTG
>CAZYLJ010000140.1:0-3518 GCA_964648555.1 uncultured Acutalibacter sp.
GAATTTGTCAGAAAGCACGGCATGACGCTGCTGCCCGTCGGCGGGAAAATGGAAAAGGCCTTTACAGTGCGTATTTTATAAGGAAAGAGGAGAGAGGGGCACGACCCATCGGGGATTTTGCCCACCCTCGCTTCGCGCCGGTACCGGGCAGCGGGCCTCTGCACGAAAAAGCTCGCCCCGGCGCCCTTTTTACCGTGCAGACCCTTTCGGGTTCGAATCCCCGCGACAGGGAAAGCAAAAGGACAAAGCGCAAGGCTTTGTCCTTTTGTTCTGGTGACCCATCGGGGATTCGAACCCCGGACACCTTGATTAAAAGTCAAGTGCTCTGCCAACTGAGCTAATGAGTCATGGGGCTGCCCGCTTTTGGGCGGACAGCTCAATTATTATACCAAGGAAATGGCGGACTGTCAACCCAAATTTGCTGGGAGAAAGCCCCCGCCGCTGAGATTTATTTTGCGGTGAAGTGTTTGACCACGCTGCTGCCGTCCTTCAAGTAGCGCCAGCTGGTGGGCAGCAGTGTGATGCCCGCGTGCATCAGGTACGCGCCGGAATAGGTCTCTCCTGTGTCCTCGTCGGTGTAGAGCTTTTCCGGGTCAAGGCCCTGCAGCCGCCGGATTTGGTAGATGTTCTCCGGCCGGCGGACAGTGACGCGGGTGAACAGCACCTCTTTTTTGTCCGGGCTGACGAACTCCCAATCGCAGAAATTTGGATTCTCCGTGGGGGAGGTAACGCGGTAGAAATCGCCGAAGCGGATGAGCTCGTAATACTTGTGGTAGTCCGCGATCTGCTTTTTCACAATTTCCTTTTCCTCGTCGGTAAGCTTGCGGGGGTCCATCTCGTAGCCGAAGGTGCCGCACATGGCCACGTCGCCCCGGGTCTTAATGTCCGTGCGGGGATTGGCGGAAACGTGGGCGCCCAAAGAGGCGATGGGGTAGCAGAGAGACGCGCCAAACTGGATGGACAGCCGTTCGATGGCATCGGTGTTGTCGCTGGCCCAGATCTGGGGGGAGTAGTACAGCATGCCCGCGTCGAACCGGCCGCCGCCGGAGGAGCAGTTCTCCAGCAGGATGTGGGGGAAGGCACTGGTAACGCGGTCCATCAGGTCGTAGACGCCCAGCACGTAGCGGTGGAAAAACTCGCCCTGACGCTCCGGAGGCAGCTGTAAGCTGGCGGCCTCGGTGATGTGGCGGTTGCAGTCCCACTTGATGTATTCGATGTTGTTTTTCGAGAGCACATCATACATCTGCTGGAAGATGTTGTCCCGCACGTCCTGCCGGGTCATGTCCAGCACGCACTGGTGCCGGGAGAGAGACTTGCCTCTGCCGGGGGCGTTGATGATCCAGTCCGGGTGGGCGCGGTACAGGTCGCTGTCGGGATTTATCATCTCCGGCTCGTACCAGATGCCAAACTTGACGCCCAGGTCGTTGATCCGCTGAATGAGGCTGGAAAGAGAGCCGCCCAGCTTTTCCTCGTTGACCGACCAGTCGCCCAGAGCCCGGAGGTCATCGTGGCGGTCGCCGAACCAGCCGTCATCCATGACCAGCATTTCAATGCCCAGCTCTTTGGCGGCCTTGGCAAATTCCACCAGCTTGTCGCCGGTAAAATCAAAATAGGCGGCCTCCCAGCTGTTGATGAGCAGGGGACGCTTTTTCTTGGTCCATTCGCTGCGCATCAGGTGGTCCAGATAGAAATGGTGGAAGGTGCGGCTCATGCCGCCCAGGCCCTCTTCTGAAAACACCATCACGGCCTCGGGAGAGGTGAAGATCTCGCCCGGCTCCAGCCGCCAGCGGAAGTCCTCCGGGTTGATTCCCATCAGCACCCTGGGGCAGCCCCGGGTGTCCACTTCAATGTCGATGGCAAAGTTGCCGCTGTAGACAAAATTCAGGCCGTATACCTCGCCTCGCTCCTCGTTGGCATCGTGGCGGGGCAGCGCCACAAAGGGGTTGTGGTTGGGGCCGGTCATGCCCCGCTTGGAGCGGATGGACTGGATACCGTGCTGCAGGGGGTGCCGCACCGTGGTATTTTCCTTTGCCCACTTGCCGTACATATGTACCATGTCATAGTCCATAGTGGGCAGATCAAGGCAGGCGGAGTAGGCCCGCTCCAGCTCGACGGGGGCGCCACCGGCGTTTTCCAGCCGCACGCTGCGGGTGATGACGTCGTAGTCCTCAAATACGGTAAACAGCAGGAAGGCCTTCACGCCGGTGACAGGATCCAGCGTTTCGATTTCCAGTGTTTCGGCCTCGTCCTCCCCGGCAAAGGTGGCCGGCAGGCCGGGCAGCTTCGGCTTGCCCTTTGTGATCTTGTGAGAGACGTACCGCACATCGGTGACGGTGTTACCGTCCTTCCCCCGGACAGACAGAGCGGAAATACGGAAATCCCCGGCCCCGTTTGTGGGGTATTCCAAAGGCGTCACATCGGGGGAGAAAAGGTTGTCCTCCACGCCCTCGGCAAAGGGGCTCAGGGATTCGAACCAGCCCCGGTTCATCAGGGGCTTCAGATCCTGATCGGGCAGCCTGGCCCCATAGTACAGGTGGACAAGATACCCCTGGTCGAAGATCAGCATGGCGTAGGTGGAATTTTTTGTTTCCAGCTTGAAAATTTTTCGCTGTTCGTCAAAATGGATAGGCATACGCAGACTCCCTTTCAGTGTATTAGGTGGAACTATTGTGATCCCCGCCGTGAAGCAGGAAAGAGCCGATGTAAGTCATGTCCCCCGTCAGGGAGGACAGCAGCAGGCGGTAAAGCTGTTCCGGGTCGTGGTAGAAGTTCCTCTCCACCAGGTCGGCCTGGGCCCTGTCCGGCACGTAGATGGAAATGGTCATCAGGTCCAGCTCACCGCCGGAAATGTGAAAGGTGACCTGATACCCCCGGTCCGTCTTTTTCTTTTCCACCCGGTTCTCCCGGCGGGCCCTTGCTTCCGCCATCAGCCGAAGGGCGGCCTCCAGCGCCTTGTCCCGCACGGAAAGGGGCAGCGTGGCGTCCAGGCTTTGGGCAATCTCCCGCCCGGTGTCCGTCACAGTGAGAAGGCCGTTTTCCTCCTTGAGGTTTCCCTGTTTTAACAGGGAGTCGATGGCGTCGCCCACCTCAAAGAAATTTGCCAGAGCCTTTTCCCCGATGATCTGACACAGGGCATCCCGGGAAAGAGGGCCATCGACGCTCTGCAAAATGTAGCAGAGGAGGATGCGGATGTCGTTTTTGTTCCAAAGGCCTCCGGGCTCTACCCCGCCGGTAAATGCGTTCCGTTCCATACTGACCACCCTTTCTCGTCAAATGATTTTTATATCCGGCTCAGCTTCAGCTGACGCCGTACTGCTTGGCGGGATACTGCTTTGCCAACCCGCCCTCGCCGGTCTCCCGGTATTTGCTGAACAGATCCCGGCCCGTCTCGTACATGGTGTTGACCACCATGTCAAAGCTGATCTTCCTGGTGTAGGTGAGAAAATTTGCCAGGCGCTGGGCGTTGATGGCCCGCATGGCGGCCACGGCGTTGCGCTCGATGCAGGGGATCTGCACCA
>CAZYLJ010000141.1:0-3514 GCA_964648555.1 uncultured Acutalibacter sp.
CTTTGGGCTATAATAGCTTTTATAGGTTTCCGCCTGGGTGGGCACGGCTTTTTGCTTCATGCCCAGGGCCAGGGCGCAGACCGCCAGCGCCAGCGCCGCCAAAAGCAGCAGAATCCTGGTGTGATTTTTCGTTCGATCTGGGGACAAGTGTACCATCCAATCACCTCCCCCGTAGTATGTGCCAGTTTTTGCCTAGTATACGTTTTTTATCCATCCTGTGTCACCGGAGAAAGGCAGGCGTTATTATGCGAGAAGATATGAACAAATACAACACAAGCTACCACCAGATCCCCTCTCAGCGCACAGAAGGCGAGCTTTCCAAGTCGGCCGGCGCCACGGCAATGGCCATCGGCGGCATCGCCTGGAAGGCCTTTAAAACTCTCTTCTGGGTGCTGGCCATTGCCGGGGTGCTGGTGCTCATCGCGGTGGTCTCCATCATTTTGAGCTACCGCAACACCGTGCCGCCCGATATTTCCAGCATGAACCTGAATTATTCCAGCTTCATCTATATCGACAAGGACGACGGCACCAGCGAGGAGTACCTGTCCCTGTACAGCACGGAGAACCGCGTGTGGGTAGAGCTGGAGGACATCCCCGACTACATGAAGACCGCCCAGATCGCCATTGAAGATCACCGCTTCTGCGAGCACCACGGCGTGGACTGGAAGGGCACCCTGGGCGCTGTGTTCAAGCTGGTCACGGGGCAGCAGGGCCGCGGCGGTTCTACTCTGACCCAGCAGCTCATCAAGAACATCACCGGCGAGAACCAGGTCAGCATTTTGCGCAAGATCAAGGAGATCTTCGCCGCCCTGAACCTGGAGGGCGGCTATACCGATGAAAACGGCAACGAGTTCCCCGGCTATACCAAAGAAGAGATCTTGATGGCCTATCTGAACGTGGTCAACTACGGCGGCCAGACCCAGGGCGTTCAGGCGGCGGCCAACCAGTACTTCGGCAAGGACATCAGTGAGTGCTCCCTGGCGCAGTGCGCCCTCATTGCCGGCATCACGCAGAACCCCTACCAGTATAACCCCCAGATCTACCCGGAGGATTCCAAGGCGAGGGCAAAGCAGGTGCTGGACCGTATGATCGAGCTTTCCGAGGAGGGAGAGCTGGACGGGGAGCTGACCACCCCCATCACCCGGGACGAGTACAACAACGCCATCGCGGAGCTGGAGGCCATGACCGACTTTGACGGCGATGCCCCCACCGTGGAAGAGACCGTTACCCTCTCCCAGGAGGACGAGGACAAGTGGAACGACTATATCGACACCATGTTCGACGACATCCTGAACGATCTGATGGAAAAGTACAATTACTCCTACTCCTATGCCGAGCAGGTCATATATAACCAGGGGCTTGAGATCCACACCTCTGTGGACATGGACTTCCAAAACGATATCTACGACTATTTCCTGACCCACCCGGAGATCCTCCCGGAGGACGAAAGCGTCCAGCTGGCGTTTTATATGATGGATCCCTACACCGGCAAGGTCATGGCCATCGTGGGCCGCCGCGGCGAGAAGAGCGGCAGGCGCGTGTCGAACTACGCCACGGGCCTGGGCGTGCTGGGCCGACAGTCCGGCTCCTCCATCAAGCCTATCAGCCCCTACGCCGTGGGCCTTAGCGAGGGCGTCATCAATTACAGCACGGTCCTGAATGACGAGCCCCTGCCCAATTATTTCGGCGAGGACAGTACCGAGGAGGGCCCCAAGAACTTCAGCGGCGAATACCAGGGTCACATGTGCGTGGACAGGGCCATTGAAATGTCCCAGAACGCCCCGGCGGCCTGGCTTTGCAACGAGGTCAGCCCCGAGGCCTGCTACGACTGGCTGGTCAACAAGCTGCACTTCACCAGCCTGACGGAAGAGGACAGTCACAGCATTTCCGCCATGGCGTTGGGCGGCCAGCAGTACGGCGTGTACCTGGACGAAATGGTGGCGGCCTTCCAGATCTACGCCAACGGCGGCGTGTACCACAAGGCCATCACCTACGATTATATCAAAGACCACAAGGGCAACGTGATCCTGGACAACCGGGAAGATGCCAACCCCGGCGAGCAGGTCATGTCCGCGGAAAACGCCACTATTATGAATAAGCTTTTGCAGCGGACCATTTACGGAGGATGGGGTACCGGCTATGGTTATCTGAACGACATCCCCACCACCATTTACGGCAAGACCGGCACCACCGACGACAACTACGACCTGTGGTTTATCGGCGCCACGCCTTTCTGCGTTGCGGGCATCTGGAACGGCTACGAGTACAACAAAGAGCTGACCGATTCCTCCATCCACAAGCTCGCGTGGAAATCTGTCATCAATTACGTGATGGAAAATTATGATTTTTCCGACAGGAGCTGGGTGCTGAGCGAAAACGTGGTAGAGCGCACCTTCTGCCGCGACAGCGGCCTCATTGCCGGGCCGAACTGCTATGACACCGCCACCGGATGGTATCAGATCGACGAGGTGCCCGAGACCTGCAACGGCACCACCGATCACGTCACCGGCAAGAACAATTCGCCGTCGCCGTCGGTAGAGCCCTCCATCGAGCCCTCCATCGAGCCCTCCATTGAGCCCTCAATAGAGCCTTCCATCGAGCCCTCGCCCGGCCCCAGTGAAGAGCCCACCACAGAACCCACCACCGAGCCCGGGCCGGATGTGCCGACGCCCACCCCTGAGCAGGAAGCGACCCCTGAGCCGACCGAAGAGCCCTCCCCGCCGCCGGACTCCCCGGTTTCCAGCGGTCTGGATGAGACGGTGTACTTCGTGCCCGATGTGCCGGTGACATAGGATCGACGCAAAGGGCGCGGAGGGCTTTGGCAAAAGCTGCGTTTCCCGCCTCAGTGAAAAGGACGACATCATCGGCCGGGAAACGGAAATACTGTGCGCCGCCAAAGGGAGCGCGCATATTATAGTAGAGCAGAGCCCGTGTCAAGTAAAAAGCCGAAAGGGTTGAGCATATGTCTTTGATCGTCCAGAAGTTTGGCGGTTCCTCCGTCAGGGATGCCGAGCGGCTAAACAACGTGGCGGACATCATCACCTCCGCATATAAAGAGGGCAACGATGTGGTGGCCGTGGTTTCCGCCCAGGGGGACACCACCGACGACCTGATTGCCAAGGCCCGGGAGGTAAACGAAAAGCCCAGTAAGCGGGAAATGGATCAGCTGCTTACCGCGGGGGAGCACATTGCCGCCGCCCTGCTGGCCATGGCCATAGAGCGCATGGGGTTTCCCGTGGTGTCGCTTTTGGGCTGGCAGGCCGGCTTTGAAACATCCTCCGATTACGGGGCGGCCCGCATCGAACGGATTAATACCTCCCGCATCCGCAAGGAGCTTGACAAGCGCCGCATTGTGGTGGTCGCGGGCTTCCAGGGGCTCAACCGCTACGGAGATATGACAACGCTGGGCAGAGGCGCTTCCGACACCAGCGCGGTTGCCATCGCCGCCACCATGCACGCCGACCTGTGCCAGATCTACACCGACGTGGACGGCGTCTACACCGCCGACCCCCGC
>CAZYLJ010000142.1:0-3491 GCA_964648555.1 uncultured Acutalibacter sp.
GGCGGGCGAGGTCGGTAGAGCTACCTACACGACTGAGCCACACCAGCATGTTTTTGTTTGGCGGGCGAGGTCGGTAGAGCTACCTACACGACTGAGCCACACCAGCATGTTTTTCGATACAACTACCCTTTAGTACGCTCAAATATTATACCGAAAACCGCGGTTTTTGTCAATCCCAAATCGCTGGCCCGCCAAAAATATTTCCACGCCGCCCTTTGATTCCAAAAAGCCCTTGATAAATCCGCCCGACTATGAAATAATAGCATTGTAAATAGCGTTTGGCTTCTTCATCACGTTTCTGTGTTAAAAAAGGAGGATCATTATGAACGAGAACGCCCTGTATAAGCTCACTTACGGCCTGTATGTGGTCTCCGCCAAGGCGGGGGAGGAGCAAAGCGGCTGTGTGGTCAACACCCTGACCCAGGTCACTGCCGTGCCTCCAAGACTTTCCGTGGCGGTCAATAAGGAGAGCTTCACCTGCGGCCTCATCCGGCAGTCGGGGAGATTTGCCGCCGTGGCCCTGGATCAGCGCTCCACGCTGATGAGCATTGGCCGGTTCGGCTTCCGTACCGGCAAAGATTTCGACAAATTTGACGGCATCCCCAAGGCCGAGGACAGCGCCGGCGTGCCGTATCCCCTGGAAAACGCCTGCGCCCGCTTTAGCTGCCAGGTGGAGAACACCATCGACCTGGGCACCCATCTGCTGTTCGTGGGCCAGTGTACCGAGGCCGAGATCCTCAGCGAGGACGAGCCCCTGACCTACGCCTATTATCGGAACGTCATCAAGGGCAAAACTCCCAAGAACGCCCCCTCCTACCACGGCGAATAAGGCCCTTATATTTCACTTCTCCGCTCCTTTGTTAGCAGCTCTCCCGCTTTTTCCAGGAGGGCTGCTTTTTCATTGGGCAGCTCGTCCCCCAGAACCGCGTCCAGCAAAGCGTCAAGCGCCCTGCCCAGGGCCGGGCCGGGCTGATAGCCCAGCTCCATCAAATCTTTTCCGCTTACTGCCAAGTCCCGCAGCGTCAGGCAGGCCGATTGTGCCAGCGCCTCCCGCAACAGGCTTTCGCTTTGGTCGATGGCCGCCGCCCGCTCAGAGAAGAGCTGGCTTGCCTGTCCCGCCAGATCCCCCCGGGAAAGGGCAATGAGCCGGAAGGCCTGCCGCTCCCCCAGCAGGGACAAGAGCTTTTTCGCCCGCTTTTCCGATATGGGATGGATTTCCCCGTGACAGCGCACCAGCTCCAAAATTTCTTTCTTCTCCCGGTTAGAGAACCGCAGCCGTTCCAAAACCTGTGCGGCCAGCTTCTCACTTGCCGGCTCGTGTCGGTAAAAGTGGGCCACGCCGTCCGGGCCAAAGGCTTTCACAGCGGGCTTGCCGCAGTCGTGCAATAACGCCGCCCAGCGCAGTTCTTTTTCGTTTGGCACATTGTCAACAACGCGCAGGGTGTGTTCCCACACGTCGAAGCAGTGGTAGGGATTTTCCTGGCCGCAGCCTTTCATGGGCCGAAGCTCCGGCAGCACCTGAAAGATCACCTCCGCATACTCCTTCAGGACGCGCCCCGCGCCTTGCCCGCACAATAGCTTTGTCAGTTCTTCTTTTACCCGCTCGTGGGAGATTTCCAACAGCAGCGGCGCTTTTTCTTTTACCGCCCCGGCGGTCTCCTCTTCTATGGAAAAGCCCAGGGTCGAGCTGAACCGCAGGCACCGCAGGATGCGCAGCGCGTCCTCCTCGAACCGGCGGGCAGGCCTGCCCACACACCGCAAAACGCGACGCTCCAAATCCTCCAGCCCCCCAAACTCGTCCCGCAGGCCTCGATGGGGGTGGTACGCAATGGCGTTTACGGTGAAGTCCCGCCGGGACAGGTCCTCTTCCAGCGTTTGTGAAAACCGCACGCCGGCAGGGTGCCGGTGGTCGGCGTAGTCGCCGTCCGCCCGGTAGGTGGTGATTTCTATGAGGTGGGCGTCAATCACCACCGCCACCGTGCCGTGCTTTGCCCCAATGTCAATGGTGGGGAAGTCTCCAAAGCAGGCGCTTGCTTCCTGGGGCGCGGCGTTTGTGGCGATATCCCAGTCGGCGGGGGAAAGGCCGAGCAGGCTGTCCCGCACGCACCCGCCCACGCACCAGGCCTCATAGCCGTACTTCTCCAGCCTCTCCAGCGCCAGGGCAGCATGGGGCGGCAGGGAAAGCGCGCGGTCGTATTTCATAGATATCGCCTCCTTTTCTCTGTGATAAAGATAGCACGGGGGCAGGGATTTTTCAAGCGAAACATAAAGATTGACAGCCTGCGGAAAAGATGATAAAATGCGGAAATGTAAGGAAATATTTGCCTTGAGGAGTGAATTCGCATGGCGCTGTTAGAGCAGTGGCGGAAGTACGCGGAGGAAAAGCAGCAGGCCCCGGACGGCGGCAGAAGGTTTTGGCAGGAGTATTTTGATGCCGAGACGGAGATCTATAAGAAGATCCTGGAAAGCAAGCCCCGGAAAAACACGGTAAAGGGCTATGCTGAGAAATACGGTGTGGATTTGATGACGATGGTGGGCTTTCTGGACGGCATCAACGACAGCCTGAAGGAGCAGAACCCCCTGGAGGAGATCGGGGAGGACAGCGAGGTCAACCTGAACTACGACAAAGAGCTGCTTTATAAAAATATGGTCAAGGCCAAGGCCGATTGGCTCTATCATCTGCCCCAGTGGGAAAAGCTCATTCCGGCGGAGCGCCAAAAGGAGCTTTACAAGGAGCAGAAGCTCTCCACCACGGTGGTGAAGGGAAAGAAGATCGGCAGGAACGACCCCTGCCCTTGCGGAAGCGGAAAGAAGTACAAAAAGTGCTGTGGGCGTGATTTATAAAGGTCATGAGCGCCGGCACTTTCCGCTCGCGGCAAGAAGTACAAAAAGTGCTGTGGGCGTGATTTATAAAGGTCATGAGCGCCGGTACTTTCGGCTCGCGGGAAGAAACATTTAAGATGCTGTGAAAGAGCTTTGCGATCGTTTTCCTGCGGGCGATTAAAACACGATAGAAATGCAAAAGCTACCTTCGTAGAAAAAAACGGAGGTAGTTTTTTATGCAGGGTAAAGTGGAGATCTGCGGGGTCAACACCTCGCGCTTAAAGGTGCTGAAAAGCGACGAAATGCGGGAACTGCTCATCAAGAGCCACAATGGAGACAAGGACGCCAGGGAGAAGCTGATCTCCGGCAATCTCCGGCTTGTGTTGAGCGTCATCCAGCGCTTTGGCAACCGGGGCGAAAACCCGGATGACCTGTTCCAGGTAGGGTGCATTGGGCTCATCAAGGCCATCGACCATTTCGACGTGACCCAGGGCGTGCAGTTTTCCACCTATGGCGTGCCGATGAACGTACCCTGGGGAAAAAGGAAAGGAGACGAAAAATGACCAGGAAACAAGCCATTTCTGTCGTTCTCGGTTATTTAGGTCAACAGCCCGACCTGCCCCAAGACCTCTGCAAGGCCATACTTATCCTGCGGGAAATGCAAAATG
>CAZYLJ010000143.1:0-3458 GCA_964648555.1 uncultured Acutalibacter sp.
ATGATATGGAAATTCAAAAAGCACAGGGCGGTGCAGTGCCCGAGCGAGTGCCCGATGCGTTTCTGAACGGATCTCAGCGGTTCCAGCCTCTCACCACACGAGCTTGCTCAGCAAGACCAGATCTGTGGTGTCCAGCTTCCCGTCATCGTTGAGATCGGCGGCGCGGTAGTCCGCCTCGCTGGAATACTCCCCGGTCAGCAGCATGGTGCTGGCAGTCTGAAGGTCTCTCCCATTGATGGTGCCGCTGCCGTTGCAGTCACCGCGGATGACTACGGTCCAATCGCCGGCCGTCGCGCCGGTAGCCAGCCTTCCGCTGGTCATCTGCTTTCCCAGGCGGTCATAGATGATGACGCCCTCCGGCTTGAACAGCTCCCGCAGATCGTCCGCCGTGGCGCCCGCCTCCAGCAGCAGAAAATCCTCTTCCACCGTGACCGGCGGCTCCTCCGGCTCGGGGGTCGGTTCCGGAACGGCAGTTGGGTCAGGGGCGGAAAAATCAAAGGGCATATAGAAAAGCTCACCGTCCTGTCTTGTGACGCCTCCGGCGGCGCAGACCGCCAGCGCCGTGCTTTCCAGGCGGCAAACCCCAACGGTTCTCCCGGTCTCGTCATAGCGGCGCACTTCCCCGCCGCTTTTTGACAAAATCAGACAATTTTCGCCATCAAGGCAATAAGAAAGACGGCCGTAAAAGCTTTCCTCACACTGGTAGAAGGGCGTCAGCCCCTGACTGCCAAGGCCGCACAGCGCGCCGTCCCCGTCCAGGAAGTATCCGTTCCCGAAATAGGCCAGGGGCGCAGCCTCGCAGGGGATCTGTTCTCCCCACGTCAAAAGGCAGAGCTCATCTCCGGCATGAAGAGCCGGGCCATCCTCATCACATTCCAAAAAGTCAATGGCGCTGGGAAATTCCCGGATCTCCTCCTCCTGGCCCGGAGAAGAGACCCGCAGTGTGCTCCTGCTTTGAGATAAGACGCAAAAAGCGCCGCCAGTGCCGTTGCAGTCAAAAAGGAAAATGTCCTCCGGGGCCCAGGGCAGCTCCCTGCGGGAAAGCTCCTGCAGCGTTTCGCCGTCACAGGCCACCAGCCAGGAGGATTTTTCCGTGTCTTCCCGGTAATAGAGCGTTCCCGCCTGAAGGGATGCCCAGTATATTGGCAGCTCCAGCTCCCGACTGGCCATAACGAGACCCGTTCGACTGTCCGCCCGCAGCAGGCAGGAGTTCTTCTCCCCACCGCATGCCAGCCAAATGGTTTCATCCTCCGCTTCCAGCAGCAGGGGCTCCTGATCCTCCGCGTCCTGCAAAAGAGCTGCCCCGGCAAGCCTGCTTTCCCGCAAACTACCCAGCAGCACGGCAACAAGAAACGCCGCCCCGAGAAACGCCAAAAGCAAAAGCCCTGTCAAAACGCCCCCACGTATCCTCTTCTGTTCCTTTTCCACACCCATCACCGCCGCACCTCATGCTCAGCACACGCAATCATTCAGATCTCTTACAAACACATCGTCCTTGTTTTTTGCCTGTATCCAGGGCGATTTTGTGTACCCTCTGGCCGTATAAAAAGCCGGGGCCGTGTCCGTGGTCAAAAGTAGCCTTCGGACACCCCGCGCTTTGAAATATTCTTCTGTAAGACGCAGCAACGCCGTACCGTGCCCCTGTCCCCGACATTCCTTCTTGACCCAAAACTCCCGGATAAACCCGACCTGCTCGGAAAAGAACCAGCCGGCCATCTCCATAGGGGTGAACTGGAGAAATCCAACAACGCCGCCATCCTCCCCCAACCTGACATAGGCTCTGTTTTCGCCGGAAGCGTTCATCTCGCAAAACAGACCGTCCCAATCCCGCACGGCAATTCCAAGCTCGTCAAAATAGAGGCGGAACGCCGCTTGAAAGCGAGCATCCGTAAAATCCGAAATCAAGATATCAGCCATGCGTTCCTCCGTATCAAGCAAGCAGGGCAGTTTTGCTTTAGAATGGATCATCGCTCCCGTCAATTAAGTCCTGTGAGAAAACAAAATCGGCCCCGATTTGTTTTATTGTAGCATATCCACCCTTCCTTTGCAAGAAAATCGAAGAGATAAGTTCAACGCTTATTTTTGTGGTAGAAGAGTGAATCGGTAAAAATCGGTTGCAAAAACAGCTTTCCCGTGATAGAGTTAAAGTAAAAGAGACAGAGAGGAGATCTTATTCATGAATATGAAGGAACGGAGAGCCCAGGTCTTGGAGGAAATGGCAGAACACTCTGCGCTGATTTTGTTTTCCGGCGTGGAGCTGCACTATAACGCGGACGCCTACGCGTCCTTTGAGCCCAACCACAATTTCTTCTACCTGACCGGCCTGCGCCGGGAGCGCATGATCCTTGTGATGGTCAAGGAGGGGGAAAAGCCCCGCACCATGCTCTTTATTGAGGAGGCCATTCCCTCCGCCGTGCGCTGGACGGGTAAGCGCGTCAGCGTGGAAGAGGCAAAGGAAATTTCCCTCATCGACGAGGTGTACTATCTGGACGCCTTTGAAAGCCAGGTCTGCCGGCTGCTGGACGCCTGTCGGCCAGAAGCCCTGTACTTTGACTGCACCCGCTGCCAGTGGGACGACCTGCCGGACTATAACGCCGTCAAGGCCAGGGAATTTGCCGCCAAGTACCCCGGCGCGCAAATTCGGGACCTGTTCCCCATAGTGGCAAAGATGCGGATGCAGAAGGACGACGGCGAGGTCGAAAAGATCCGCCGGGCCATTGACATCACCGACAAGGCTCTGCAAAACGTCATGCGTTGTTTGGCGCCGGGCCGGAAGGAGTACCAGGCCCAGGCCGATTTTGAGTACATGGTGAACTTCCAGGGGGCGGACGGCATGGCCTTCCCCACCATCGCGGGCAGCGGCAAGAACGGCACCATGCTCCACTACGGAACCAACCGGGACACCTGCCGGAACGGCGAACTGCTCCTGCTGGACCTGGGCGCCAGATATGAGGGCTACTGCGCCGACATAACCCGCACCTACCCGGTAAACGGCAAGTACACCGACCGCCAGCGGAAGGTCTACGACATCGTATTAAAGGCCAACCGGGAGGTCGCTAAGCAGGCCCGCCCCGGCATGACGCTGAAAGACCTGCAAAAGCTTTGCAGCGGCATTTTGGCCCAGGGCTGTATAGAGCTTGGGCTCATCAAGGAGCCCTCTGAAATTGGCAAGTACTACATGCACGGCGTCTCCCACCATCTTGGCATCGACGTCCACGACGTGACCATCGGCCTGGAAACGCCCTTGCAGCCCGGCACGGTCATCAGCGACGAACCCGGACTCTACATCGACGAGTGGGAAACTGGCATCCGCATCGAGGACGACCTGCTCATCACGAAAAAGGGCTGCGAGGTGCTGTCCGAGGCCATCATCCGCGACCCGGACGAGATCGAGGCATTCATGGCGAATAAAATTTAGATATCAGCTGTTCGCTGTTAGAAAAAGGCGTTTGCTTGTG
>CAZYLJ010000144.1:0-3397 GCA_964648555.1 uncultured Acutalibacter sp.
TTGAAAACTCAGGGCTTTCAAGATTTCACGCAAATACTGTTTTACGAAGCCACAACTTTCGGTACCTCCGGTTTTTGATTAGGTATGCAGGACGCCCATGAGCACCAGCAGCAACAGGATCAGGGTCACCAGGATGAAGGCGACCAGGATGATGTGGCCGACGCCCAGACGGCGCTGCCGGCCGTCAGCCCCGGGCTGGGGCTGGGATTCCGGCGCCAGTCTGGCTTTTCGCAGGGCGGTCACCACAGGCTTGTAAAGCAGCAGGGTCAACGCAGCGTTGATGCCGCCCTTTACCAGGTTGAAGGGAAGAAACACAGTGGGCAGCATAGCAGTGACCACAGCCCGGGGGACCTGCATGTAAATGGGCGTGATGAGAAAGTTCCACAGCAGCATGGCGACGGTCATCACCACCACGCCGGTCACCAGGCCCAGTACGGCCCCCGACATGGTGCGCCTGCGCTTATAAATCGCGGCGGCGGTGCAGGCGAAGGCGCCGGTGGAGATGATGTTCATGATCAGGCCGATGGGGCCGGTGGTGGAGAAGGTGATCATCTCGATGAGGGAGGCGACGACGGTCATGGCCAGCGCGGGCAGCGGCCCGAAGAGGAAGCCGCCGATGACCATAACGGTGTCCTTCAGGTCGAAGGAAAGGATGCCCTGGACCTTGGGGATGAAGCGGCACACATAGGTGAGCACCAGAGAAATAGCGCACAGCATGGCCATGCTCACCAGAGTGCGGGTGTCAATGCGGGAACGGGAGGGGTGAAGCTCGGGTTGGGTCTGCATACAAAACAACTCCTTGCGGCAAAGTAAAACACCTGAAAGGGAAATGCCTTTCAGGTGTTAATCACAAGGAGAGGTGCGCAATTAACACATCTTCTTCCATCCAGACTGTACTGTCGGTCCCGGAATCGCACCGGGTCAGCCACCGAAAAGGTGGGTCGCGGACTTTACCGCCGGTCGGGAATTTCACCCTGCCCTGAAGACATTTGATTCAGTTGTTTTCGTTTCTATTATAGCAGATGTCGGTAAAAATGCAATCCCTTTTTCATACGGATTTTCGGACAAATGTTCGATAAGTCGTTGACTTATTCGGAGGAATATCATAAAATGCAAAAGAGCGAGTGCGCTGACCGGCGCGGAAAGGGGGCAGCCATGAGACGGGAGAACACCTGTTGCTTTACAGGCCACCGCCCGGAAAAGCTCCCCTGGGGGAGCAATGAGCGGGATCAGCGGTGCCTCCGGTTGAAGGAGCGCCTGCGGGCGGAGCTGGACCGGGCCTATGACGAGGGCTACCGGCATTTTATCTGTGGCATGGCCCGGGGAGCAGACCTTTACTTCTGCGAGGCTGCGCTGGAGCTGCGGGAGCGTCGGGAGGGGGTCACGGTGGAGGCCGCCCTGCCCTGCGAGACCCAGGCGGCCCGCTGGCCGGAGCAGGACCGGAATCGTTATTTTTCTCTGGTGGAGCAGTGCGATGTGGAGTCCCTGATCCAGACCGCCTATGATCGGGGATGTATGCAGCGGCGGGACCGCTACATGGTGGACCGGTCGTCTCTGCTGCTGGCGGTCTATAACGGCCTTTTGGGCGGTACCATGTACACGCTGGCTTATGCGATGCGTCAGGATGTGCCCACCCGCATCATAGAGCTGGAGGAATTTGAAAATTAAAAGAAGCCCGTGCATCACCCTTTCTGGGGACGCACGGGCTTCTTTTTTTCGCCTGGTCAGCCGGATTTGCCGACGGGGGCGTCCTTATGCTCCAAAACCTTGGCGCGCAGCTTGAAGCGGCGCCACGTGAGGACAAAAACGAACAGGCCAATCACCACGGGGATGACGCCGAACAGAAACATCTTGGAGTGGTCGCCGGTACAGGCCACAATGAGGCCGCCCAGAGTCGGACCGAGGAAGTAGCCCAAATCCATGCCGAAATAATTGGTGTTGCTGGCCACGCCGCGCTTGGCAGGGGAGACCGACTGAATGGCCATGGCCTGAATGGTGGGCTGAAGGGCGCCCCAGCCGGTGCCTGCAAGGACGGCGGCGATGAGGATACCGGGCAGGGTGTGCACAAAAGCGATAAGGATGAGGGAGGCGATGAAAAGTCCCGTGCAGGGGTAGAAGATGGTGGCAGCGCCTTTCGCGTCCAGAATTTTGCCGCTGAAGGGACGGGTCACCAGCAGCATCAGAGCGTACACAGTGAAAAAGCTTCCAACGCCCTGAATGCCGAACTGTTCCGCATAGGGCACCATATAGTTGGTGTATAGGATAAAGGACATGCAGTAAAGGGCCATGAGCACGGCGGAGGGCACGGCGTCCAGAGCGACGATGTTATGATACCAGGGCCCCAGAGCGGCCAGTGCTTTGCGGTCGGGCTTGGGCTTTGTGGTCATAAGAAAGCAGGGGAACAGGGAGATGAGCATGAAGGCTGCGGCGGCAAGGAAGGAGAGACGGAAACCGCCTCCTTCGCCGCCCCAAAGCTTTTCGCCCCACGTGCGCAGGGCAAGACCGATGCTTGGGCCAAGGGCGGTGCCAAAAGCGCCGCCCACACCGAAGACACCGATGCCGGAGCCCATCTTTTCCTTTGGCAGGCTGTCGCTGGCCACGGTGAGGGTAAGGGAACCAACGATACTGTACTGCACGCCGTGAAGCACGCGGGCGGCGACGAAGAAGCCGATGCCGTCAAGCAGGGCATAGGCCAGGTTTACGACGATGCCCAGGGTGTAAGAAAAAATCATCAGTTTCTTCTTGTCCATCATGGTGGCGGCAGGGCCGGCAATGGGACGCATGGCAAAGGAGATGCCAAAGTAGAGGCCGGAGAGGACGCCCACCATGGAGGCACCGGCGCCCAGGAAAGAAGCGTAGGAGGTGACCAAAGGGTTGACGATGAAGTGGGACATGCAGAAGCAGATGTTGGCAATGAGACAGCAGATAAAGGTACGGTTCCAGATGGTAACCTTTTTTGTCCCGACCGAGCTGTTTTGTTGCAAGAGTAGCACCCCATTCTCTCAATAAATACAAAAACAGTTTATCATAGCCAGATGAGATAAGCAAGGTCAGGGGGACGGGATTTCCTGGAGGGACGTTCAGAAAATGGACAGGAAATCACATTTGATATTTGTAAGTTTTGCATAAACAGTTCTTGCCTGTTGTAAAAAAACACAGCTCCGGCGATCGCCGGAGCTGTGTTTGAAAACGAGAGGGTTACAGGGCCAAAACCTCCACCTTATCATCCTGGCAGGTGGCCTTCATCTGGGTGATGGGATTCATATAGCTGTCGATGAGCTTGGTGGCGATGGCGTCCTCCAGCTCTTTCTGGATCAGCCGGCGCAGGTTGCGGGCGCCATAAGTGACGGAGTAGGATTTCTTGGTCAGGTACTGCACCAGGGCGTCGTCATAGGTG
>CAZYLJ010000145.1:0-3349 GCA_964648555.1 uncultured Acutalibacter sp.
CATGCCGATGCCGTAGTAGGTGGCGCGCTTGGCCTCGATGATCTTCTGGGCGGCGTCCCGCACCTCAAAGCTGATCTTCTGCATCTCCTCCAGGCAGAATTTCCCCTCCGATTGGGTGCAGATGTCGCTGACGGATTTCGTGGCCACCATAGCCTGGCTCCAGGGTACGAACTCGCTGTCGCCGTGCTCGCCCATGACATAGGCGTGGACGTTCCTGGGATCCACGGAAAAGTAGTCTCCCAAAAGGTACCGCAGGCGGGCGGTGTCAAGGGTGGTGCCGCTGCCCAGCACCCGGTTGGCGTTGAACCCGGAAATCTCATAGGTCACCCGCGCCATGATGTCCACCGGGTTGGTGGCCACAAGGAAAATACCCCCAAAGCCGGAGCGGACGATCGGCGTGACGATGGAGCGGAACACATCGGCGTTCCGCTTTAAAAGGTCCAGGCGGGACTCGCCAGGCTTTTGGCTGACACCCGCGCAGAGCACCACCATGTCTGCGTCCTTGCAGTCGCTGTAATCGCCCGCGTAAATTTTCATGCTGGCCCCGGCAAAGGCAATGCCGTGGTTCAAGTCCATAGCCTCGCCCTCGGCCCGCTTTTTGTCGATGTCGATGAGCACCAGCTCGTCGCACACGCCCCGGTTCAGGGCGGCGTAGGCAAAGCTCATCCCCACCATGCCGGTGCCGACAAGCACCACTTTTCTTCTGTAGCTTACCATATTTTCTCATCCTTTCTCGCTGCTTTTGGCATTTACTATTATGTGAAGCTTTCTTTTTATTATTTCCATACCCCACATTCTGACAGAATTGAAACGCCCAATGGAGTACCATTGCCTTAAGGGGGGATGGGCGTGACGGTTTATGCGGATGTGCTGGTCATCGTCAACCTGTACGTGGATTTCTTTCTGCTGTGGTGCGTCAAGAAATTTCTGGCCCTGCGGGTGAGAAACCGGCGTCTGGCACTGGGGGCGGCAGCGGGAGCCCTATGCTCTTTGACGGCCCTGCTGCCCGCTTCGCAGGCCTGGCTGCCGCTGCTGATGGGGGCCGCCGCCTCCCTTTTGGTGACGGCCGCCGCCTTTGCCCCCGTAAAGCCCCGGATGTTCCTCCGCGCAGCAGCCTGCTTCTGGGCCTTTTCCCTGCTGCTGGCCGGATTTTTCCTGTTCCTCCTGCAATTCTTCGCCCCGGGCCATGTGGCGGTGTTCGGCAATGTCGTTTACTTTGACCTGTCTCTGCCCCTGCTGTTTCTGTTCACCTGCCTGGCCTACGGGGTGTCGGCGCTGCTTCGCCGCCTTCTGCCGGAGCGCTCCCAGAGCCTTTCCTGCCAATGGCTCCTGCTGGAAAACAACGGCGTGAGCATCCGGCTGTTCGCCAAGGCGGACACGGGCAACAGCCTGCGGGAGCCCTTCTCCGGGCTGCCCGTGGTGGTGTGCGGGGCAAAGAGCCTGCACGGCGCCGCGCCCCCGGAGGTCGTTTCCTTTTTGGAGCAAAACAGCGCCGCTCCGCCAACGGACGGCAGGCCCTCTCCCCTGCGGCTGGTGCCCTATGAAAGCGTGGGCGGCAGCGGGGTGCTGCCGGCGTTCAAGCCGGAAAGGCTGACGGCGGAAAAGACCGGGGAGGCCCTTTGCTGCTACATAGCCGTCAGCGGGAAGGAGCTTTCCGCCGGCCAGTTCGACGCCCTGTACAATCCAGACCTGTTTTTTTGAAAAAGCATAAGGAGGTACCATCATGCGGCTGCAAGCGATCTACGACGTCATTCTGCTGGGCAAAAATTTCCTTAGGCGGGTGCTGCTCCTCTGGGGCGCGGAACACTGCCACTACATCAACGGCCCGGAGACCCTTCCCCCGCCCCTGACAAAAGAGGAGGAGGCACAGGTCATAGAAAATATCCGAAACGGCGTGCCCGGCGCGCGGGAACCCCTCATCACCCACAACCTGCGGCTGGTGGTCTACATCGCCAAAAAATTTGAAAGCCCCGGCGCCGGCGTGGAGGATCTGATCTCCATCGGCACCATAGGACTCATCAAGGCGGTGAACACCTTCAGCATAGAGCGGAACATCAAGCTTGCCACCTACGCCTCCAGGTGCATTGAAAATGAAATTTTGATGTACCTGCGGAAAAGCTCCCAACTGAAGCACGAGGTGTCCATCGACGACCCCCTAAATGTGGACTGGGACGGGAACGAGCTGCTGCTTTCCGACCTTCTGGGCAGCGACCCGGACGCGGTGAACCGGGATATCGAGCAGGAGGTGGAAAAGGCCATGCTGCTGGAGGCGGTGGACCGCCTCTCCCCCAGGGAAAAGAAGATCATGACCCTGCGCTTCGGCCTTTCCTCCACCAGGGAGCACACCCAAAAGGAGGTGGCCGATGAGCTGGGCATCTCCCAGTCCTACATATCCCGGCTGGAAAAGCGCATCATTCACCGCCTGCGAAAAGATCTGGAAAAGATGGCAAGCTGAGCTGATCCCCCGCCAGGTTCACCACCTTGACGCCCTGGCTTCTGGCGTACCGCACGGTGTAAGCGGTGCCGCTGCGCACCGTGTGGGTCAGGTAGCAGAGGCAGTGGGCGCTGTGATCCACCAAGTAGCGGTTGCGCTCGAACATGCAGCTTTCCGTGTAAACATCCCCGGTGTAAATGGTCTCGTCCGACCGGTCGATCAGCCGGTGGTACAGCTCAGCGTCCTTTTTCGGCCAGCGGCGCTCCTGCCCCAGACAGGGCAGCGCAAGCACCAGGTGGATGGGCGCGCCGCCGTCCCGCAGGGCCAGGACCTCCTGGGCCGCAAGGGTATCAAAACCAACGGCCCCCCCTGAAAGGAAGGTGTCCACCCCGGCTTCTATCAGGCTGTTCATTTCTTCCCGCAGCTGCTTTCTTAGCCAAAGCCTGTCCCGTTCGGGGATTATCCTGTGGCCGGTAAAGCAGCAGCTGGTCTCGCGGATCAACTTCATAAGTTCCTCGCTGATTAAAAATTCACACGAACAGTTGTGCGATTCTATACAGCTATCATACCTTTCCTGCCACCGTTTGTCAAGCTTTTTCCAAAACAACAGGGCCGCCGGGTAAAACGGCGGCCCTGCTCAATTCTGATCTGCCTTGAAGCCTTACTTCGTTCCCTCGTAGACCGCCACGGCGCAGGCGACTGTCGCGCCGACCATGGGGTTGTTGCCCATGCCGATGAGGCCCATCATTTCCACGTGGGCGGGCACGGAAGAGGAACCCGCGAACTGGGCGTCGCCGTGCATGCGGCCCATGGAGTCGGTCAGGCCGTAAGAGGCGGGACCTGCGGCCATGTTGTCCGGGTGCAGGGTACGGCCCGTGCCGCCGCCGGAGGCCACGGAGAAGTACTTCTTGCCCT
>CAZYLJ010000146.1:0-3294 GCA_964648555.1 uncultured Acutalibacter sp.
TGGCCTCGATAACGGCCGTCTTTTGGTCTTTGCGGATCATGCTTTTTCCACCTTTCATATTCAGTCCCCGGCCGCTGAGTAACGGGTGGGTGAAGCCCTGCGTCAAGCAGGCTTTTCCCCGGAACTAAGCCGGCGGGTGCGTGCGCGCTGGAATGCGCGCTGAAAAAGTATACCACAGTCTGCCCGGTTTGTAAAGGAATTTTTCCTGCCATTGCAAGCTTTTTTGCAGGCCGTCGGCCCTACGCAGGGCATTCGATCAATGCGTAGGGCCCGATGCCCTCATCGGGCCAGCCCTTGTAGGGCGCGACGACCTCGGCGCGCCGGTGCGTCAACCCCTCCGGCTGCCTAACGGCAGCCACCTCCACTTACACAGGGGAGGCTAAAGGGCACGCAAGCCCTTAGGCCCCCAAGGGGGAAGGCTAAGGGCCATTGCCCCCATTGCTCAAAAGAGGGCCGCCGGGATCACCGGCGGCCCTCTTTACCATCTTGTCATGCGCCCAAAACGCGCAGCAGCAGCAGCGCCATCACGCCCACCACGGACAGGCTGGCCAGCAGCTCCGCGCTTACCAGGGCCGTGCGGCTGTGATCCCGGCGGGCTCTGGGCTGGGGCTGGGCGGCAGCCTCCTCCGGCTCGTCGTACCACTCCTCCGGCTCCTGCTCCTCCTCCTGCCGGGCCTGCCGCCAGGCGGCCAGGTCGATGACCTTGCCTTGGGCTTCCCGCCGGGGCAGGGCGGCGGACCTGCGCATACACACCAGCTGACGGGCGCCCCCGCCGCTGACCTGCTCCACACCGTCACCGGACACGATGATCTCCCGGGCATTCAAGCTGTAATATGTAGTTTCCATGTTCAAGCCTCCCTTTTGTCGTGGCTTCAGCATATCCGAAGGGGAGTCCAATAATATGGACTTTGTGCCCTTGGTTCTATCGAACTTATGTTCTGTAGCTCAGAATATAATACATTTGTTCTATTTTGTCAAGCACTTTTTTGGACATTTGTTCGATTGGGCTCCGATTTGGGCCTGCGGCCGGAGACAAAAGACAGCAAAAAGGCGCCCGCCGCACAATCCGCGGCGGGCGCCTTTGAAAGATATTACAGATAATTGAGGGGGTTCACCGTCTTGCCGTTGATACGGATCTCGAAGTGGCAATGGGGGCCGGAGGAATTGCCGGTGGAGCCCACCTTGGCGATGGCCTGCCCCTGATATACCCGCTGGCCCACACTCACCAGGATGGAGGAATTGTGGGCGTAGTAAGTCATGTTGCCGTTGTCGTGGGTGATGATGACCAGATTGCCGTAGCTGCCCTTCCAGCCGGCGTAGGTCACCTTGCCGCCGTCGGCGGCCTTGACCGTGGTGCCGTATGTGGCGGCAATGTCCAGCCCCAGGTGGAAGTCACCCAGGGAGCGGTTGCCGTAGTAAGAGGTGATGGTGCCGTGCACCGGCCAGATATAATAGCCGTTGGACGCGGTGGCGGGCTTGGGGGTGGTGCCGGTGTACATATAGGTGGTGGTGGGCTCCTGCAGGGTGGTGGAGGTGATGACCTGCCGCTCCTGCTCCATGCCGTTCACGTAGGTGATATGGGCGTTGACCTCGGCCAGGCCGTCCTCGCCCCGCTCTTTCACGGAGGTGTTGCCAACGTAGAGGTCGGGGGTCTCGATATACTCAATGGGGCTTTCCAGGACCTCGTCATAGGTCTCGTCGGTGACGGTGCGCACGGACAGGTAGGGCACTGCCTGTTGGATGATCAACTCCTGGCCGGGCATCAGCTTGTCGATGGACGCGTCGGGGTTGAGAGCCATCAGCTCCTCCAGTGTCATGTCCAGAGAGCGGGCGATGCCGATATAGGTGTCGCCCTTCTGCACGGTGTACCAGGCTTCCTCCACAGTGCAGGCGGTAAGGGTGGACAGCAGGCCGTCCAGGTCGTATTCCATATTGGCGGGCAGCTCCACGGGGAAGATCTGCACGTCCTCCACGAAGCCGGATTCAATGGTGTCCTCGGTGAGATAGGGGGCCAGAATGCCGTCCAGCACGGCCTGCAGGTCCTCCCGGGTCTGTGCGTAGCCCAGCTCCTGGCCGTTGACCGAAATAGCCCAGGCGTCCACCAGAGCGCCCACGCCGGAGAAGAGAACGTCCTCCACATCGGCAATGTCGCTGAACTCATCGGGGGTGGTATAGGCGGGGGTCAGGGTGACCTCCGGCTCATAGTCGTACTCCTCGCCCAGGATGCTGGACACCCGGGTCTCCACATGGTTCAGAATGTCGTCCAGCTCACTCTCGTCGGCGATGACGCCGACCTCCTGGCCGTCCACGTTGAGCACGTATGCCTTGGTGTACATCCCGTTAAAGCTGATGGCGCCGATGGCAACCGCCAGCAGCGTCACATACAGCAGGGGGGAGACCGGGTGCCGGGCTACGGCGGCGCGGGCCTTGCCGAAGACGGAGGCGGCCTTTTCACAGCCTTTGGCCGCCTTGATCAGCGCCGCCTCAAAAACCTGCTCGGCGCCCCGGCGGACCTTGCGCCACTGGTGGGCGGACACATGGCGGACCTTGTGCCAGAGGGCGACGGCCTTGCCCCGCAGCAGGTCTTTTTTCGATTGTCGGTCATGCTGAGGATTCACAGGACGTCCCTCCTGGCGAAAAGATTGTTACCGATCCAGGGGGAGCGGTAACAAATCAAGATCAAACAGTTACAAAACAGTTACAGCGTCATCCTACACCCTTTTTTCCCATTCGTCAAGCCCCAATCCCAGAAAAGGTTTTATCTGGCAGGACTTGGGCGGCGCACATCTTGTTGTGCTTCGTCCAAAAAACGGGACAAAAGGCACATTTTCTGGTGGGGTTCGTCAAATGCGACAAATTTGTCAGGAATTTTTGGCGATTACGCCCAGGCTCTTGACAGAGACCCGATTCCAAGGTAAGATAAAGCCACCGCAAGGTAAAAGGAATAGGGAACCTCCGCACCAATCGAAGTGCCGGGGGTTCCCGGAAATCACAGGGGCGCTGGAAGTCATTCCGGCTGAGATGCGGGGCGAAACGCTGCCCCCGGTCCCTCGACCTGATCCGGATAATGCCGGCGTAGGAAGTGAATTCGACAGGGGGGATCGCCCGCCGATCCCGGGGGGCCATGTCGTTTCTTTCGGGTACCGCATTGCATCCGATTGCATTGCGGTATTTTCTTAGAAGCGCGAGAATATCCGCACAGGGGAGCTTGGACTGGAGCGAAGGTGAGAAACCGAAGGCCGCGGCGCGGCCTGTTTCGAGCCTGAGTCGGAGGGAAAGCGACTCGGCCGCGCG
>CAZYLJ010000147.1:0-3262 GCA_964648555.1 uncultured Acutalibacter sp.
TTTGCGGGTGCCGGAGAGGAAAAACGTGCTGTACAACTCCGGCGTTCACCCGGAGTCTTACGGCGCGGCGGAAAAGCTGCTCTCTCTGTGCGGGTACACCCTGAAGGATGTGGGCAGCCTGTCGGAGCTGGACAGGCGAGTGGAAAGCTTTGGCCCAGGGAAGGCCGCGGAGGCCTGCGGCGTGGGGTTGCCCACTCTGCGGGACATAGTAAAGGAGCTGCAAAAGCCCGGCCGTGACCCCCGGGACGAGCTGCCGCCGCCTCTGCTTCGCACGGATGTTATGGAGCTGAAGGACTTAAAGCCGGGCATGAAGCTTTCCGGCACGGTGCGCAACGTGGTGGATTTCGGCGCGTTTGTGGACATCGGCGTCCACCAGGACGGGCTGGTGCATGTTTCGCAAATGGCCGACAGGTTCATCCGCCGTCCCGCCGAGGTGGTCTCCGTGGGCGACGTGGTGGAGGTCACGGTGCTGGAGGTGGACGAAAAGAAAGGGCGCATTTCCCTTTCGATGAAAAAGGGAGATCGGCCGGCGCAAACAACGGCCGGGAATAAAAAGGAGGAAATTGTATGGACAAACGGTATTCGCGTGAAAGAGTAAAGGGCTTCCTGCACGCGGAAGGGACAAAGATGGTGAACGGCCGGGGGGAGCAGGTCATCCTCCGGGGCTGGGGCATGGGCAACTGGGACAACCCGGAGGCCTTTATGCTGGGCATCCAGAGCGGCTTCGGCGGCATGAAGCCCGGAGAGTATTCCCCTATGGGCAGGATGGACCGGGGACGCTCTATGGAGCACATCCTGCGGGAGACCTGCGGCACCGAATACACAGAAAGCTTCTGGGACAGGTGGCACCGGGCCTATCTCAGTGAGGAGGACATCAAGCTGCTGGCCGAGCGGGGCTACAACTCCGTGCGGCTGCCCATTCGGGCGGGCACGTTCCTAAAGGAGGAGCCCGGTGTTCAGTTTAATGAGACATCCTTTCAGATGCTGGACGACGTGCTCGACTGGTGCGAGAAATACAGCGTTTACGCCATCATCGACGTGCACGCCGCCAGCGCCGGGCAATCCTGCATCCCCTGTGACGACGGCGTGGACAACTGCCCCCACTTTTACACCGACGAGGATGGCATGGAGAGGCTCCACCTTTTGATGGAGGAGTTCGCCCGCCGGTACCGCGACCGCACCATCGTAGGCGGCTATGACTGTGTCAACGAGCCCCTTTCCGTCACACCCACAGTGGAGCGGTACACCCCCGTTCTGCAGGAGTTCTATCAGGAGATGATCCGGCGCTTTCGACAGCTTGACAAGAATCACATGTTCCTGTTAAACGGCGTGCAGGTCTCCAGCCTGGTACATATCTTTGACAGGGATTTCGATCCCCAGTGCCATAACTGGGGCATCAGCCTGCACTGCTATGAGATGGTCAGCCCGGAGCCCGTTTCCGTCTCCGACGTGCTGAACAAGTGCCGGGAACTTCAGGTTCCCCTGTGGATGGGCGAAACCGGCGGCCGGAACGAGCATGCCTGGCAAACCACCATGTATGAAATTCTGCGGGAGCACGACGCGGGTTACAATCTGTGGTGCTGGAAGACCTGCGTGGGGGCCGGGTGCGCCTCTGTGTTGAACTTCACCGTGCCGGAGGAGTGGCATCTCATTGTGGACTACGCCACCAAGGGCGGCCCCAAGCCTGCCTTTGAGCACGCCCAGCGCATCTGGGACGAGTATCTGGAGGCCGTCAAGGCCGAAAACTGCGCGGAGAACACCCAGTACCACCCCTATCTGCTCCGCGCCGGCGATTTTGAAATTCCCGCCATCGGCTACAACGACCTGCCCGCCGATTCCCGCAACGGCACCTTAGAGCTGCCCAGCGGCACCAACTATCGCCTTTCCGACCGGCTGGAGATCGTTTACGAGAAGGGCTTTCACCCGCCCGTCGGCTTCCCCGGCATGGGCGCACAGGGCATCCATTTGCGGGATCACATGCATCTGCGGCTGCACGCGGGCGAGTTCGTCACCTACCATGTGGAAGAGGACGGCCCCTGCCGGGTGAGCGTCACCTACTGCGCCAAGGCCCCGGCAGCGATCCGCCTGACCGCCGACGGTACAGTGGTGTTTGAGGGCACGCTCCCTCCGGCGGCAGAAACACCTGCGAAGCCGGAGGAGAAGAATCCCCTGTTCCCCACAGAGCCCGCCGCCGCAAAGCTGAGCGAAAAGCCCCTGGGCGAAACAAACGGCCGGCACGAGTGGAAGCTGGAAGTCCTTTCCGGTGAGGCTGATTTCGGCAGCGTCATCATCAGGAAGAAGTAAGAATAAAATAATAAAGCGGAGGCGCCAAATTGGGCAGCCTCCGCTTTTGCAATATTTCCCCGAAAAACCGTACTATTGGGGTGAAAGCCGGACTTCTACCGGCTTGTCCGCCGTCATGGTGCTGGGGGTCACGGTGCAGTCCAGGGCCCAAACCTCCACGCCACGGGCCGCGGCCTGGGAAAGGGCGGCGGCAAAGGCCGGGTCTGTCAGCGCGTTTGGCTCGAAATGACGCACCGGCTGGAACTGGATGAGAAACAGCACTGCGGCACGGCAGCCGCTGTCCAGAGAGGCGCAAAGCTCTTTTAAGTGCTTGGTGCCCCGTTCTGTTGGCGCGTCTGGAAAGCGGGCCACGCCGTCGCTTTCCAGCGTCACCCCCTTGACCTCGATGAACCACTTTTCCCGCAGGCGCTGAGATCGACCGCCGTGAAGGACGTGGACATCTCCCTCTGTTTCGGCGTAAAAATCGAACCGGGAATTGCCGAACCTCGTCTCGGGCCGCAAAAGTGTCAGCCCCGGCAGCAGCCTTGGCAATACCTCGGCAGCCGCCTTGTTGGGGGCCTGGCTGTCCATGTTGATGAGCAGCGTGCCGCGCGCCGTCGCCTTTTCCACGGCAATCAGGTCATACTGCGTTTTGCGCAGGGGGTTGGAGCTTTTCTCCAAATACACCTTCGCGCCGGGAATGAGGAGTTCCCGGCAGCGGCCGGTGTTCTTCACGTGGCAGACTTCCTCCCGGCCGCCGATCTCGACGAGGGCGATAAAGCGGTTTGGCCGGCTGTGAAAAATGCCCGGCAGGACGTTTTGATATTCCATAAAAAAGTGCCTCTTTTCCGCAAATTGCGCTTGCTGTATTGACATATACACTGTATAATAAAGAAAATCGGGGTCCGATTTTCTTTTTGAAGAAACTCTTGCGAGTTTCTTCATCACGTCAGTAAATTCTATGATAGGGACAAATCGG
>CAZYLJ010000148.1:0-3252 GCA_964648555.1 uncultured Acutalibacter sp.
GCACCAGGTTGGAGACGGTGCGGGCGGCGTCGCTGCCGGAGGCCATGGCAATGGAGCAGTCGGCCTCCTTTAACGCCAGCACGTCGTTGACGCCGTCGCCGGTCATGGCCACTGTGTGGCCGTCAGCCTTCAGCGCCTTGACAAATTGCAGCTTCTGCTGGGGCGTCACCCGGCCAAACACGGAATATTCCCGCACGGCGTTCCGCACGTCCTCCTCCGTCTGCAATGTGGTGGCGTCCACGTATTTGTCCGCATTTTCCAGACCGGCCTTTTTGGCGATGTTCGCCACGGTCACGGCATTGTCGCCGGAGATGACCTTCAAGTCCACGCCCTGGTCGGCAAAGTACCGCAGGGTGCGGGGGGCCTCACGGCGTATCTTGTCGCTGATGAGCACCAGGCCCATGGGAATGATGACCCCCGGCAGCTCCTTGCCGGGGAAGGGCTCGTCAGAGTGGGCCAAAAGCAGCACCCGCCGGCCATTTTCCGAATAGCCCTCCACCTGCTCCCTGATGGCGGAGAAATCCTCGTGGAGGATAAATTCCCCCGCGCCCATCAAATAACTGCCCGCGCCGGGAAAGTAAGCGCCGCTCCATTTGCGGGCGGAGGAAAAGGGGACGATATCCGCGGCCCGCTGGGGGCTGGGCTGGGGGAAGCGCTCTTTCACCGCCAGGAAGGTGGGGTTGTCGTCCGTCAGGTTGGTGACCAGGGCGGCAAGGGCATCGGCCATTTCCTCTTCGGACACGCCCTCAAAGGGCACAAGGCCGTCCACCTGCATGGTGCCCTCGGTAATGGTACCGGTCTTGTCCAGGCACAGGGTGTCCACCCGGGCCAGAGTCTCGATGCAGTACATGTCCTGCACCAGTGTCTTCTTGGCGGAAAGCTTGATGGTGCTGACGGCAAAGGCCAGGCTGATCATCAGCACCAGCCCCTCGGGGATCATTCCCACCACAGCGGCGGCGGTGCTGACCACTGAGCTTTGAAAGTCGTCGCCCAATACCCAGAACTGCTTCCAGAACAGCAGCGCGCCGATGGGCACGATGGCAAAGCCGATGATCTTCACGATAAAGTCGATGGAATCCATGATCTCGCTGGTGCGCTTTTTCATGGTCTTGGCGTCGCCCGCGATGCGGTTGGCGTAGTTTTCCGCGCCCACGTGCTCCACCTGGGCGGAGCAGCTGCCGCTGGTCAAAAAGCTGCCGGAAAGGAGGGAGTCGCCGGGCTGCTTCAAAATGGGATCGGATTCGCCGGTAAGCAGGGATTCGTTGACCTCACATTCGCCGTCGGTGACAACGGCGTCCGCGCAGATCTGGTTTCCGGCGGAAAGCAGCAGCACGTCGTCCAGCACCACATCCTCGATTTGGATGGCCTGTTTGCGGCCGTCCCGGATGACATTTGCCTTGGGGGAGGACAGCAGGGAGAGCTTGTCGATGGTGTGCTTTGCCCGGATGCCCTGAAAGGAGCCGATGACGATATTGGACAGGATGACGCCCATGAACAGGGCGTTGCGGGGGGAGCCCACCAAAATGACCGCCGCCGCCAGAACGAAGTTTAAGAGGTTAAAGAACGTAAATACGTTTTCCCGGATGATCTGGGCTTCCGTTTTTGTCTTAATGCCGGAGTCCCCGTTGGAAAGGCCTTGGGCAGCCCGCCTCTGCACCTCTGCGGAGGAGAGGCCCCTGTTGGGGTCCGGGCGGAAGCGCTCCACCGTCTGGGGGCGAAGCTGCTGCGTTTGAGGCGGTATTTTTTCTGCTCGCCGCGTGTTCCTTTCCCGTGCCAATGCAATCTCTCCTTCCGCTGCCGCTATGCGCAAAATGGACGCGCCGAAAATCACAAGGAATAAACTCTTCTTAGTATACATCACTTCGGCGCTTTTTCCAAGCGGATTTTTCAGTTTTTCGTCAGTTTTCCATCACATTTTGATGGTGGCATTTATGATTTTGCTGAATTTCTTGACATTTCAGCGGGAACGGGATATAATAGCATTGCGTTACAGGCAGAAAAACATTTTTGCAGCGTGAAAGGATGATCGGAGATGGCGGCAAAAAAGACAGCGGAGTATATGATCGTAAATCGCAGAAGTAAAATGGCGTTGCAGGCTACTGGCCTGGACAACGGCCTGGTGGTAGAGCAGGCGGCCCCTGTGGGCAGTGACGCTCAGCTCTGGTCACCGGTAGAGACGGCAGGCGGCGTAAAGCTGGTGAACAAGGCGTGCGGCAAGGTGCTGGACGTGATGGCCGAGGGCACCGGCAACGGCACCTGGGCCCAGACCTGGGAAGACGTGGGCGGCGAAAGCCAGGTTTGGAAGATCAGCAAGCTGACCGCTACCTATGTGAAGCTGGTAAACGTCCGCGCCAATAAGGTGCTGGACATTGTGGACATGAGCAGCGACGAAGGCGCTCCCGCCCAGATCTGGGAGGATGTGGAAGGCGTAGGCCAGCAGTGGAAGCTGATGCCCGCCGGCACTGTTCCCCAGAAGCCCGGTCCCAAGCCGGGTGCAAAGAAAGCGGCTGCCAAAAAGAAGGCCACCCCCGCGAAGACCGCGAAAAAGCCTGGCCCCAAGCCTGGCGCAAAGAAAGCGGCCGCGGAGAAGAAGCCCGCTCCCGTGAAGACGGAAGCAAAACCCGTTGAGAAGAAGCCCGCTCCCGTGAAGGCGGAAGCAAAGCCCGTTGAGGCGAAGCCCGCTCCTGTCAAGGCGGAAGCAAAGCCTGTTGAGAAGAAGCCCGCTCCCGTCAAGGCAGAAGCAAAGCCTGTTGAGAAGAAGCCCGCTCCCAAGGCTAAGCCTAAGACCACAAAGTAAAAGCAAAACGCATAAATCCCCTTTCCGGGAAAAGACTACTCGCGAGAGTGATTTTTCCTGGAAAGGGGTTTTTATTTTGAAAACGGTATCAAAGCAGGAGTACAGCCGGCGGGTGAAGGAAGCCTCGCCCGGCTCGCCGGTGGGAAAGGACTGCGTGCTGGCGTTTTTGTTTGGCGGGCTCATCTGCTGCATCGGCCAGGCGCTGTGCGATTGGTATGCGGCCCTTGGCATGGAGCTGAAGGACGCCAGGGCCTGCGTCTCCATCACATTGATCTTCCTTTCCGCCGCGCTGACGGCCCTGGGCTGGTATGACAACATCGCCAGGCACGCCGGGGCGGGTACCCTGGTGCCCATCACCGGCTTTGCCAATTCCATGGTCTCGCCCGCCATGGAGTTCAAAAGCGATGAGCGTGATATAATAAGACCAAGTCAGAAAAGCCCGGATTTTCAGGTGA
>CAZYLJ010000149.1:0-2701 GCA_964648555.1 uncultured Acutalibacter sp.
CTCCAGGCTGGAGACCATGGCCTGGCTGTCGCCCCCGGGAAGGTCGGTCCTGCCGCAGGAGCCTGCGAAAAGCGTGTCTCCGGTGAACAGAGCGTCCCCGCAGCGCAGGCACACGGAGCCGCAGGTATGGCCCGGGGTCTCGTAAACGGTGAAGGTCAGGCCCCCGGCGGTCACTTCCTCCCAATCCTCGAAGAAATGGATATCTGTGAAGTCTGAGTTCGCCAGGGGATAAAAGTCCCGCTCCCGGCAGGAATAGTCGCCCTCTCTCATCCACAGGGCGCAGCCTGTGGCTTTGACGATGGCCTCCACGCCGCCCACATGGTCAAAATGCCCGTGGGTCAGCAGGACCGCGTCCACGGTAAGGCCCAAATTCTGTACCCGGGCCAAAATGCGCTCCGGGTCACAACCCGGGTCGATGACAGCGCAGGTCTGGCTCTCCTCCGCCCAGACGATATAGCAGTTGGTCTGGTAGGCGCCCAGCGTCAGCGTTTCTATATTCATAAATGTTCCTTCCTTCTATGGGGTTTCCGCATGGCACGCGGGAATTTATCTTACGACTTTTATCCCCTGAATTTTTGTAAAACTGAAACTTGCCTCCGGCGGGTGGCTTTCTGCCCTAAGCGGAAAGTCACCAAAGACACAGCAGGGCGGAGGGGCTTTGCACAAAGACGCCCCTGCACCCCTCCCACCGAAAACAAGAGGTACAGCCGCACCGGACTTACGGGCGGCCTTGTAAACAGGACCGCCCCTGCCGCCGCAATTAGGGGACTCTCTGCCTTTTTACGTACCGGCCGCCGTGATTTAGGGAATAGGAGACTATCTGGGCCCAAATGCAGCAGCGGCGAAGCGGATTTAGGCGCGTAAGACAAATCAAATCTCCGGCGGCGGATATAGAAAAGAAATCTCTCAAAGCCTGGAAAGGAGATTCCCAAGAACCTTCGGTTCTTGGGCGCCTTTCCCCCATTTCTTTCTTTGGCAAGAAAGAAATGGGGCCGCCGGAGGCAAGGGTAAATTTCCAGCCTACATCAGCTCGTCTGTATCCAGCAGGATGGTAACAGGGCCGTCATTGATGGATTCCACCTGCATATCTGCACCGAACTGGCCATGCTGGGGCGGGAAGCCCATTTCCCGGCACAACTCCAGGAAGCGTCCATACATCCGCTCTCCCAATTCCGGGTCTGCGGCCCCTGTAAAGCTGGGCCTGCGACCCTTGCGGCAGGACCCGTATAAGGTGAACTGGCTCACTACCAGCACCTGGCCGCCCACCTGTTCCAGCCCTAAGTTCATCTTACCGTTCTCGTCCTTGAAAACCCGAAGCCCCAGGGCCTTTTCCGCCAGCTTCCGGCACTGGGCCTCCCCATCCTGGGGGCCTACCCCCAAAAGGATGAGAAACCCCCTGCCGATTTGCCCTGCTGTCTGACCGCCGATGGTCACAGTGGCGGAACGCACTCTTGTTACAACCGCACGCATAAAAACTCCTCTTAGTTCTGCCCCCGGCGGGTGCTGATGACATCCCGTACATTCAAAACACGGGCACGGATTGCCTCCAGCTCCGCCACGTTTTTTACCTCGAAGGTCACCACGAACACGCTGCGTCCGTTAGGCAGATCCTTGCCGGACAGCTCCTTCACCCGAACCCGGGCGGTGGTCATCACCGTAGCCAGATCCAGCAGCAAGCCGTCCCGGGTGGTGCATTCAATCTCCAGGGTGGTGTTGAAGGGCTTTTCCTCCTCCACATCCCAGGCGACCCGCACCCAGCGGGCAGCGTGCCGGGGGTCGCTCCGGTTCTGGGCATTGGGGCAGTCCTCCCGGTGGATGGAAACGCCAAAGCCTTTCGTCACGAAGCCTACGATGGGGTCCCCGGGCACCGGCGTACAGCACCTGGAAAACTTAATCATGCAGGAGTCAATGCCCTCCACCCGCACGCCGTTTGCCTTGTGCCGGTTGCGCTTGGCGTCCTCCACCCCGTCGGTTTTCAGCGGGTTCTGATTCCTGGTATTCTGCTGGGCCTTGTTCTTGGTGATCCGGAGCACGTCCTCCCGGATGCGGTTTACCGCCTTTACCGCGGTCAGTCCGCCGTAGCCGATGGCCGCATACATATCGTCCAGATTGTCGAAGCTTAGCTTTTTCAGCAGAATGGGCTGCAACTCCTCATCCTGCACAATGGAGGGGTTCACGTTCAGCCGCTTCAGCTCGCTTTCAAAGCTGGCCTTGCCGTGGACGATATTCTCGTCCCGCTTTTCCCGCTTGAACCACTGCTTGATCTTCATCCGGGCCTGGTTGGACTTGCAGATATTCAGCCAGTCCCGGCTGGGGCCCTTGGCGTTCTTGGAGGTCAGAACCTCCACAATGTCGCCGTTGTGGAGCACCGCGTCAAAGTTGGCGATCCGGTTGTTGATTTTCGCGCCCACCATGGAGTTCCCCACGCCGGAGTGGATTGCGTAGGCAAAGTCGATGGGCGTCGAGCCCGCAGGCAGGTTGATGACGTTGCCCTTGGGGGTAAAGACGAACACCTCGTCGTCGAACATATCGATTTTTAAGGAATGGACGTAATCCTCCGCGTCCGTATCCTGCTGACTTTCCAGAAGCCGGCGCACCCATTCAAAGCTCTTCTCCTCGCCGCCGCCCAGGCCGTTCTGCTTATATTTCCAGTGGGCGGCAATGCCGTATTCCGCCGTCTCGTGCATCTCCCAGGTGCGGA
>CAZYLJ010000149.1:2711-3132 GCA_964648555.1 uncultured Acutalibacter sp.
CTGGTACATATTGGGCTTTGGCGTGGAAATATAATCCTTGAACCGCCCCGGCACCAGGTTGAACAGATCGTGGATATGGCCCAGGACGTTATAGCAGTCGGGGATGGTATCCACAATGACCCGGAAAGCGTACAGATCATACAGTTCATCGATGGTCTTGCCCTGGGATTTCATCTTCCGGTAAATGGAGTACACGTGCTTGATCCGCCCATAGATCACCCCATGAATGCCTACGGAGGCCAGACGGGTGGTGATCTTGGATTGGATGGACTTCATAAAGGCGTCCGCCTCCGCCTGGTGGTCATTCAGGTACTGCATCAGGTCGTCATAGCCCCTGGGGTCCAGGTATTTAAGGCTGGTATCCTCCAGCTCCCACTTGACCTACTGCAAGCCAAGGCGGTGGGCCAGGGGAGCATAAATA
>CAZYLJ010000150.1:0-3110 GCA_964648555.1 uncultured Acutalibacter sp.
TGACGCATTTAAAGGCCGCCCGCAGGGCCACCTCCGTCTTGCCGAAGCCCACATCGCCGCACAGCAGCCGATCCATGGGCACCTCCCGCTCCATGTCGTCCTTGATCTCATTGATGCACCGCAGCTGATCCTCTGTTTCCTCGTATTCAAAGCGGGACTCAAAATCGTGCTGCCACTCGCTGTCCGGGGGGAAGGCGAAGCCCTTCTGCTGCATTCGCTGGGCGTAAAGCTCGATGAGGTCCCTGGCGATGTTCTTCACCGCCGTGCGCACCTTCTGCTTCTGCCGCTGCCAGTCGCCGCCGCCCAGGCGGCTCAGCTTGATGTTCACATCTTCTCTCGGGCCGATGTATTTCGACACCATATCCAGCTGGGTCACCGGCACATACAGGGTGTCGCTCCTGGCGTAGCGCACCTTGATGTAATCCTTGGTAACGCCGTTCATTTCCAGCTTGTGTATGCCCTCGAATACGCCGATGCCATGGGCCGCGTGGACGACGTAGTCGCCGGGGGAAAGCTCTGAAAGAGAGGAAATTTCCCGGCTGTTCTTGTCCCGCTTGACCCGCTTCGCTTTCGTGGCCATCAGCCTGCCATGGGTGATGAGGGCAAACTCAGCCCCTGGCCAGTCCAGCCCGGCGGAAAGGCTGCCCCCGGTAACGGCCACCGTGCCCTTTGCCACCGTGGAGGGGTCATCCAGATAGGCGGCGGGCAGGCCGGCCTGCTTCAGGTCATCGGCCAGCGCCGCCCCGGCCCGGGGAGAGCCCGCCAGCACCACGCAGGCCCTGCCCTGATTTAAAAGGGCGGTCAGGTCTTCCGTCAAAAGCTGCACGCCGCCGCCCCACACGGAAAGCTGCCGCACCGTGAAGTTCAGCAGGGTGGCCGTGGGCACCTCGTAGCTGCCCCGCGCAAAGATGTCCAGAAACAGGGAAGGGAGCTCCTGCGCCTTTTCTAGGGCGTATTCCCAGGTCTCGGAGTAGGTGTCCAGGCCCTTGCACAGCACGCCCTCTGCCAGATAGCTCTTCAGATCCTCACCAAACTGCCACAGGGTGGAGCGCTGGCGCTCTTTCAGCCTGTTCCCCTCCGAGAAGAACACCAGGCTGTCCTCCGCACTGAAATAGTCAAACAGCGTGGCCCTTTCCGGGTAGATCAGCGTGATGAATTTATCGAGAGAGCCCAGATGCAGGCCGTTTCGCAGCTTTTCCGCCTCGGCCCGCAGTATCTCTTTTGCCTTTGGGGCCGCTTTGCCCCGCAGGGTGGACGCCAGCTTTTCTATTTTTAATGCCAGGGCCTCCGGCTCTGCGGGGATGACCTCCACGCAGGGGGCAAGCGTCACTTTTTCCACAGGGTCGGCCCGCCGCTGGCTTTCGATGTCAAAATGGGAGATGGAATCCACCTCATCCCCCCAGAATTCCACACGCACCGGGCTGCCCTCGCCGGGGGAGTAAAAGTCCACAATGCCGCCCCGCTGGCTGAATTGCCCCGGCCCCTCGATCTGCTCCTCGCGGGTGTAGCCGCACCTGACGAGAGACTCCAGCAGGCTTTCCATAGAAAGCTCCTGCCCGGCCTCCAGCCGGAACAGCCGGGAGGAAAGCTCCTTCGGCCCCATTGTGTATTGCAGTGCCGCGTCCATGCAGGCGATCGCGCAGTCGCAGGAGCCGTCCTGCAGCCGGGTCAGGGCTTCCAGCCGCAACCGCTCGTATTCGTGGGAGGTGCCCGCCGCGTCCCGGAAGGAAAAGTCCCGCAAAGGGTAGAGTACGGGCTTCCTGCCCAGGGCCAGCAGATCCTCCAGAAAGCGTTGGCCCTCGGCCTCATCCGCCGCTAAAACCAGCGCCTTTCGGCCCGTTTCCTCGCACAGAGAGGAAATGACCGCGCATTTGTGCACGCCGGAAAGCCCTGTCACCGCAGCGGGCAGGGCGTTTCTCTTTACCGCCTTTTCCAGGGCGGCGTATTCCGGGTCCCGCGCCAGGGCGCGGCTGATACATTTCATGGCGTTCCCTCAGTTGTAGAGATTCATGGCCTTGTCGATCTCGCCCCCGACGATGAGCTCCGCCGCCGCCGCCGCGTTGTCCAGGGCGGGGGAGAGGGCTTCCAGCTCCTTCTGGGTGAACCGGGAGAGCACCCAGTCCTTCAGATCGTATTCGGGGCGGGGCTTCTTTCCTATGCCGATCTTCACCCGGGGGAACTGGTCGGAGCCGGAAAGGTAGATGATGCTCTTCATGCCGTTGTGGCCGCCGTCGCTGCCCTTGCGCCTTGCCCGCAGTTTCCCCACGTCCAGGTTGATGTCGTCGAAGAGGACGAGCACCTGCTCCGGTTTCAATTTATAAAACCGCATGGCCTCCGTCACAGACTGGCCGCTGAGATTCATAAAGGTAGAGGGCTTCAAGAGCAGCACACGTTTCCCGCCGATCGCACATTCGCCCACCGTGCCCTTGAACTTGACGCGCCTGATCTCGGCGCGGTATTTCTCCGCGATCCTTTCAATGGCCATAAAGCCGGCGTTGTGCCTTGTGTTTTCATATTCCCGGCCGGGGTTTCCAAGGCCGACTATCATAAACTCCACCGGGCCGGAAAGGGGCGCGGCCCTCCTGCTGTTGAAAAATCGGAACATACTTTCCTCCAAACAGACTTAAGCGGCAGGAAAGCTGCGCTCCCCGCCTTCTGTGTCCAGCCTCTATTATGCCAGCACCATGGTCATTTTTCAAGCCTTTTTTGCGTTCGAGGCGCCCCTGGGCCGTCAAAAAGGAAAATTTTTTCTTTTTCTTGCAAATTCCTATGGAATTTTTCGGAAACCTTTGGTATACTTAGAACAGTGAACCGTGCGGACATGCTTTTCCCTGCCGAACGGTTTGGTTTGCTGTCACCCGGAGGAGTCCATTCAGTCCGGTTGAACATTATGTAGGAGGTAGTTACCAATGAGCCACAAGTATGTTTACCTGTTCAGCGAAGGCGACGCGTCCATGCGCGAGCTGCTGGGCGGCAAGGGCGCGAACCTTGCGGAAATGACCAAGATCGGTCTCCCTGTGCCGCAGGGCTTCACCATCAGCACCGAGGCCTGCACTCAGTATTATGAGGACGGCCGCCAGATCAACCCTGAAATCCAGGCGGAGATCATG
>CAZYLJ010000151.1:0-3089 GCA_964648555.1 uncultured Acutalibacter sp.
TTCCGGCTGATTACAAAGCCCGAAGGGAGGCGACTTCCTTACGGAGGGCCTCCCTTGAGAAGGCTTTTTTATGATGTAAATTATTGCTTTTTAAATTCTTCCAGGTCGATGACCCTGCCGCCATGCAGCCTCGACTCCTCCGCGGCCAGGGCCATGAAGTGGCTCTCCAGAGAGTGCTCCAGGGTGGTGGTGCGCTCGGTGGCCTCCCGGTCGTTTAGCAGCATGTCCAGGAAATCCGCCACGATACCGCTGTCGCCGCCGCCGTGGCCCTTTAAGTCAGAGGAGATGGCCTTGCAGTCGATGACCTCCTCCCCCTTGCCGAACTCCCGGATGTGGATGGTGTTTGAAAGCATGTCGGCCTCGATCTCCCCCCTGGTGCCCATAGCCTTGAAATACCGATAACAGCTTTCCGTAAAGGCGCACATGGTAAAGCTGACGGTGGAGCCGTCCTCCATCAGCAGCAGCGTCTGCTGATGGTCCACCACGTCGTTGTCGCACATGTAGACGCATCGGCCGTAGGGCCCGTGCTTGATGGCCTCGTAGGTGCTCTCCACCGTGTTCTCCACGCTCAAAATGGAGCTGATCCAGCCGGCGTTGTTGTTGGCCCGGCCGGTCTTGGGGCTGGTGATGTAAATTTTCTCCGCGTCGAACACGCAGCTGTCCTTCACCTTACAGCCGCCCATGCAGTAGGGCGTGGCGCCCTCCGGCGCACATTCCCTCTTGAACAGCTGGATGCCGCCAACAGAGGAGATGGACTTGCACTTTTTACCGGTCAGCCAGGTGAGAATGTCCATGTCGTGGCAGGATTTTTGCAGGATCATGGGGCTGGTCTCCCGGGAGTTCCGCCAGTTGCCCCGGACGAAGGAGTGGGCCTGGTGCCAGTAGGCCACGTTTTCGTTCATGCAGATGGAGGCCACCTCTCCGATGCGGCCGGAGGAAAGCAGATCCTTCAGCGTGTTGAAGAACACCGTGTAGCGCAACACATGGCCCACGATGATCTTGCCGGGGCAGCTTTTCGCCACCTCGATGATCTCCCGGCATTTTGAAAGCTCCGGCGAGATGGGCTTTTCCATCAGGACGTTGTAGCCCCTTTTCAGGGCGGGAATGGCATGGCCCACATGCTGACGGTCCATCGTGCTGATGACCATCACGTCGGAGAGCTTTTCGCGCTCCATCATTTCCTCGGCGCTGGAAAAGCAGTTCTCAGCCGGAATGTTGTAGAGCTTCCGGGCTTTCTCCACCTTGTCCGGGTTGATGTCGGCCACGGCCACCACCTTCATCTTGTCCGGGAATATGTTCTGCATCGAGGCATAGGTGCTGCCCCTGTCGCCGAAGCCGGCAATGGCAAATGTGATGGGTGCTTTCATAATGCTTCCTCCTCTATTAAAACGCTTAACGCGCGTTTGCCGATGTCCTTCCTGTAAAAAGAGCCCTCAAAGCGTATTTTTTTCGCGGCGATGTAGGCGTTGCACAGCGCCTCGTGCAGCGTGCCGCCCCGGGCGGTGACGCCCAGCACCCTGCCGCCGTTGGTGTAAAATTTCCCGTCGGTAAGCCTGGTGCCCGCGTGGTAGACTGTGGCGCCCTCCACCTGGCCGTTTTCGTCCAGGCCAAAAATCTCCTTGCCCTTCTCATAGTGGCCGGGATAACCGCCGCTGGCAATGATCACGCAGGCGCAGGGCTCGGGCGACCAGCGGATGTCGATCTCCGACAGGCGCTCCTCTTCCACGGCCAGAACGATCTCCCCGAAATCCGTCAGGAGCCTTGGCAGCACCACCTGGGTCTCCGGGTCGCCAAAGCGGGAGTTGTACTCGATGACCCTGGGGCCATCCGGCGTGAGCATCAGGCCAAAGTACAGGCAGCCCTTAAAGGTGCGGCCCTCCCGGTTCATGGCGCGCATGGTGGGCAGAAAAATATTCTCCATGCACTCCTTTTCCACCTCTTCCGTGTAAAAGGGGTTGGGGCTGACGGTGCCCATGCCGCCGGTGTTGGGGCCGATGTCACCGTCGTGGGCCCGCTTGTGATCCATAGAGGAGACCATGGGCTTTATGGCTTTGCCGTCGGTAAAGGCCAGCACGCTGACCTCCGGCCCGGTGAGAAACTCCTCCACCACCACCTCTCTGCCGGACTCGCCGAAAATCTTTTCCTCCATCATGGAGTGGAGGGCGTCTTTGGCCTCCTGTTCATTTTGGGCGATGACCACGCCTTTCCCCAGCGCCAGGCCGTCCGCCTTGATAACAGCAGGGTATTTGCCCCGGCCGGTAATGTAGGCAAGCGCTTTTTTCGGGTCGTCGAAGACCTCGTATTCCGCGGTGGGGATGCCGTACTTTTTCATCAGGCCCTTGGAAAATACCTTGCTCGATTCGATCTGAGCAGCGGCGGCATTGGGGCCGAAGCAGGGAACGCCCGCCCCCTCCAGAAAATCCACCATTCCGGCGGCCAGCGGGTCGTCCGGGGCCACGAACACAAAGTCGATCCCCTTTTCCTTCACCAGGGCCAGCATGCCCTCCTTGTCCATAGCGTTTACCGGGCAGCACTCCGCGTCTCTGGAGATGCCGCCGTTGCCGGGGGCGCAGTACAGCTTTTCCACCCTTTTACTTTCCTTCAACGCCCGGACGATGGCGTGCTCCCGCCCGCCGCTTCCGATAACTAAAATCCGCATAAATTTCCTCCGTTTTTGTCTATACGTCCAACTCTCCCAGCTCCGGCTGATATTCCCCAGTGACCTCGATTACATTTCCATCTGGGTCAGACAGCTGAAAGTAATAATAAGGACTGACGTTGCACACATATTTTACAGGAGTCAGTTTGTCAGCGCACCCTAATCCTTGCACCCGCCGGTGCTCCCGCCGCAAATCCTCTGTCCAGAAATTGAGAACTGTCTTTCGGGTATTAGGTAAAGCGGCAATCGCCTCTAAATCGTCAAAATAGGGGTCTGCTTCTCCCCTAAGCACCACTTTTTCCGGATTCTGTGCGTCAAAGTGGGCGTTCATAAGAGAGATACATTGTCCTTTTCCCTCAAAAACGGCAAATCGGTTCATATTTTGGTGGGAAACGGGCATTTCTAAAAGTTTTTCATAAAAATCTACAGA
>CAZYLJ010000152.1:0-3026 GCA_964648555.1 uncultured Acutalibacter sp.
GGGGTCGGTGGCCTCGTCCAGGATGACCCGAATTTTGGAGTTGATGATGTCACGGGAGGTGAGGGTGTGATCCAGCTCCATCTCGCCGATGATGTTCCGCAGGGTCGTGGCGGAAAGATTCTCAATGGCGGAGAGGGGGTTCTCCACACCGTAGGCGTAAAGCTTTGGGTCGGTGATCTGGAAATACACCACCGTGTCGATCTGCATGGTCACGTTGTCCTTTGTGATGACGGGCTGGGGCGGGAAGTCTATGACCTGCTCCTTCAGGCTGACCTTCCGGGCGATACGGTCCAGGAAGGGGATCTTCACATGCAGGCCGGTGCCCCAGGCGGCGTGGAACGCCCCAAGGCGCTCCACCACGAAGGCGTGGGCCTGGGGGACGATCTTGATATTGGCGATGATGACCACCAGCACAAAAATGACCAATGCCGCCAAAACGATGATGCCAACGTAATTTCCTAAGCTATTCATACTTGACCTCTTTTCTCCTTACTGTGGGTTGTTTACGGTCGCTTCTTTGGGGAGACTACCAGCTTCACGCCCTCGATGCGCTCCACCAGAACGGTCTCGCCCTTGGGGATGTTGTTTCCGTCGTCGGAGCGGGCCGCCCAGCTGTTGCCCAAAAGGCTCACACGCCCAGCGCCCAGCAGGTCGTTGATCTCCTCGGTGACCACGGCTTCCTTTCCCAGGGCCATGTCGGCGTTGGTGGGAGTAGGCCCCTTGCCCGCCGCCTGTTTCGCCAGGGGCCGGGTCACGGCCAGGGCCAGGGCGGAAACCGCCAGGAACACCACGATCTGCAGCCAAAGCTCCCCTCCGCATAGGCTGACGATCAGGGCTGCCAGGCCACCGGGCACAAACCAGATGGACACCAGCGCCGGCACAATGGCCTCCACCACCGCCGCCGCAATCGTGACGCCAAGCCACACGAACTCCATATAATCCAAATGCCGCACCTCCTATGCGCGAAACATATTTATACGCGGAACACGCCGCCGCCCACCGCGAAGGGCCCGGGCAGGGGGCTGACGCTCCGATGGCCGCCAAAATAGTCTGTGTCAAAAACGATGGGAGAACCGTCCGGATTTTCAAAGCTCTGCTCGGGCTCAAAGGCCATGCCCAAAAGCGCCGTGCTGACCGTCGGCGTTTCCATCTCCGGCAGCTTTTCAAACAGATCGGTCTCCAGGGTGCAGCCCTCCTCCGTCTCCGTCAGCTTCAGAGAAACGGCCTCCGGCAAGACGGCGCAGTTCTTCTCTTTCTCCCAGGGCCTGGCGCCGCCAAAGTACACGTTGCCCGCCGCCCACACGGGCAGATGGGAATAATACCTGTCGCTGGGGGCGCTGCCCATGCCGCAGTAGCCCTCGAACTCCTTTTCCCACTCCTCCAGTGTCGGGTAGCCGTCATAGGGGAAGGTGCCCGCCAGCACGTTGCCGTCGTCCCAGCTGTTCCTGCCCATGCTCTCCATGGCCGCACGGAGGGCCGGGTGAACGCTCTGCTGGACGAAAATGTTGTTGTAGAACCGCATATCGCCGTGGAGGAAGGTCATAAAGCCCGCCACCTCCGTGCGGTGGGGCACATGGTAGGGGGTGTACCGGGGCGAGGACAGCGTCAGCGCGCCGTTGTCCGTACCGATGCCCGCGGCGCAGATGCCCCCGGCAATCAGGTTGTGTACCACCGCCACGCCCTGGGTGGCCAGCTTTAACGACCGGGCGGACAGCAGCAGGTTGTTGTCGATGAGGGTGGGGCCGTGGGAGACCTCCACGAAAATGTCCTCCCCCATGCCCTGCATGGCAGCCGGATAGTCCTCCGGCTTGCAGCTTTTCAGGTTTGGCAGGGTGTTGTCGTGGAACAGATTTTGGGTCACCCTGGTGCCCTGAGCCTGCCAGTCAAGCCACAGGCCCCGGGTGCAGTGGTGGATGTGGTTCCGGCGATAGATCACGTCGATGGCGGCGTGCATTTTGATGCCGCCGATCTCCGCCCCGGCCAGGTTCTGCTTATTGTTGATGTGATGGATGTGGTTGTCCTCGATGAGGGAGAACACCCCGCCAAGGTGCCCCACGATGCCGGTCTGGCCGCAGTCGTGGATATGGCACCTGCGGATGATGTGTGAGCCGATGTTTTCCCTGGTCCAGCCCTCCCGCTGGGCCTGCAAAATGCAGTCCCGCTCTGTCTGGGTGCCGTCCTTGTACTTCCACTTGAGCCACTTGTTGTCGTTCCCCTCCTGGCGGTATTTGCCCAGGGAGATGCCGGAGCACTTGGAGTGGGAAATTTCGCAGTCCTCGATGATCCACCCCTTGGCCCAGTGGGGGCCGACCATGCCCTCCTGATAGGCGGTGGGCGGGGCCCACTGAGTGGCGGCCTTGCTTACGGTAAAGCCGGAAAGGGTAATGTAATTCCTGCCGGTCTCGCTGGGATAAAAGCAGTTTTCCCGAACGTTGATCTCCACATTCTCCCGGTTGGGGTCCACGCCCTGGAAATTGGCGTACAGCACGGTCTTTCCCTCTGCCTGCTCCGTGTACCAGGTGTATATCGTGAAGTCCGGATCCCAGGAGGCCATGCTTTTCTTGGGGTGCAGCACCTCCTCCAGGCTAAAGACCTCGTAGAGGGACTTATCGTTCAGGTACACCTCTCCTGTGTGAGCGGGCTTGTCGGGCTGGGAAATGTACCAGTCGCCCTCCACCAGGGTGGTATAGGGGTTGCAGTCCCCAAACAGGCCGTTGGAGATCTCCGCTTTCCACACGCTCCCCTCGACCTGCCGCCAGCACTTTACCTCTTCCGCGCCGGTGATGACGGCCCTCCCCTTCTCCACAGAACGGTAAACAATGCGTTTCTCCTCATTCTCACCGCCGTTTTTGGGGTCTACCCACTCCCGGTACACGCCGGGAAAAACCAGCACCTCGTCCCCGGCCTTCGCGATCCGCGCCGCCTCGGAAATACTGCGAAAGGGCCGTTTCTCTGTGCCGTCGCCCGTCCTCGCCGCGTTTTGGTTTACATAAATTTTCATTTTGTCCTCACGATCCTTTCTGTTT
>CAZYLJ010000153.1:0-2971 GCA_964648555.1 uncultured Acutalibacter sp.
GGATGTCCTCCTTGATGGCGTTCACGTACTCCTCGTCCTCCTTGGAGGGGTTGGTGTCGTCCATCCGCAGATTGCAGACGCCGCCGAAGCGCTCCGCCGTGCCAAAATCCACATAGATGGCCTTCGCGTGGCCGATGTGGAGATAGCCGTTGGGCTCGGGCGGGAAACGGGTGTGCACCTGCATGCCCTCAGTGCGGCCGCCGGGGCCCATGTCCTCTTTTACAAAATCATCGATAAAGCTGGTGGAGGCCACTTCATCAAAGCTCTTTTTCTCGCTCATTTTCTTTCCTCATTTCCGTCAGGATAATTTCGTAAGGCCGGCCTTCAAGCGGCGCAGGGCCTCGTCTCTGCCCAGCAGCGTCAGAAGCTCCATTGCCCCGCCGGGGGTGACCAGCGTGCCCGCAGCCGCGATCCTGACAGGCCACAGCAGCGTGCCGTTTTTCACTTCCAGCTTTTCCGCCAGCCCGATGAGGCTGTCGTGTATCGCGTCAAGCTCCCAGGCGGGGAGCTGCTCCAACACCCCGATGGCGGCTTTCAGCATCTCAGGAGAGTTTTCCAGAGTGGTCTTGCTCTTCTTGTTGACAAAGAACTCGACAGGATAATCCGGCAGCTCTTTGAAAAAGGAAAGCAGGGCGGGTATCTCGTTGAATCTTGTGATGCGGGCCTGCAAAATGGACTGCAGGACAGCCCAGGGCTTGTCCTCTCCGCCGAAGACCTCTCTGTAATAGGGCATGGCATTTTGGAGGAACTCCTCCTCCCCCATTGCCCGGATGTATTCGGCGTTGAACCAGTTGAGCTTGTCGTAATCGAACACGGCGGGCGACTTGCTGATGCCGTCGATGGAGAAGGCCTTTTCCAGCTCAGGCAAAGAGAAGATCTCCCGGTTGTCCTTGGGGCACCAGCCCAGCAGCGCGATGTAGTTTACAATGACGGGGGCAAGATAGCCGTCCTCCACCAAGCCCTGGAAGCTGGTGGAGCCGTGACGCTTGGAAAGCTTCGACACGACGCCGTCCGCGTCCTTGCCCATGATAAGGGGCAGGTGGATATAGGCGGGCACCTCCCAGCCGAAGGCCTCGTACAAAAGGTCGTACTTGGGAGTGGAGGTCAGATACTCGCTGCCACGTACCACATGGGTGATGTGCATCAGGTGATCGTCGATGACATTGGCGAAATTGTAGGTGGGATAGCCGTCGGTCTTTAAGAGGATCTGATCCTCGATCTCCTTATTTTCGATGGTGATGTCCCCATACACCATGTCGTGATAGGTGGTGGAGCCGGTCAGCGGCGCCTTCTGCCGGATGACATAGGGCGTGCCGGCGTCCAGCAGGCGCTGAACCTCCTCCCGGGGCAGGTCGCGGCAGTGACGGTCATAGCCGCCCAGGCCGTTTTCATCGTGAAGGGCTTGGAGACGCTCCTCCGTGCAGAAGCAGTAATAGGCCTTGCCCTCCTTCACCAGCTGCTCGGCATAGGGCTTATACAGATCCTTGCGCCGGCTTTGGACATAGGGGCCGTAGGGGCCGCCCACGTCCGGGCCCTCATCGTGCTGCAATCCCACCTGGCGCAGGGTGTTAAAGATCACGTCCACTGCGCCCTCCACCTGCCGCTCCTGGTCGGTGTCCTCAATGCGCAGGACAAACTTTCCCCCCTGGCATTTGGCGACCAGATAGGCGTACAGGGCGGTGCGCAGGTTCCCCACGTGCATAAACCCCGTGGGGCTGGGCGCGAATCTTGTGCGGACCTCTGACATATAAGACCACTGTCCTTTCCGACTTGAAAAATCATATGAAACATATTATAATACGGGCAAAGACGTTTTTCAAGGATTTTCCGCTTTTGGACAGGAGGGCCCGCCCTCTATTTTTTCATATTGCCGCATATCTATGACCATTCGGGGAGGAAGCGCCATGAAAAAGATATTCGTGTACGGCGACAGGGCAAAGCTGCGCAACTATGACGAGGCTCTGGCCTTCTGCGGCGCCAGGGGCATCTTCTCCGGCAACCTGGAGTTTTCCAAGCTCTGCGACGGCCTGCTGCTGCCCGGGGGCGGGGACATCGACCCGGCCCGCTACGGCCAAAAGAATACGGCGAGCAGCGGCATCGACCCGGGAAGAGACGAGGCGGAGTGGGAGCTCATCCGGCTGTTCAGCGAGACGCGCAGGCCCATTTTGGGCATCTGCCGGGGGCATCAGGTCATCAATACGGCCTTTGGCGGGGAGTTGATCCAAAACGTGGAGCACTGCGAGACCCACCAATGGGAGGAGGCCACCGGCGACAAGGTACATACGGTGAAGGCGCCGGAGGGGAGCTTTCTCTATGACCTTTACGGCGGGGAGTTTTCCGTGAACAGCGCCCACCATCAGGCGGCGGGAAAAGTGGCCCCGGGCTTTGCCGTGGCGGCCACAGCCGAGGATAACACCATCGAAGCCCTGGAAAACCGGGAAAAGCGCGTCTTTTCCGTCCAGTGGCACCCGGAGCGCATGGCCTTTCACAAGGCCCGCGCCGACACCGTGGATGGCCGGTACATCTTTGAGTTTTTCCTCAATTTGTGCTGAAGAAATCTGTGGAGAACAGCACAGAGGGCAAGCCGCGCGGGCTTGCCCTCTTTTTGGAGCGGGCGAAGGGGGAAAATCGCGCATCGGCAACGTCCACGCTTTGCAGGCTGCCGGAAGAGGTCAGCCCGGAGAAAACCCACGCTAACGATGCTTTCGATTCCCTTCGCTATTAAATCAAAACGGCAAGCCGCGCGGGCTTGCCCTCTTTTTGGAGCGGGCGAAGGGGGAAAATCGCGCATCGGCAACGTCCACGCTTTGCAGGCTGCCGGAAGAGGTCAGCCCGGAGAAAACCCACGCTAACGATGCTTTCGATTCCCTTCGCTATTAAATCAAAACGGCAAGCCGCGCGGGCTTGCCCTCTTTTTGGAGCGGGCGAAGGGAATCGAACCCTCGTATTCAGCTTGGGAAGCTGATGTTCT
>CAZYLJ010000154.1:0-2964 GCA_964648555.1 uncultured Acutalibacter sp.
ACGCGGGATGTTTACATAATACTTTACAACTCTTTTGATAAGGGGGACGTACTGTGAAGCGGCTTACTGCTTGTGTTTTGGCTCTGCTTGCTCTGTGCTTTGCCCTTACGGGCTGTTCCGAGCGGGGGAGGAAAAACGCGGCGTCACGCATTATCAACCAGAACATTGTGGAAATCACCCGGACAGCGAACGAGGTTCTGGAAACCGGAGAGGTGCCGGAGGGCGCCGATTTTTCGGGAGTGGAACGTATCAGCTATGCCGCGCCGGACTGGGTGGGGTTCCAGACCGGCGGCCGGGAGCAGTCGGGGGACGACGCCGGCGAGGCTTACTGCGGGTTTTACTACTCCCCTGACGACGAGCCGCTGGGCTTTCAGGGGGAGGATATGGATCTGGTCCCGGACACGGGGACCGACGGGGTGTGGACCTGGCAGGGAGAGGATAACTCCGGGAGCGGCGGCGGGAGCTATTACACCGCCCGAATCCAGCAGTGCTGGTTCTACTACGAAATATATCTTTAAGGGAAATTAAAAGCGTGGGGGCCGCGTTCTTCATCTCCCTGCGGAAAAATGTGGAAGCTGTATATTTTACGGGGAATTAACCCCGAAAGGCGCCGCCCAAAACTATTACTGGACGGCGCTCTGATCTGCTGTTCTCTTTGCCTGAAATACGGGGGAGCCTTTCCGGATTTCCCCTCCGGGAGGAAACTGCGGCGGCGGCTGCGTGCCGGAGAAAATGCCTCCCGCACAACCCCTCTAAGTTATATTTTAGCACAAATTGCCCTCAATTTCAATATTGAACCGAAATTTGTGATATTATTCTTCATCCTTTCTCCTTCTCTTCCATTTCCATTTTCACTTTCACTTTCCCTTTCCCTTTCACTTTCATTTTCATTTTCACTTTCATTTTCAATTTCATTTTCATTTTCACTTTCATTTTCATTTTCAGAGTTTGCCGTCTGTTTTGCCCCGGCAAACAGTCCGGCAAACAGGACGCCGGCACTTTTGGAGCGTCCCCTCACCGTTTTTTGTCCTGTTCCCCCGGATATACAGGGCTTTGCGGCCTCCCGGCAGATTGAGGAACAACCGCAAATAAAAAAAGCGCCTGTTCCCAGACGCTTTTTTCACTTATTCCTCCCGGGGGACGGTTATGAACCACCCGCCCGGTTTTACTTACTCACCACTTCTCAAAATGCACCCGGTCCTCTTCGTAGAAGCCCCGCGCTCCCGGCGCTTCATCGGGGTACCCGAAAGCCAGGATTGAATGGGGGATCACCGTGTCCGGCAGACAGAACAGCTTGCGCTGCGCTTCGACCCGCTCCATCTGGGGCCAGGTGCCCAGCCAGACCGACCCGATTCCAAGAGCGTTTGCCGCCAGGCACATATTTTCGGCGGCAATTGCGCCGTCTATCACCCAGTATTCTCGGGCTCGGGGAAAAGCGCGCTCCAGGTCGCCCAGCACCATAATTCCAAGAGCGGCTTTGCGCAGGGGTTCGGCGGGGCGGCCGTTTGCGTCAGCCATTCGGCCCAGCGTATCGCGGTCCTGCACCACCAGGAACTGCCAGTCCCTTGTATTAGCGCAGCTGGGAGACAGCATTGCCGCGTCCAGTATCCTGCGAATATTTTCCTGGCTGATGGGCCTGTCGGTGTACTTCCGGATGCTCCTGCGGTTCACGATGTTCTCGTAAGCGTTCACTTTGACGTCCCTCCCTGTTCCGTATTCTTTACGGCCGGCCGGCGCTGTAAGCCCGCAGGAACTGCCCGATCATTTCCATAACCTCTCCGGTCCAGCAGCCCGCGCCGTGACCCGCGCCGCATATCTTCACAAACTCGGCCCTGCCGCCGTGCTCCCGCACCTTTTCGCAGAACCGCAGCCCCTGCCGCATGGGGATGATGGGGTCCTCCTCTCCCTGCAGGAACAGGAATGGGGGCAGCTTTTCAGCTTTCTCAATGTAGTTGATGGGGCTTGCGTCTGCCAGCATATTCTGGGGGTCCCGCAGAAAGTCCTCCTGGAAAATCTCTCTGGCCTCAAACGGGAACTCCCCTTCTCCGGGACGCAGCTTCTTGTGTTCCGCCAGACGGTCGGGCACCAGGTTCAGCAGGTCGTTCGGACCGTAGAAAATCACGCAAGCGTCCACATCAGTGCGCTGCTCCAGGTGCTCGCCGATATTGAACCGTTCCTCGCTGCCGGTAAGCGCCGCAAAAGCAACCGTGTGCCCGCCGGAGGAATCCCCCAGCAGGGTCACATGATCGGGGTCAACGTGGTACGTTTCGGCGTTTGCCCGCAGAAAACGGATAGCCTCTTTTGTGTCCTGGACGGCGGCGGGGAAACGCACGTCGTCTTTGAAGGTGCCGCGATACTCAATGCTGGCCACCACAAAGCCCAGTTCGGCAAGCTGCACCATTTTCGGCACGTGTGAATACCCTTTCGCGCCGCTCCACCCGGAGCCGGGCACATCCACCAGCAGCGGGAAACGCCGCGTATCTTTCGGCGGGGGAGGCGGCAGCTTGCCCTCTTCCCGCAGTTTGGCAAAAATCGCGTGTTCATGCTCGGGGGGGAGATCCGGGGCGACAGGCGAAAGAAGCTGCAGCTTCAGGTCGCCCGTATCCCTGTGAGCGAAAACGATATCGGGGGTGTAGCAGGCTTCATAGCCGGTGTTCGCGTTCGAATAAAGTGTCCTGCTGATTTCCATAATGTTCCTTCCTTTCAGTCTGTTGATATTATATATTTATCCCACCGGACAGATCGAAGATGTGCCCGGTAATAAATCCGCTTTCCTCGCTTGCCAGGTAAGCGACCAGCCCGCCGAATTCTTCCGCGCTGCCCAGCCGGCCCAGCGGAATGGCGGGGAGCAGGTCCCGCGCCCGGAGCGCGCCGGAGTGCGGCTCATGATCGTCTATCATGCCGCTTCTGGCCACGCAGTTCACGGTGATGTTCTTCTCCATCAGGAGACGGGCCATACCTTTT
>CAZYLJ010000155.1:0-2955 GCA_964648555.1 uncultured Acutalibacter sp.
TCCCCTACATCATTACTTCCTTATCTGGCTGTGAAAAAAGCGTCCCGCCTTTTGTAACTTAATAAAAAGGAGATTTTTATGGTCAAATTTGTTTTAGACCCGGATGAAAAGAGAGCAATCTCCCGAATCGTTTTAGAGACCCTGACCGATTGGTTCGGCGTGGAGGAATCACGGGAGGAATACATCAGGGAGAGCGGCAGCCAACCTCTTTTTGCGGATTTTCAGGATGGGCGGCCTATTGGTTTTCTCTGCTTGAAGGAGACGGGAAAGGCTACCGTGGAGCTGGCAGTCATGGGCGTGCGGAAGGAGTTTCACCGCCACGGCGTGGGCAGAGCTCTTTTCGCTGCTGCGAAGGAGTACGCCAGGGAGCAGGGCTATTCCTTTTTCCAAGTAAAAACGGTGCAGATGGGGAAATACGAAGATTACGACATAACGAACCTGTTTTATCAAAGCCTGGGCTTCCAGGAGTTTGAAGTCTTTCCCACCCTCTGGGACGAGCAGAACCCCTGCCAGGTGTATGTGATGGCGCTAAAGTAAAAGGACAAGCTGTCCTATATTATTTCGGAGTGGGCTCCCCTGTTCGTGTTAAGGGGGAGTTTTTGCTGCTTTTTGCCGAATCGACAGGATTCTCTGTGTCGTAAAAAGATGGGAAAACTTATAAAATTTGCACAAAATCGAAAACGGGGAAATAGAAAATTCATATATTTTTTGAATTTCCCATTGTATTCCCCGGCAGAATGTTATATAATGAACCATACCTTGTAATTGAGCTTGTGCAAAACAGGGATATCACACGGCTAACCGGCTGCGGAAGGAGAGTACATATGAACCAATATCAGGCGAAAAACATCATCAATCTGGCGGTGGCGGGCCACAGCGGCGCGGGCAAGACCTCGCTGGCGGAAGCCATGCTGTATTTGAGCGGCGCGTCGGACCGCCGGGGCAAGGTGGGCGACGGCAACACCGTGTGCGACTACGACCCGGAAGAGATCAAGCGCAAGGCGTCTATCTCCGTGGCGGCCGCCCCGCTGGAGTGGAAGAATAAAAAGATCAACCTGCTGGACGCCCCCGGTCTGTTCGATTTTGAGGGCGGTCTGTGCGAGGCCATGCGTGCCGCTGACACGGCCCTCATTGTCATTTCCGGCAAGGACGGCATCGCCGTCGGCACCGAAAAGGCCTTTGAAGCCGCCGAAAAGCGGGGCCTGTCGAAGATCATCTTCGTCAACGGCCTGTGCGATGAAAGCGCCCGCTTCTATCGTGTGTTTGAGGATTTGAAGGCCCAGTTCGGCCCCTCCGTGTGCCCGGTGGTGGTGCCCTTTATCCAGGGCGACCACGCGGACATTTACATCAACCTGTTGGAGTACAAGGCCTACGACTATTCCGGCGGCAAGCCGGTGGCCGTGCCCATGCCTGACATGGGAGACCGCCTGGAGGGCCTGCGCACCGCTATTTACGAGGCTGTCGCCGAGACCGATGACGTCCTGTTTGAGAAGTATTTCGCCGGCGAGGAGTTCACCCCCGAGGAAGTCATCGTGGGCGTCTCCAAGGGCGTTAAGTCCGGCACCATCACTCCCGTGTTTTGCGGCGACGCCATGCTCATGCGGGGCATGGAGCAGTTCCTGGACGGGTTGGCCTGGCTGGCCCCCTCTGCCGAGGAGAAGGCCGGGGAGCTGGCCGTGGATATGGACGGCAACCCCGTGGAGCTTTCCGTCAATGAGGATGGCGCGGCGGTGGCCCTGGTCTTCAAGACCGTGGCCGATCCGTTCATCGGCAAGCTGTCCTACATCAAAGTCATTTCCGGCAAGGTCTCCACCGAGACCCAGCTCATCAACATGCGTACCGGCACTGCCGAGCGTGTTGGGAAAACCGTGATGATGGCCGGCAAGAAGCAGGAGGACGTCAAGTATATTGGCGCGGGTGATATCGGCGCGGTGCCGAAGCTTTCCTCCACCAACACCGGCGACACCCTGTGCGCTCCCACGCGCAAGGTCACCCTGGAAGGCGTGGAGTACCCTACCGCCGCCTTGTCTATGGCCATTGTGCCCAAAAACAAAGGCGAGGAGGACAAGATTGCTCAGGGCATGCTGCGGCTTTCCGAGGAGGATCCCACCCTGCAGTTCTCCACCAACGCCGAGACCCATGAGATGATTGTCAGCGGCTTGGGCGAGCAGCACCTGGACGTGGCCATTTCCAAGCTGAAAGCAAAGTTCGGCGTGGAAGTTACCCTGAAAACGCCAAAGGTGCCATACCGCGAGACCATCCGCAAGACGGTACAGGTGCAGGGCCGCCATAAGAAGCAGACCGGCGGCCACGGCCAGTTTGGCGATGTGTGGATCGAATTCTCCCCCTGTGACAGCGAGGGCTTGGAATTTGGCGAGAGGGTCGTGGGCGGCTCGGTGCCCAAGAGCTTCTTCCCCGCCGTGGAGAAGGGCCTGAGAGAGTGCATTTTGAAGGGCCCGTTGGCAGGCTACCCCGTGGTGGGACTTTCCGCCGTGCTGTATGACGGCTCATACCACCCGGTGGATTCCTCTGAAATGGCGTTTAAGACCGCCGCTTCCATCGCCTACCGGGACGGCCTGCCCAAGGCCAACCCCGTGCTGCTGGAGCCCATCGGCCACCTGAAGGCCACTGTGCCGGACGGCAACATGGGCGACGTGATGGGCGAGATCAACAAGCGCCGGGGCCGTGTGCTGGGCATGCAACCCGCCGGAGCCGGCCGCCAGACCGTAGAGGGCGAGGTGCCTATGGCTGAGATGCATGACTTCTGCACGTTCTTGCGGCAGTGCACCCAAGGCCGCGGCAGCTTCACCTTTGAGTTCGAGCGGTACGAGGAGGCCCCCGGCAACGTGTCCCAAAAGGTCATCGAGGAGGCCAAGGCCGCAAGCGGAGAATAAGAAATAAAAACTGTTACGGAGCTGCCCACATGGGCAGCTCCAACTTTGTTGCAAGGAGAAT
>CAZYLJ010000156.1:0-2947 GCA_964648555.1 uncultured Acutalibacter sp.
CTGGTGCCCGGCGGCTTCCGCCATTACGAGCAGAGCGTCCGGGTGGTGGAGAGGCTGGAAAAGGACGGCCTTGGCCTGAATCTGACCTGGGAGGTGCGAAACGGCATGCTCTGCCACACCTCCGGCCCGGAGGCTGACACCGCCGAGGGCCGCATCATCCGCTGGGCGGACAAGATCGCCTACATAAACCACGATATCGACGACGCCATCCGGGCCGGCGTCTTCCGGGAGGAGGATATCCCCCGGGAGATCACTGACGTTTTGGGCACTTCCAAAACAAAGCGCATCACTTCTCTTATCAGTTCGGTAGTAGAAAACAGCCGGGAGAAGGACATCAAAATGGACGAGGAGACCTACAGGGCCTTTGAGGCGCTGCACAGCTTCATGTTCGAGGCGGTGTATAAGAACGACTACGCCAAAAGCGAGGAGAAAAAGGTGCCCCACATCATAGAAAGCCTGTTTGAGCATTTCCTCGATCCCGACACCCTGCCTGACTATCTGAAGCGGATCGCCGAGGAAGAGGGAAAAGAGCGGGCCGCCTGCGATTATGTGGCGGGCATGACGGACCACTACGCCGTCACGGTCTATAAGGAATTATTCATTCCAAAGGCATGGAACTTAACGCCTTAACGCGAGGACAAAAGCAATCGGAAGCCTGACAGCCGGAAATGGAAAGGAGGGAGCGTTTTGCCGTTTCCACAGGACTTTCTGCGGGAGCTGGATTCCCGCAGCCCCATCGGCGATATCGCCGCCTCTTACGTGGACTTGAAGCGCCGGGGGAAGAATCTGGTGGGCCTGTGCCCCTTCCACAACGAAAAGACGCCCTCCTTCCACATCTACCCGGAAAACAATTCCTTTTACTGCTTTGGGTGCAATAAAGGCGGCGGCGTGTACCAGTTTGTGATGGGCGTGGAAAATCTGGCCTTCCCGGACGCGGTGCGCTGGCTGGCCCAGCGTGCCGGCATGCAGGTGCCGGAGAACGGCGTGGATGACAGCATGTCAAGGCTGCGCACCCGCATTTTGGAGATCAACCGGGAATCGGGGCGGTTCTTTTATAAGACACTGTCCACCCCGGCGGGGGAAGCCGGCCTCAACTACCTGAAAAGCCGCGGACTGGATCCCAAGACGATCCGGCGGTTCGGCCTGGGCTTTGCCCCGGACACCGGCTTCGCGCTGACAAACCACCTGAAAAGCCTGGGCTACACCCAGCAGGAGCTGCTTTCCTCCGACATGGTGCGGCTGTCGCAAAAGGGCAATTTGTATGACCGCTACCGGGGCCGGGTCATGTTCCCCATTTTTGACCTGCGGGGCAACGTGGTGGCCTTTGGCGGCCGCGTTTTGACAGACGAAAAGCCCAAATACATCAACACGGCGGACACCCCGGTGTACCACAAGTCCGGCGGCCTGTTCGCCATGAACTTCGCCAAGGATTCCGGTTCCCGCACGCTTATTTTGGCCGAGGGCTACATGGACGTCATTGCCCTGCACCGGGCGGGCTTTACAAACGCCATCGCCTCTTTGGGCACCTCCCTGACGGAGGAGCAGGCCCGCATCATCCGCCGCTACGCCGACGAGGCCGTCATCTGCTACGACTCCGACGCGGCGGGCCAGATTGCCACCCAGCGGGCCATCCCCATTTTGAAGAACACCGGCCTGCGGGTCAAGGTCATCACCGTGCCGGGCAACAAGGACCCGGACGAATTCATCAGGGCCAACGGCAAGGACGGCCCCGCCCGCTTTAAGCAGCTGCTGGAGTCCGGCGGCAGCGACACGGAGTACCGGCTGCAAAAGGTGCGGGAGGGCTTTGACCTTACAAAGGAGGATGAGAAGTACCAGTATCTTCGCGCGGCCGTGGAGCAGGTGCTGGCCCCCTTAGAGAGCATGGAGCGGGACGTGTATATCGGAAAGCTCTCCAGTGAGACCGGCGTCAAGCGGGAGCACATCGACGAGGCCGTGCAGCGCGCCGCCCGGCAGATCGGCAAGCGGAAGCGGAAGGAGCTGCTCAAGGCCCAGAACCGGGTGACCGCGGCCCGAACCACCCTGAACCGGGAAAAGGAAAAAAACCTGAAAGCCGCTTTGGCGGAGGAGGGCATCATCGCCTACCTCTATAACAACCCGGACAAGCGGGAGGAACTGATAAAGCTGGTCCCGCCCGAAAGCTTTGTGACCCAGTGGGACCGCAGAGTATACGATATTTTATTGGGTAAAACTATACATGGCGACGTCTCTCTCGCCGATCTGTCGGAGGATATGACGGCGGACGAGGTGTCGGAGCTGACGCGCATCCTGGCCGAGCACAGCAGTGTGCCTCCCACCTGGAAGGACGCGGAGGGATACGCGGAGATGCTGACGGAAAGCAAGGGCTTTTTCACGCCGGAGAAAATCAGGGGCGCCACGGCGGCGGACCTGCAGGAATATATGAAAGCGCTGAGCGAACAAAAACGGAAATAGAGGGAAAGAAAGGAATGGTAACAATGGCGGTACAGACGGATAAAAAAGCGGTGATCAAGGACCTGCTCGAGCTTGGGAAAAGCAAAGGGCAGCTGAGCACAAAGGAAATACTTGACGCACTGGGCGAGCTGGAGTTCGACCCGGAGCAAATTGAGAAGTTCTACGATACCCTGGAAGCCCAGGGCGTGGAGATCGTGGAGGATTTCGACGACATCCAGATCAACGACGCGGAGCTTGCCAAAGAGGTGGAGGGCAGCGAGACTGTCGATTCCAGCGCCAACGCGGAAAGCATTTCCATCGACGATCCGGTGAAGGTGTATTTGAAGGAGATCGGCCGGGTGCCCCTGCTGACTCCCGAGGAGGAGATCGAGCTGGCGGTGCGCATCTCCAACGGGGACGACGCCGCCAAGAAGCGCCTTTCCGAGGCAAACCTCCGGCTGGTGGTCAGCATTGCCAAACGGTATCTTGGCCGGGGCATGCAGTTTTTGGATCTGAT
>CAZYLJ010000157.1:0-2904 GCA_964648555.1 uncultured Acutalibacter sp.
CCCCGCCCCGGGATGTTATATCTTCCCCAGTACCCGGCCCTGGCAGCGCAGGTCGTCGTAGTCGTGGATGAGGATGGGGCCGTACTCCGGGTTCAGGGAAAGGAGCCGGCCCTGCCCCAGGCGCTTCATGTAGCCCTCGCCGTTTAAGGCGAACACGCCGATCTCCCCCTCCCGCAGATCCTCCAGCCGTTGGACAAAGACAATGTCCCCGTCCTTATAGGCGGGCTCCATGCTGCTGCCGTTGACCCGCACACAGTAATGGGCGTTCTCCGGCACCCGCTGAGTGGGGATCTCCAGCTTGTACACATAGTCGGTGTCGCCCATGGGCTCGCCGGTGCCGGCGCTGACCGCCAGATCGTAGCAGTTGATATAGGTGACCCAGCCCTTCTGCTCCCGTTCCACGATGTGGGTCATGCGGTCGTACTCCAGCTCCAGGGCGCTGTCCACCACGCGCTTGCCGTGTACATCCAGCACACGGTACTTCTTCATGTGCTCCCGCTCTTCCCCGCTGAGCTCCTGCCTGGGGGCGGGCTCGTCGGTCAGATCCGACAGGCGGCAGCCCAGCGCCCCGCAGATGGCTTTCAGGGTCTGCAGCTTGGGGTTCGTGTTGATGCCCGCGGTGATCTTGTCCACGGTGCTGCGGGGCAGGCCGGCAAGCTCCGCCAGCTGGGCGTTGGTCCAGCCCCGCTCCTTCTTCAACTGGTTGATCTTTTCCAGGCCAATGGTCATGCTCATGCGCACACCTTCTTTTCCTTTTATGGAAGGAATTTTACCACAGATTGTTCCCTTTGTCAAGGATAAAATTTCCTTAAAATGAAATTTATTTTGCGAATTTCTCTTGACAACTTCCTTAAAATGATATACCATCAAGCACGGACTTCCTTTTATGGAAGAAATGCATTGTGGGAGGCGTATCAAAATGGAAAAAGAGAGAAAGACGCTGGAGGGCTGGGAAGCGCCCTGCGAGGCCTTTGACTACGGGAAGCTGCGGCGTGAGGCCGAGGCAGAATGTGCGGCCATCAAGGGGCGGCTGGAAATTTTGAATGGCCAGACCTTCCGGGAGACGGAGCGGGAGCTGCTGCGCCGGCAGGAGGTGCGGATGCTCACCGACATATACTACGAGCAGCTGCACCTGGCCCGGCTCTTTGCCGCCAAAGTAAACCAGCTTGCCGCAAAATGAAAATTCCCCGGAGGGCCCGGCAGTCTGCGCTGTGCTCTGGACTTTTTGCCCGGATAATGCTAAAATAGCGTTTGGAATCTGTAATTGAGAGGGAGCGCGCCATGGAACACTATCTTGACAATTCCGCCACCACGCCCGTCCTGCCGGAGGCCGCCCAAAAGGCCATGTTGATGATGACGGAGGAATACGGTAACCCTTCCAGCTTACACAGCAGGGGATTCCGGGCCAAGCAGGCTCTGGAGGACGCCAGGAGCGCCGTGGCGGACAAGCTGGGGGCCCAGACAGAGGAGATCGTGTTCACCTCCGGCGGCACAGAAAGCAACAATCTGGCGTTGTTTGGGGCTGCCAATTCTCTGCGGCGCAGAGGCAACAGGATCGTCTCCACGGAGATCGAGCACGATTCCGTCTTAAACGTCTTACGGGAGCTGGAAAAGCAGGGCTTTGAGGTACTGTACCTGAAGCCGGACAGCGCCGGGCATATCGCCCCGGAGCAGCTGGATGCCGCCATTGACGAGAAAACTGTCCTTGTCAGCATGATGATGGTGAACAATGAGACCGGCGTTATCCTGCCGGTGCGGGAGGCGGCGAGGGTCATACGCCGGAAGAAGGCCCCCGCCCTGCTCCACACGGACGCCGTGCAGGCTTTCGGCAAGCTCGCGTTCACCCCGCAAAGGCTGGGGGCGGATCTTGTAACCATCAGCGCCCACAAGATCCACGGGCCGAAGGGGGCCGGGGCGCTTTACGTGAAAAAAGGCGTCCGGCTGGTGCCAAGAACATTCGGCGGCGGGCAGGAGCGCGGCACGCGCTCCGGCACAGAAAGCGTCCCGCTTCTGTGCGCCTTCGGAGAAGCCGCCCGCCGCCTCCCCCTGCCGGAGGAAACTCTGCCGGGGATAGAACATCTCAACCGCCTGCTGCGGGAAAAGCTCTCCCAGCTGCCGGGGGTCGCGTTCAACTCCCCGGAGGACGCCCTGCCCTACCTTTTGAACTTTTCCGCCGGGAGCGTCCGGGCGGAGACCATGCTGCACTTCCTGTCAGAGCGGGAGGTGTACGTGTCCTCCGGCTCGGCCTGCGGCAAATTGAGGCCCAGCCACGTGCTGACGGCCATGGGCCTGCCGAAGGAGCGGGTCGCCTCCGCCCTTCGGGTGAGCTTTTCCAGGTTCTCTACAAAAGCGGATGTGGACGCGCTTGTGGAAGGCTTAAGGGCCGGTCTTGAAGCTATCAGAAGCTGAGAAAGGAACATCAACATGTCACGGGAAGTCATTTTGCTGAAGCTCGGGGAGATCGCCCTGAAGGGCTTGAATCGTAGGACCTTTGAGGACGCCCTGCTGAAAACCATTCGCCGCCGCTTATCAGACGCCGGGGAATTTGCCGTCACTTCTTTGCAGTCCACGGTGTATGTCCAGCCAAAGAACGACCAGGCCGATCTGGATCTGGCGGAGGAGAGATGCCGGAAAATCTTCGGCGTGGTGGGGTACGCCCGGGCTATCGAGACGGAGAAGGAGCTGCCCGCCATCTGCCGCCAGGCGGCGGAATATTTGCGGGATACCCTGGAGGAGGTCAGGTGCTTTAAGGTAGAGTGCAAGCGCAGCGACAAGAGCTTCCCCTACAAATCCCCGGAGATCTCGGCTCAGGTGGGCGCCTATCTGTTGGAGCAGTTCCCCCACCTGAGCGTAAATGTCCACCAGCCGGACGTGACAGTTCGGGTAGAGGTGCGGGAGGCCTGC
>CAZYLJ010000158.1:0-2704 GCA_964648555.1 uncultured Acutalibacter sp.
AACCGGTTGGTCGTACTGTATGGCAGGATCTGGTATTCAGGGCAAATCACACAGTCGTAATATTCATCGTAGATGTACTTCCGCCGCTCAAGCCCGCCTTTCATCGTTTGGAGAGCTTGTAAGCAGTTGACAGCACCCGTTGTCTTCAATAATCTTTTTGCGGATGTGGGGCGTTTTGTATGCGGGGTCCGCCGCAATGATTTTCCTGGGCTCGCCTTTTTTCTCGGCCGGCGGCCATTTTCCGCTTGCCGTTTTGCCCGGGACATGCTATTCTACTATTTGAGGTGAACTCAACATGAAATACGCGCTGGCCATTGACATCGGCGCGTCCTCCGGCCGGCACATTGTCGGCTGGGAAGAGGACGGGCAGATCAGAGCAAAAGAGGTCTATCGCTTTCCCAACGGGGCAGTTGCGCAGGACGGTCATCTCATTTGGGACATGGCCGCCCTGCTGGAGCACGTAAAAAAGGGCATCGCCATCGCCCGGGAGAGCTATGAGATCGAGAGCTTTTCCATAGACACCTGGGCGGTGGATTACGTTCTGCTCAACGGCAGCAAAGAGCTCTGGCCCTGCTGCGCCTACCGGGACAGTCGTACCGAGACGGTCATCCCCAAGGTCCACGAGAAGGTGCCCTTCTCCGAGCTGTATAGAAGAACCGGCATCCAGTTCCAGCCCTTCAACACGATCTATCAGCTCTATGCCGACAAGCTGGCCGGACGGCTGGAAAAGGCCGACGGGTTTCTCATGGTGCCGGAATATCTGCTGTATAAGCTCACCGGCGTGAAAAGCCATGAATACACCAACGCCACCACCACGGGGCTGGTCAGCGCCCAAACCGGGGAGTACGACCCTGAGCTGATCCGGCGCCTGGGGCTGCCGCGGCAGTTTTTCAGGCCCCTGCAGAAGCCGGGTACGGTGATTGGCAAATACCGGGGCGTTACGGCCGTTCTCTGCGCCACTCACGACACCGCCTCCGCGGTGGAGGGCATCCCCATGGAGGGGAACCAGCCCTACATCTCCTCCGGCACCTGGAGCCTGCTGGGCGTCAAAACGGAGCGGCCCCTCACCGACGAAAGAAGCGAACGCGCCAACTACTCTAACGAGGGCGGGGTCGGCTACAACCGCTACCAGAAGAACATCATGGGCAACTGGCTGACGAACCGCCTGAAGGACGAGCTGGCCCCGGAAACAGATTTCCAGACGCTGGACGCACAGGTACCGGAAAGCACCTTTGACGGCCTGATCGACCCCAATGACCCGGCGTTTGTGGCGCCGAAAAGCATGAAAGCCGCATTTGACAGGGCCCTGGCCGTTGACGGCGGCTTCAGTGGAGGGCCACAAAAAACGGCGGACTACTTCCGCTGCGCCTACCTCTCCCTGGCGGAAAGCTACCGGCGGGCCCTGGAAGAATTGGAGCGGAACACCGGCAGGCGCTATGACAGGCTTTATATCGTGGGCGGCGGGGCGAAAAACAGGTTTCTCAACGAGGCCACGGCCCGGGCCACCGGCAAGCAGGTCATCGCCCTGCCCATGGAGGCCACGGCCATCGGCAACCTGAAGATCCAGCTAAACCCGCCGGCTGTGGGAATGTCCGCCTCGCGGGAAACAGGCTCTTTCGAAACCGACGCTTCACAAAACAAGAAGGAGGATACCATATGTTAGTGGAAACAAAGGCAAGGGTGGGCGTGTTCGCCATCGCGTTGGGGGCATACCTGCCTCAGTTCCCCGGCCTGGTGCCGGAGTTTGAAGGGCAGTATGCGGATTTTAAAAAACGCATCCCCGACTCGGTGGAACTCATCGACGGTGGGCTGGTCACCACAAAGGAGCAGTCCGCGGCGGCCGGGGACAAGTTCCGGGCGGCGGACGTGGATCTGGTCATCCTGCAGCTGCTCACTTACGCCACCTCTTACAACATGCTGCCCGCCGTGCGGGATCTGGATGTGCCAGTGGTGCTGGTGAACCTGCAAAAGAAGAAGGCCCCCGATTATGAGCACACCGACACCCCCACCTGGCTGGGAAAGCTGTACGCCTGCGGCGCCGTGGGCGAAATGGTGGCCGACCTGGAGCGGGCGGGGAAGCGGCACGCCGTCATCACCGGGGTGGTGGAGGGCGGCGACCCCGCCGCCCAGGCTGAGATAGAGGACTGGTGCCGGGCCGCACAGGTGCGCAGACGCTTCCGGGACACGAACCTGGCCCAGATCGGCAGGCCCTACCCCGGCATGATGGACCTGTATATCGACGAGACGAACCTGTACCATCGGATGTGGCTTTACACCAAGCAGTTTGACTGGGAAAAGATGTGGGCCATCGCCGACGATGTTACCGATGAAGCCGCCATCCGCGCCAAGGCGGAGGATATTTTGAACACCTTCGACATCGAGGGCGGCGGCACCGTGGAAAAGGTCCGGGACATGGCAAAATACGTGGTGGCCTTCGAGCGCTGGGTCAAGGAGGAGAACATCGCCTTTGTGGCCTCTCACTATGACGGCTTCGCCCAAGGCGTGGCCGGCAGGCTGGACAGCATGCTCATCCCCGCCTTCTCCATGCTCATCAAGCAGGGCACCGCCTGCGCCGTGGAGGGCGACATCAAGGTGGCAATGGCCATGAGCATTTTAAAGACCATCTCCGGCACCGGGCAGCTTTCCGAAATGTACTCCATCGACTTTGACGAGGACATCTGCATCATCGGCCACTCCGGCTCCG
>CAZYLJ010000159.1:0-2531 GCA_964648555.1 uncultured Acutalibacter sp.
ACCTCACGGAATTCCAACGGAATCGAAGATTCCGGGAATTCCGGAGAACATTGTAACATGGAGCATTTGACCTCAAGGGCCAAATGCCAGGGGACGAGCCGCAAGCGGCTCAATCATGATAAAATGATTGCAAGGCAATCATTGGGGAGAACCGCTGTCGGCGCATGGAAGCGCCTTCCCGCCGCTTTGCGGCGCCGCGCTTCTCCAATCAGTGGGCGCGTTCCGCGCCTATGCTATGACAACCTCACGGAATAAACAATCGGTACGGAAAGGAAACGCTATGGCTTACCGTCGCAAAAAATACGGCACACTGAAAAACACGGACCACCGGCTGGACCTGAGCCCCGTGGGCCGCAATATTTTCGTTTCCCGGGAAAAGCAGCTGCAGCATCGGTCCGCCCGCCGGCTGAAAGCCTGGATGCGGGTGGTGCTGGGCCTGGCCCTTGTCCTGTTTGGCGTGATGGCTGTCACAGTGTTCCTGTACTATCTGGCCCCCTGGTTCCGGCAGGAGCTTTCCGTGAGCACCGCGTCCTCTCAGCCGGAGGGCTCCGCCCTTTCCTCCGCGCCTCTTTCTTCATCGGTGCTGGAGTACGACGAAATGGGCCTTGCCATTTACAGCCGGGAGGAGTGCCTCTTTGTGGTCAACGCGTCTTCCCCTGCGGAAGCGGATTTTGTTCCGGAGCTGGAAGAGGTGGGGGGCGTGCGGGTGGACAGGAAGATCGCCCCGGCCCTGCGGCTGCTGCTGTCCGCCGCCAGGGAGGAGGGCCTGGCCCTGGTCTTCACCCAGGGGTATGTTTCCTATGAAGAGCAGGAGACCCGCTTTGAGGACAAGGTGAAGGAGCTGAGCGAGAGCAAGTCTCTCAGCACGGTGATGGCAAGGGCGGAGGCGGCCTCCATCGAGCCTGAGGCGGGGGAGAGCGACTTTCAAAGCGGCATGTGCGTCCGCTTAGACGGCGACCCTGCCACCTTTGCGGATTCCCGCACCTACTCCTGGCTGAAAAACAACATGGGCAAGTACGGCTTTGTGTTCCGCTTCCCGGAATATAAGGAGGATTTCACCGGCATCCAGCCGGACCCCACCGTCATCCGCTATGTGGGCAGTCAGTGCGCCGCCGCCATGCAGCAGCGCTCCATGTGTCTGGAGGAATACATCGACTATCTGGACAGGCAATAAATTTTCTCTTGCTTTTTCCCTTTCTGTGTGATAAAATAACCTAGTCTCAGGAATACTATGCCCGTAAAGAGGTGAAAAAGAGAATGAAGCAGAATATACATCCCGACTATCAGGAGACCACCATCACCTGCGCCTGCGGCAACGTCATCAAAACCCGCAGCACAAAGAAGGATATCAAAGTCGAAATATGTTCAAAGTGCCACCCGTTCTTCACGGGCAAGCAGAAGCTGGTGGATACCAGCGGCCGCGTGGATATGTTCAAGAAGCGCTACGGCATGACCGACGGCAAGAAGTAAATGGGCGACCATCGGGCGGTACGGATGTACCGCCTGTTTTCTTTATTTCAAAATCTAGTGAGGGACAGCTATGGAGTATCTTACGATCTCCCAAAAGGCCGCGGACGAATTTGTCGAAAAGAGATCCCGGTTCATCGGCACGGCCTGCCCGGTGAGGACCGAGGAGGAGGCCCTGGCCTTTCTCGCCGAGATGAAAACAAAATATTGGGACGCCTCCCACAACGTGTACGCCTATATCCTGCGGGAAAGCGGCATCCGGCGGTTTTCCGACGACGGCGAGCCCCAGGGTACCGCCGGCATCCCGGTATTGGACACCCTGAAGAAGGCGGGGGTGGTGGATGTGGCCGTAGTGGCCACCCGATATTTCGGCGGCATTTTATTGGGGGGCGGGGGACTCATCCGGGCCTATTCCCACACAGCGTCCATCGCTTTGGCGGCGGCGGGGAAGGTCACCATGAAAGAGTGCCTGCTGCTGTCCGCCGCCTGCGACTACTCCTCCTATGGCCGGGTGCAGGCCGCCGTGCCGGAATGTGGCGGCGTCATCGACGACACGGAGTTTCTGGAAAACGTCACCCTGCGCTTTCATTTGGAGCCATCCCTGCTGGAAGCCCTCAAGCGCCGCCTGGACGACGCCACCGGCGGGAAATGCCGGCTTTTGGAGGAAGGAAAGCGCTTTTTCGCCTTTTCCTGAAAATTTTTGAAAAAGATTTTGAAAATGAGAAGTATTTTGCAAAAGAAAACCGTATAAAAAGGTAAGAGCAAAGCACGGCCTTGCCTTTTGAAAGCCAACGGGGGTGACAGCATGACGGTACGGGAAGAGATACAGCAGCTGGAAAAGAAAACTCTGGCCCCCTGGGCGTCCTTTTCAGCGGAGACGAGGGGGCGGCAGCGGCCGGAGGAGGAATGTCCCCTGCGCACCCCCTATCAGCGGGACAGGGACAGGGTCATCCACTGCAAGTCCTTCCGGCGGCTGAAGCACAAGACCCAGGTGTTCCTGGCCCCGGAGGGCGACCACTACCGCACCCGCATGACCCACACCCTGGAGGTCTCCCAGATCGCCC